>CAYQIX010000071.1:0-6551 GCA_964417765.1 uncultured Desulfurococcaceae archaeon
GTCCTCGGCTACGGTAGCCTTCACTATGCAAGATGTTGCTGAGAAGTTAGCACCCGGGAAATTATGTATTGGCTGTATGGGTTGTATGGGAAAATTGCTTGGGGTACTTGGTATACAATACAATAAATATGAGAACTATTTGAAAAGCATCAGAATTTCCGGCTCAGCTCATTAAAATCACTAGACCCTCTTTTCATCATTCTAGAAATTAAGGTATTCTAGAGTTTATTAAGTTGATCTTACGGTGCTTGTGGTGTGATGAGTTTTAGCGGAGAGTATTAAAGTTATGGGCTAATAAAATGTTGTGGTACTAAGCAGGGGAGCAGGCGCAGAGATATGTCCGAACTTAACCACGGGCAAGGAGCTGCTGGTGGAGCGCGGTTGGGGTATTTACTGGGACTTCTCTTATTTATTGTGTGTTATATTGTAGTATATATTCTGTCATTGAGTCTATATGCAAGTGTGGTGAAATCTGTCCTAATACATGAAGGTGCGCTAGCACGCGTATCTGCAAATGCGGTTGTCCCTTGCATAGCATCACTAATCACCGTATTTATTGGTATCGCGTTCCACGTTATATGTTCGTGTAGGATGTCAAGAATATTTCTCATAGTATCGCTACTGGCGCTTATCATAACGTACTATAGTTATTTGCACTTCATCATCTCATCAAGAAAAATAGCAGTTAGTGTGTTGCCACTATTTAATCTGCTGAGTGACGATAGGCATGCAGTACTATCGCTAGATCTAGGTCAGGTAAGTCTCCTAGGTATTCTTTACCTCCTTAGGCACGAGATATGCAGGCTGCTACGTAGGGGAGTCTAAGTCTAGAGAATAACAATGAAGTTTTTTAAGGCCTCTACTCTTTAAGGGTTTGGGTGCCGCGGTAGTATAGCCCGGCCAAGTATGCGGGCCTCTCGAGCACTTAAGAGTTCCTGCGTGGATAGCCCGTGACCCGGGTTCAAATCCCGGCCGCGGCACCACCGACCCAATTTTTGCTGCCTAGCTTCACAAGAGTATCCTAAATAGCTTCTCGCAAGTAAAAGCAATTCTAGAGGCAACAACCCACGTATCTAAGGGCTTTGGGTATATGGAGTATATGTACTTAGCCGACGCCAGCACTTCTTCACTAAAGTTTCCGTGAGGAAAGCCACCCACAACTATTGGTAGGTCTTCTTCTAATGCTCTCTTGCATATTTCATCAGTCCTTACTAGTTCTCCCTTCTCACTTAGGAGTATTACCTCTTCTCTACCTAAGCTCTTAAGTAGCGATGTGAAGTTCATTGCTACAGCTTCCATTAATGGTTTCTCTGAGCCAGGGGGGACTTTACCTACTGTAAGTAACTGTTCCATTAGTCCAACAAATCTATTGTAGTTTCTTGGGATTCTTGTTCTAGGATCCACAATTATTACGTAGTCATTTACTGTGTGAACATAGACTCTTAATTTACCCTCTATATTGAGTGGCGAGGAGAGAAGCTCAAGTAAAGTGACATGGACTATGTCAGGTCTGCCACGCTTGTGTTTATTCCTTAGTTTCCTCATTGCGTGGTAGTGTAAGGATACATCCAGAAGTATCTCAGTTGGTTTCTTACCTCTTCTCTGAGCTGTCTTGAGAATCGCTGGGTGCCCTACTATATCCCTCGGGACTAACTCCAGACTAGATTCCGCTAGTATAAACTTTATTACCTTCAAGCTCACCCCCAAATACGTGGTTGGTAAATATAGAAAGAAAAGTATTAAGGATTTAGCTATTCAGCGTGCTAAAATACTGTATGGCTTAGCAATTGATGAAGCTAAGAAAGGAGGGCATGATAGAGCGAGGAGGTACATTAACTTAGCTCTAAGGCTTATTGAGAAAGCTAATGCTAGGAAGCCAATGTTCTTGAGGAGAGGTATATGCAAGAACTGTCACGTCCCACTCATTCCGGGATTAACATGTAGAGTAAGGCTCAGGGGAAATAGAAAATACATTATAGTTACTAAAACATGTCTACTATGTGGATGGGTGAGGAGAATACCATGCAAAAGAAAAGCAGAAAGATAAAAGAAGTTATTCAAGGTAAGGCACATGTTAACATAGGAAAGCAAGGAATTACAGAGAGCGTGATTAAGGAAATAGAGAGAAGACTAAATGACGAGGAAGTCATTAAGGTGAGAGTTCTTAGGGCTTTTAAGAGGACGTCAGGTAGAGAGATAGAAGACATAGCTGAGGAAGTTGCTGAGAAGGTTAATGCCAGAGTAGTTGATGTACGCGGCAACGTCTTCGTACTTGTTAAGATGAGATCAAGAAGGAAGTAGTGTGCGGTGGTGCCGCCGGCGGGATTTGAACCCGCGACACCCCGGTCTTCAGCCGGGTGCTCTCCCAGGCTGAGCTACGGCGGCTCCAATCACATTAATTTGTTAGAGCCTCTTAAACTTTCTTGAGTTTAATTTTTAAAGGCAGGAATCATATATCGAACACGACTCTAGCGTACCAGCAGCCATCCTTCCTCCCTATCTCCATTAATGAGTAGGTAACGGCCTTTACCTCTGTCCTAGGATCATGTAGCTCGGGGTTAAACTCCTCGCCCCAGGCAATACCCCTAAACACTACGTCACCATCAGCTTTCCTCACGTACTCCACCTTAAATTTACCAAAAACCATATTATTTGCGCAATACTCTATGAGTAAGTCCTCGAGCCATCTGTAGAGGGCGTTTTCCACATCAAAACCACTATCTTCTATAACGGTGTGCTTTACGGGTCTGACCTTAGATGTATTTACCATGACCTCAAACATGGCCTTGGCAGCTAATTCAAAAATCTCTTCAAGAGAACCTCCAAATACTTCAACGTACGCGTCAGCTGTATGCTCAAGGAACTTATAGCCACTGCGGCAACTCACAGCGCCCCCCACAACCCGAAATTGTAACTTCAAATAAAAGCTTAAACCCCCCAGAGATAAGAAATTTTGGCGGCGGTCGTCTAGCCTGGTCTAGGACGCCGGCCTTCCACGCCGGAAATCCCGGGTTCAAATCCCGGCCGCCGCACCAAACATCGCTTTGTTACTGGTTGCATCAAGTTCTCTAGAGTTAAGGTGTACGCCGAAGATAATCTTATGCCGTCACTTTTCTTATCTTTATTACCTGCTCGTCACTTCGTAAACCGTAGGTTAGTATTACGAGATCACCAACTTCTATGGCTCCTCTAATTCTCAATATTTCGTAGGTTTTTTCTAGTCCTTCTTCGTAGTTGCTTGCACGAACGTAGAGAGGCTTAATTCCCCAGAGAATGTTGAGTTTACGTAGCTGCTTGTTTGATGGTGAGCCGACGAAGAAGGGTACTGACGGTCGTAAAAGTGAAATTAGCTTTGCTGTAAGCCCTCGTATGCTGTATATTACTAGCTTTGCGTTTAAGTCTTCTGCAAGCTCGGCAACTCCCTTAGCGTATCTTGCCTTAAGGCTCAGGACCTTTCTGTTCGTGTAGATTTCGACTTTTTCCTCCGCTACAGTAGCTATCCTCTTAAGCCACTTTACAGCCTCGAGGGGGTACTTACCGACCGCTGTTTCCCCTGTTAACATTAGTGCGTCCACACCCTCGCTGACAGCTACAGTAACATCAACTACCTCAGCTCTCGTTGGAACAGGCTTCTCTATTAGTGACTCAAGTAACTGTGTTGCGACAATAACAGGCTTACCAGACTCTAGGGTGCTCCTTACAATGAGCCTCTGCAGGTGAGGTATTTCCTCTAAGCTAAAGTTCATGCCTAAGTCGCCGCGCGCTACGAGAACGGCATCAGCGGATTCTGCTATGCTCTTGATATTTCTTACAGCGGACTTAGTTTCTATTTTAGCAATTATACCTAAGTCGGCGTTCTTTCTTCTGAGAATATCCCTCAGTAGCTCAACATCCCTCCTCCTCCTAACATAGCTTAGCCCTATGTAGTCGAAGTCGTGCTTTATTGCGAAGTCGATATTCTCTAAGTCGCGGTCTGTGATAGGCGGTGTGTCGAACTCCTTATTCATTACGGTAAATCCCTTCCTAGAGTTTATTACTGCGTCAGTTAGTGCTGAGACCTCAATCTGCGTGCTACCCACGTCAGCAACCTTCAACTTAACTCTACCATCATCCATGACAATTATATCACCCAGCTCTAACGAGTCGAAGACTTCCTTTTTAGGCAGCGGTATTTCCTTATCATCTGCTGACGCTCTATCTTTTAGTACTATATAGGCTGACTCACCCTTCCTCAGAACCAGTGGTTTATCAAGAAAACCTATTCTTATAGAGGATCCAACTAAGTCACCTATTATTGTCAGAGGCCTCTTAACCTTCTCCTCCGCAGACCTAACTGCTTCAATGAAGAATCTCCACTGATCTTCATCTCCATGAGCGAAGTTTATTCTAAAGCCAGCAACCCCTTCTTCAGCTAACTTGTAGATGAGGTCTTCACTACGTGTCGACGGTCCCACTGAAGCTATTATCTTAACTCTCATAATATTCGACCTAAGTAATTTCTTTATCCTAAAAGTTAATAATTAGCTACTGCTGGGTGAAATTGTGTCCTGCTTGTTGTGACAGCAAATTCTCAGTCAAACAGACATCTCAGCAGCGGAAGTAAGGTTAATAAAACCTTTAAACAGATTTTCGGAGTAGTAGGAGGGTTGGCGATGGTTACAGTAAAAGAAGTGCCAGCTGATGTGTTCATTGAAGCACTAGCTAGATATCTAAAGGAGAACGTACCGCAGGTAAAGCCCCCTGAATGGGCGTTGTTCGTAAAGACAGGACCTCATAAGGATAGAGTCCCTGATGACCCGGACTGGTGGTATTATAGGGCAGCAAGCATACTAAGAAAACTCTACATAAGCAGTGAGCCTATTGGTCTGGAGACGTTCAGGACCATTTATGGTGGGATCCAGAGGCGCGGTTCAGCTCCACCGCACTTCAGAAAGGCTAGTGGCTCACACATTAGAAAGATACTTCAACAACTAGAGAGAGCTGGGTTAGTTGTCAAAGCAGGTAACAAGGGAAGAACTCTCTCACCTAGAGGTAGGTCATTGCTTGATAAATTAGCTAATGAGGTCTTTAAGGATGTAGTTAAGGTTATTCCGGAGTTAAGGAAATATGGTAGTGGGGGTAGGGGAAGTGAGTGACGAGTACTATGACGAAGAACTTGAGGAGATAAAACGGAGGCAGTTAGAGGAGCTTATGAGAAGAGCTCAAGAGGCAAAAAAGAGAGAGGAAGAACTAGCTCGCGAGGCACAGAAACAAGCTATTCTAAGGAGGATACTTACTCCTGAAGCTCGTGAGAGGCTAGCTAACGTTAGGTTAGTTCGCCCTGAGCTAGCCAAGGCTGTTGAGGAGTACTTAATAAGCCTCGCGCTAGCGGGTCAGATCAAGGACAGAATAAGTGATGAAGTACTAAAACAAATATTAGCTGCTATAGATTCGAGAAGTAGACGCGACGTAAAGATAAGAATTAAGGGTAAGAGGTGGTAGCGTGGCGAGAAATAAGCACGTAGCAAGGAAGCTGAGGCTAGCTAAGGCATTAAAATCTAACTCAGCTATACCTGTCTGGGTAGTTATTAAGACATTAAGGAAGGTACCATATAGGCCCAAGTTAAGGCACTGGAGGAGAGTAAAACTAGGTAACATCTAAATGGTTTAGGTGAAAAATGATGTCTGAGAAGATATATGTTATTAATCTATCACGTCTGTACTGGACAGGTAGGAGAAGGAGAGCGCCACGGGCAATTAAGAAGATAAGAGAATTCATTAAGAGGCATGTAAAGGCAGAGCAAATAGTTATTGATGAGTCAGTAAATGAGTACATATTCTCTAGGGCGTATGATAAGCCCCCGCGTCGGATAGCAGTCAGAGTTATCCCGCTCGATAGTGAGGGTAAGGTTGTTAAGGTAGCGCTGGCAGTCCCTCTAGCATCTCCAGGGGAGAAGCAATAGTACGGTGCTTTTAAATGCCTCTTGACAAGCTAAAGATTTTTGGCAACCCCAATATAGGAGTTTACATATTTGTTAATAATAGAATAGCTCTTGTTCCGCAAGGTATTGAACCGAGTACAAAAAAGAAAATAAGTGAAGTTCTTAGTGTAGAAGTTATTGAGGCGAGAATAGCTGGAACATTCCTTCTCGGTGTCTTAGTAGCAGGCAATGATAAGGTATTGCTAGTACCTAGGATAGCACGAGATGAGGAAGTAGAGTACCTTAAGAGTATAGGTTTAAATGTTCATCTAGTTCATACGACGTTTACGGCACTCGGAAATATAATTCTAGCAAATAGTAGGGCAGCTATCTTTCATCCTGAACTAGAGCAGAATGAAGTAGAGGCGCTGTCAAACCTCTTAGGGATCAAGAAACACATTCAAATACCAATAGCAAATATACCGACTGTTGGTTCAGTAGCTGTCATAACAGATAAAGGTGGAGTTATTCATCCTGACGTAAGTGATGAGGAGTTGCAGAAGCTAGCCGACTTTTTTGAGGTGCCGGTTGATATTGGTACTGTAAACTTTGGCGTAGCATTTATTAGGACTGGCTTAGTAGCGAATAATT
>CAYQIX010000072.1:0-6342 GCA_964417765.1 uncultured Desulfurococcaceae archaeon
GGTATTTTATTAGCATACCTTAGTAATTGAGGTCTATCTGAAGCTTTAATTCCTCCACCATAGGCCAGCCCTACCTCAACAATAAACGCGTGGCCTTCATATACTGAGGGTTTCCTCGTAACAGCAGCTACGAATTCAGGCCGTAGTATAGCCCTAAGGCCTGTCTCAATTATTTCTTCACCTAAGTACGAGAGGTGGTTAGCTCTCGGAGGTTTTATTTCCTTGAACCTCTTTATGGTTCTTACTAGCTTTTCAACATCCTCTAACGTGAGCTTGCGTGGACTGATATCTGTAGGTAGCTCTGCGTGTGCCAAGATTTTGCGTGCTGTTATCTCACCAACGCATTGAAATTCCTTAACGAGGAAGTCGAGCAGTGTCTTAGCTGTAGTTAGCTGCAGCATCATCTTCATCATTTCTAAGTCTACACCATAAGGATGCGGCTTTACCTCGCGTGGAGGCGGCGGCATCTTAGTAGTGGATCTCTCAAAGTATACTATATTTCCTTCAGGATCACTGAACACAAGCTCAGCGTAAGGCGCTATGACCGCTGTCCTCCTTAGGTACTCGTATATCTTAGACTTAGACCTGCTCCAGTCTCCTTCAAGGTACACTTTAACTATAGTACCATGCCAGTCATTTGTCTTGCTATATTGGGCTTTCTCGAGAATTACCGGTTTATTATGTTTGATGTCGATTCTCAACTTAAAATAGTATATTTTTCTCGAGTTTATAGGGGCTGATATAACTTCAACAGGTTTTCCTGTGGTCACCTGTCCATAAAGCACAGCCATCTTAGCGCCTAGTCCAAACATTCCGCGTGTCTGCCTCAGGACGTACTTACTGCTATATAATAGCTGCCCAAAAGCAGATGGTATGTGATTCGGAGGGATACCTATACCGTTGTCCTCAACTGTCACGCTGAATACGTTATCTTTTTCGTGATCTTCACCTCTCTTTATACTTACCTTAATCACTGGCAGTATGCCATGTGCATCAGTTGCATCGAGTGCGTTCTCAACAAGTTCCCTGACAGTCTGGTAGAGTGCTCGTGAAGGGTTTGAAAAGCCGGCTATCTCTTTGTTTCGGTAAAAGAATTCCGAAGGTGTCAAACTCGTAAACTTCTCTATAGTTACTGCTGCGGTCACTCCCTCACCACCTACTCACTTTAATCCAAAAATACTTTTAAGCCCTCATTATCTAGATCATGAATTCAAATCAGGTTCGAATCAGAGCTATTATGATACCTATAAAAATTCTATGTGAACCCCTACTATTATGGGAAGAATAGGATACTTACTCCTAGCTAAGATCCTTAATCTTTTAAGGAGCTGACCAGGTATGATGCTAGAATAGGTAGAATGACCGTTACGTCGCCATATACGGTGGTGTGCCTCGCAGAAGATTTGATTTTTCCCCACGATATAGCCTCTCTAGTTTTAGCCCCACTCAAGCTTCCGTCCCATTCTACAGCTGTTGTTATGTAAACAGCATAATCTAATCCTCCCTTAAACTGATTCCACCATATTGTGTGGTGCTTACTTATTCCTCCGCCAAGTATTAGAGCAGTGCTGCATTTAGAAGCAAACACTATGTCGGCAAGCTCTCTCATGTCCTTAAGAATATCTAATTCAAAACCAGTAAATTGTGAGTATATGTAGAGGTTTGTGCCAAATGCACCATCAACTATGCCTGGGACGAATACTTTAGCATTAGCTCTGTAAGCTGCACCAAGCACCGAGTTTTTGTCGTGAGCTAGCCTTTTGCCGACCTCCCTACATACTTCACTTACACTCCATCTCTTCTTTATACTAACAAGCTCGCTAATTAGATTCTTAGTGAACTTCTCCACTATCTTGCCGTAGTGGTCGATAGGTATGAAGATGTTGCCTAATCTATGGTATCCACGCCTTCTCAATTCATTGTCATCTGCTTCAAAGATACCTTTGTAGTACGTTCCTCCCATCGAACGGGCTATGTCATGATCTATAGTTCCGCAGGTGGTAATTATTATATTAAAATAACCCTCGTCAATTAATTGAGCTAATATTCCTCTAAGACCTGTTGAGATTAAATTTCCTGTAAATGCGAGAAATCTAGCATCAGATTTCTTAATTCCTTCAATCAGTATGTTTGCTGCCTGATGGAGTGCGGCAGCAGTAAAACCATGTATTTCACCATAGAGTCTAATTAAGTCACTTACGCGTAAGTCCTTACTAACCTTTACATCTCTAACTGGTGATATTTTGAGGCTCATTAAGGTAGCACCTCAAGGGAGTCTACTTCAATAATTACCTGCTCTTTAGTACTTAGATTCTTAATAGCTAGCTTGCCTTCCTTATACTCTCTATCACCTATAATTACGACATAATCATAGTTCTTTCTCGATGCTTGACCTATTAAGTCACCGAGCTTTACTATGGGTGCAAGTCTTACGTCAACTGCCACACCCAAGGATCTTAATTTTGACGCTGCTCTGTCAATGTAGCTATAATCTTCTATCGATGCTATAAGCATACACCGCTTCATAGTACCTCCTACTTTAATTCCTGCTTGTTTTAATGCTATGTAGGTCCTATCAATACCTATGGAAAATCCTGTTCCTGGGGTTTTAGGGCCGCCATAAAGTGATATTAGAGTGTCATACCTCCCTCCTCCACCTATACTTACATTAATGAGTGGTGTCTGAACTTCGAAAATAAAACCTGTGTAGTACGCGAGGCCGCGTGCGAACCCTAAATCAACATACGCTCTAATACCTAGTTTTCTTGCGGCATCAAGTATCTTGGCGAGTCTGTCAATAGCCTCCTTTATCTTACCATTAAATTTCATGGACCTACTAAATTCAGTAAGCTTCGCTGAGTCCTCTGCTCTAAACGAGATTAGCTCCTCAATAAAAGACTTGTCGGCACTTGGATATTCATTAAGTATTTTGTAGACCTCATCAACTAGCTTTTTATCTAAGTAGTGTATTATTTCATCCTGTACTTTTTCGGGTACGCCCCAACTACTGAGCAGCGTTCTAAGTATGTCGACGCTACCTAACTTTATTGTGTAGTCCTTTAGATTTATTTTTGAGTAGTAATCCCTGAGCAGTAGTAATTGCTCAAGGTCTGAATATATACTTGAGTCACCTATGAACTCGACTCCTGCTTGAATGAATTCCCTGTACCTAGCGAATTGGGGCTCTTCATATCTGAATGCCGATCCTACATAATATATCTTGATAGGCTTAGGCTCGGCTCTAAAGTACTTAAGGTAAATTCTGGCTATGCTAGCAGTAAATTCAGGCCTCAAGCACACTTCACGACCTGCTTTATCTGAGAACACGTACATAGACTTACTTATTTCAGGACCCGACTTAATAGCAAATAGCTTAAATAGCTCTACAGTAGGAGGTATGACATATCTATAGCCATAGAGCTCAGCGACACGCTGAAATTCACGAATAAGTGCACTTATACCTTCAGAATCTGGTGGTAATATGTCGCGCATGCCCCTAACAGGTTCTAACTGAATGCTCATTTTGGCAGCACCCCCTCTAAATCCTCTAATCTCAAAGTGTGCATGGTATAGTAGGTTACGTCACCGTGAGCGTCTACAACAGCTATCACAGGCTGATAGCCTTTACTTAATGATATTCTGATCCACTCCACTAATTCGTTAGCCGTAATAGGTGAGTTTTCTTCAGTCACGAAGATCATCATCTTTTCATTACCCCACTCATAAATTAATGTGTTTTGTGAAAAACCAGAACGCGTTTTTCTACCACGGCTTCTCAAGTCAGTTAGAACTGTGAATTTAATCCAATCGTACTTATTTCTTGAGTATTTAGTGAAAAGCTTCTGAAGATTGACTTCACCCTCACCGTCCTTAACGATGGCTAGTTTTCTAAATATTATGTAGGCTACTTCTGACACATCGAGCAAGTAGGCATTATGTACTTTTGAGTAAATGCCGAGTCCGAGCTTATTAAGCAGTGACACATCACCTACCACAGCGAGTTTACTGTTGATTTCACCAGCTATCACCAGCTCTTCCATAATCCCTTGCCTTAACCTCGGATTAACCTAAATAAACTTTCTTCATGAATACTAACAGGTGTTAGTATGGTTAAACAGGCATTTAAAACTATTGAATGGTTTGATGGTAAGGTTAGGTGGCTAAATACGTTAAAGCTGCCTTACGAGGAAGAGTACATTGAGTCAAGCGATTACGAGAGAGTTGCTGAAGCTATAGAGAAGATGGAGATTAGAGGAGCACCAGCAATTGGTGTCGCAGCAGCTTTTGCTGTAGCGCTAGCTGCATACAACTTTAAAAGCGGTGATGCTGAAGGCCTAAAGAATCACGTGTTAAAGGCCATTGAGAGATTAAGGCGTACACGTCCAACAGCTGTTAACTTATTTTGGGCTCTAAGCAGAATGAAGGACGTTTTAAGCAGATGCCCTAATGATGCTGACAGCATCAGGAAAGCCCTCGTTTCAGAGGCACTCAAAATCTATAGTGAAGATATAGAAATTAATGTAAAGATAGGTGAAGTAGGAAGTAAGGTTATTGAAGATGGGGATACTATCCTAACGCACTGTAATGCTGGTGCATTAGCTACGGCTGGGTATGGGACAGCACTTGGTGTTATAAGAGCGGCCTGGTACTCGGGCAAGCGAATCAAAGTAATAGCTACAGAAACTAGACCAGTGCTGCAGGGTGCGAGACTGACCGTGTGGGAATTGAAGAAGGAGGGTATTCCAGTAACACTAATAACCGATAACATGGTTGGCTACGTAATGAGCAAGGGCTTAATTAACAAGATAGTTGTTGGAGCCGACAGGATACTCTTATCAGGTCACGTAATTAACAAAATAGGTACATACACAATAGCCGTACTAGCTAAGCACCACGGCATACCATTTTATGTTGCAGCACCTACATCAACGGTAGATACGGAATCTAAATTGAGTGATGTAATTATTGAGGAGAGAAATCCTGATGAAGTTAGGTATGTGCTAGGAAAGCTCTTAATTACAGTGAAGGATGTGCCAGTGATTAATCCAGCATTCGATATCACACCGCCCGAGCTAGTAACAGGTATAATAACAGAGAAAGGTATTGCTACTCAGCCATTAAACGAGAGCTTAAGAAAAATGCTCTTAAGCTAAAGTAGGCGGTAATTGCTGCATTACTATTCTGTACCAGTTTTATATTTTAATAAAATAATGAGCTTTTATCCTTGAATAACCTTGAGTTAGTGCTGACCTTCTTGTCTTCCACCTCTCCCTGCTGGAGGTATGTACGGATACGGCAAGTACTCGACGCCCGGTCTAGCTACCTTAGCCTGCGGGTACAATTCCATTAGCTCGTATATTTCTGGAGGTACGTCAGTGCTCACCTTCAGTCCCATCTCTCTTAGTTCCTTGACAGTAATTGGGTAGTCGTGAGTATAGTAGCCACTAACCAACTTATCAGCTATTTCTTCAGCTTTCTTGGCACTAACTTTATCCTCTACTAACTCCTTTACTAGGTTCTTGACCTGCTTTATAGCTTTCTCAGCGACGTCAGCTAGCATTAATGTTGTGTCACTTACGTTAGCTTTCCCTTTAACCTCGACAGCCCTCAGCACTGATGGCGCTGGCAAGTAAATGCCGTTCGGTCCCATTAACTGCGGATCAAGCGGACCTAAGGTTGCGTTCGGGTCCATTATAATCTCATCAGCAGCTAGAGCTATCAGCGTACCTCCAGACATAGCGTAGTGCGGGACAACCACGACCTTCTTAGCCGGGTGTGCTTTCAGTGCTCTAGCAATTTGAGATGCGGCTAGTACTAACCCACCAGGTGTATGAATTACAAGCATTATCGGCTTATCGGGCGGAGTCGTTCTAATAGCCCTTATTACAGCTTCAGAATCCTCTATATCAATGTACCTGTGTATAGGAATACCAAACAATCCGACTTTTTCTTGCCTATGAATTAGCGTTATCACCCTATGGCCATACTTTCTCTCGATCAATGAGATCAACCGTATCCTGGCATTTTCAATAGATTTCTTTGAAAGATACGGCGATATTACACCAACGAGCAGGATGATCCAGAACAAGTACCCTAAGATAACGCTAATTACGTCCAACACCAGTGCCCCCAACATTATCTATCATTATGGAATCACTTAAATAATTTCACAGCGACAACAAGCTTCAGTGAAGAGAAGATTCATCATTTACTCAGGAGACCGTCGTGTCATCATACATGTACATTATTTCTAATGAAGCTAATATACCCGAATGAAAAGAGTTTAATTAGAGATGATGAGGGGCAGTGGATGACTTAATGATTAAACCTGTCTCAGCTGAT
>CAYQIX010000073.1:0-6231 GCA_964417765.1 uncultured Desulfurococcaceae archaeon
AAGATACTAGGAGTGGATGCAAAACTTCAGGGAAGCCTAGATGAGCCATTCACACTAGAGGTTAAGGGTGCGGGAATAACGTACTAGCTCCACATAATTAAGGAGACGGTGTATCAAATCCTTAAACTTAAAAGCGATATCATTAGTATGTGGAGGGAGGGATATTAAATGCCGTTCAAAGAAGGCGACATAGTACTAATTGAGTACTCCGTATTTATTAAGGAAACAGGCGAGCTAGTAGAAACCACCTCAGAGACCGTAGCTAAGCTCCACAAAAAGTACAGGGAAGGTGAGGTATACGAGCCTGAAGCGGTAGTAATAGGTGAGGGCAGGTTCGTTGAAGGATTTGAGGAAGCGCTGAAGAACGCAGAGGTAGGTAAAGAGTATGAGGTAGATGTACCTCCGGAAAAGGCCTATGGACCAAGGGACAGGAGTAAGGTAAAGACGTTTTCACGCCGAGTATTCATAAGAAATAACATAGTACCTGAGGTTGGGAAGGAGGTAACAATAAACAACGTAACAGGCAGAATAATAGCAGTTGAGGGTGGCAGAGTCGTAGTCGACTTCAACCACCCGTTAGCGGGAAAGACACTGAAGTTCAAGTTTAAGGTGCTTAAGAAGATAGAGGATGTTATCGAGAAGGTAAAGTACTTCATTAAGAGAAGACTCAAGAAGATAAATATAGACGCAATCAACGTAACTAAGGACGAAGAGAAGAAGGCAATAATTATTGAGCTACCTAAGGAGTACAGACTAGCTGACGGTATACAGATAGTTAAGTACCTAGTCTCAAGAGATGTAGTTAAGTGGGTGCCTGAAGTAAATGAAGTAGTGTTCACAGAGAAGTTCAGTAAAGAGGAATTTACAGGTGAGTCAGGTGAGCAGCCAGAAAAGGCAGCCTGAAGTAAACATAGGTGTCGTCGGCCACGTGGATCACGGCAAGACAACTCTAGTTCAGGCAATAACAGGTATCTGGACGGCTAGGCACTCGGAGGAGCTAAAGAGAGCAATGACTATTAAGTTAGGTTATGCAGATGCAGACATATATGAATGCAACGACATGCCAGAGCCAGACAAGTACGTGTCAGATCCAAGTAGATGCAAAAGTGAAGCAGTATATAGGCGCAGCGTTTCATTTGTTGATGCTCCCGGACACGAGGTATTGATGGCCACAATGCTATCTGGTGCAGCACTAATGGATGGCGCAATACTTGTCGTGGCGGCTAATGAGCCATGCCCGCAGCCCCAGACAAGAGAACACTTCGCAGCACTCGACATAATAGGTGTTAGGAAGCTGATTGTAGTTCAGAATAAGGTCGACGTTGTGTCTAAGGAAGAGGCGCTAAAGAACTACAAGCAAATAAAGGAATTCCTTAAGGGAACGTGGGCTGAGGACGCTCCAATAATACCTGTGAGTGCACTGCATAAGGTGAACACTGACGCAGTAATCATGGCTATAGAGAAGCTTATCCCGACGCCTGAAAGGGACTTATCTTCACCACCGCTAATGTTTATTGTCAGGTCATTTGAGGTGAATAAGCCGGGCACGCCGCCCAACGATCTTGTGGGTGGCGTAGTAGGTGGGTCGCTTCTACGTGGGGTTCTCAAGGTGGGTGATGAGATAGAGATTAAGCCAGGTATAAGAATGGAGAGAGGAGGAAGAGTTGTTTACGAGCCGCTGACATCGGAGGTCGTAAGCATCAGGTTTGGCACGCGTGAGTACAGTGAGGCGAAGCCGGGAGGGCTAGTAGCTATAGGTACTAAATTAGACCCAGCACTAACTAAAGCAGATAGACTGGTCGGTAACGTACTAGCTAAAGCTGGTACACTTCCTGATCCACTCACTACTGTAACAATTGAGTATAAGCTGATGGAGAGGGTAATAGGTACTAGGGAGTTGATTAAGGTTCAGCCTCTAGCTAAGGGAGAGAGGATCATGCTCACTGTTGGTGCGGCAGTTACGCTAGGTGTGATAACTAAGCTAGGTAAGGACAGGATGGAGTTAACTTTAAGAAGACCTATAATTGCTTGGGAGGGTATGAGGGCAGCAATCAGCAGGCAGGTTTTAGGGCGTTGGAGGCTTGTAGGTTGGGGTAAGGTAGTAGGTGCGTAACAGAGCTGGAGCTCATGGCAAGGAGAAATGAGTGCTAAATCGGTTAAGAGGTGCAGAATTCTATTAGACACTAGTGTACTATTAATGCTGTATGACGGTATAGATGTGATTGAGGAAATTGAGGATTCCTTAAGCATTAAGTGTGAGTTCTACGTACCGACTGCAGTAGTTAATGAGCTACTGAAGTTAAAGGATCAGAGAAGTGGGTGGAGGAGTAGGGCAGCAGCAATAGCCCTGCAGTACATTAAGGGGAAAGTCAAGGTGATGGAGCACCCGCCAGGTAAGAAGTACAGTACAGCTGATGAGGTAATAGTAGATATTGCTAAAGTGCGTGGTGAGGAATTCATATATGCGACAGTTGATAAGGAGTTAAAGGAGAAGTTAAGAGAACTCGAGGTGCCTGTACTGACGTGGTGGCTTGGGAGGCGAAAGTTCGTTATTATAGCTTAAAATGACTCAATAATATCATAATAATACTTAAAAATAGAATTCATAAACCATATAGTTGGTTCTGGTGGTAGAATGTTTAGGCTAATTGAGATTGAAGACATAATCAGAGTGCCTCCAGACAGATTTGGCGAGGACCTGGAGAGGATAGCATATGAGCAGCTCAGGGAGAGGTACATAGGGAGGGTTGACAGAGACTTAGGGCTGGTTATAGCTATAACTAATATTAGGGTAGAACCTGACGGTATTATTTTACCCGGTGACGGGGCAACATACCATAAGGCGAGGGCGGACTTCATTACTTACTACCCAGTAAACAATGAAGTGGTTGAGGGGGAGGTCGTAGATGTTAAAAAGATAGGTGTATTCGTTAACATTGGCCCGATAGATGCTTTTGTACATATTTCCCAGATAACGGATGACAGAATGATATATGATGAAGCCAGAGGCATTTTAGTAGGTGAGGAGACAAAGCTAACAATAAGTAGGAGTGACATAGTCCGAGGAAGAATTGTTAACGTAACGATAGCGCCGCCAGCTCTTATAAGAGTAGGTATGACGTTGCGACAGCCAACCCTAGGTAAGATTAAGGAGGGAGTTAGGTAGTGCCAGCAAGAAGGAGGCAGTCAAAATTATTTAAAGCATGCATTAAGTGTAAGTACTTAGTACCCTTAGACACACCAAAATGCCCTGTCTGTGGCTCAGAAAACTTTACAGAAAATTGGTCAGGCATGATAATCATAGTTGACATAGAGAAGTCAGATATAGCTAAAATGCTAAATATTAAGGTTCCCGGGAGATATGCTATAAGATTAGGTACGTAGCACTAGTGAATCACACAAAACACTAAAAGTGAAGAGTTAAATTTCGTCCATAACTAAAATAGGAGTAGGTGGTGGGTAAATGCAGGAGCAGGAGATAAAAGCACTAAAGACTGCAACGCTCCCGAATGGAGCTGTGCTCCACGTAGTTAGAGAAAGGGATAACAAGGTAATAGGTAGGCTTGAGGCATACTGCGTGGTAACGCACGTAGGTAAAGGCACACCCTCACGTAAGGAACTGGTGGAGGCGGTATCGTCTATGTACTCCAAGCCGCCAGAACTTATTGTCATCAAATACATCAGGAGTGACTATGGCATAGGTAGGTCACGCGTTAAAGTGCACATTTACGAGAGTGTCGAGAGGCTAAGGAGTTTCGAACCGGAATACATACTAAAGAGACATGGGGTGAGCTAGGATGGCCTGGAGGCACAAGCTTTATGAGTATGACTATGAGAAGGGAACTATTAAGTTAAAGAACAAAATATGCCCAAAATGCGGCAGAGTTATGGCATTACATAAGAAGCCAGTACCACGCTGGCACTGCGGCTACTGCAGCTACGTTGAGTATGTTAGAAAGTAGTAGGTTGTTTTATTAATGAAGACCCTAGTACTCGGTATAGAATCAACAGCTCATACATTTGGTGTAGGCATAGTTAACGAGTCGGAGATCGTAGCTGATGTTAGGTACAAATACGAGCCAGAAAAAGGAGGAATTCACCCGAGGGAAGCAGCACTTTATTTCATGAGTGTAGGGCCCAAAGCTGTTGCTGAAGCACTGAGGAAAGCGCAGGTGAGCGTAGGGGAGTTAGCAGCGGTTGCTGCGGCACTAGGTCCGGGCCTAGGTCCTTGTTTAAGAGTAGGGGCAACTTTCGCTAGAGCTATGGCCGCCTACTTCAGAAAGCCTCTCGTGCCGGTTAATCACGCAGTGGCTCACATAGAGATAGGTAAGTTAGTTACAGGTGTTGAGGACCCGCTCATAGTGTACTTGTCGGGGGGTAACACACTTATCGCTGCATTTAGTGAAGGGAGGTACAGGGTATTCGGTGAAACTCTCGATATCGCTTTAGGCAACTTTATGGATACGTTCGTTCGTGAGGTGGGGCTGGCGCCACCATACGTAGTAAATGGTGTACACCAGCTCGACAGGTGCGCTGAAGGAGGTAAGAAGCTGGTCGACTTGCCGTATGTTGTTAAAGGACAGGATGTTTCATTTTCAGGTCTCCTAACAGCAGCACTGAAAGCCGTAAGAAAGGGTCATGTACTTGAAGATGTATGCTATAGTGTTAGGGAGATAGCATACTCAGCTATAGTTGAGGTCGCAGAGAGAGCTCTAGCACATACCGGCAAGAAAGAGATATTAGTTGTTGGTGGTGTAGCAGCTAGTAAGTACTTGAGGGAGAAGTTCGAGGTGATGGCGAAGCTCAGGGATGTCGAATTAGCTATAGTACCGCCTGAGTATGCGGTGGATAACGGCGTAATGATAGCGTGGACAGGCCTCCTGGCTTTTAAGTCAAACACTACTGTAGAGCCTGAGAAAGCGTATGTTAAGCAGCGGTGGAGGCTTGATGAAGTTGACATACCCTGGATCAAGTAAGGAATTCAAGATCCTTGCTGTCGGAGCTGAAGCAGTTCTAATGAAGGGATACTTCCTGGGTATTGAGTCGGTGTACAAGGTCAGAGTACCTAAGCCTTACCGAGACACAAGGCTGGACCTCAGGTTAAGGCGTGAGCGTACACTAGCAGAAGCTAAGCTCATGATCACAGCTAAGAAAGCTGGCGTCAATGTCCCCTACATCCTGCTAATAGAGCCTGATGCTGGAGTAATAATTATGGAATACTTGAAGGGCAGCCTACTCAAGAACGTACTAAACACGCTGCAAGATTCAGTAATGCATAAGACACTAAAGCTTGTTGGGGCGATGGTCGGAAGGCTGCATAATGAGGGCATAGTTCATGGAGACCTGACGACATCAAATATCATCATACACCACGATACGGGAGAGCCGTACTTAATAGATTTCGGTCTAGCTAAGGTAAGCGACAACATAGAGGATAGGGGGGTTGATATACATCTATTTCTGAGGTCACTAGAGAGCACGCACTACGTGGTTAAAGATAAAGCCTACAAATACTTCCTTGAAGGATACGGCGAGGTAATTGGTCAGGAGGAGCTAAGTAAAGTCATAGACAAGGTTAGAGAAATAAGACTTAGGGGTAGATATGTTGAGGAGAGGAGAAGGAGGCGCTATTAGGATAAACGTAATTACAGCTAACGAAGGTAAGGCTAGAGAGTTCATAGAGTTGGGTAAGGTCTACGGAATTGAGGTAAATATAATTAGGAGTCCTAAGGTCGAGATACAGTCTGAGAACCTCGAGGAGATAGCTATGTACTCAGCTATTAATGCTGTAATTTATGTTAGAGACTATGTAGTAGTCGAGGATGCTGGTCTATTTATTGAGGCACTAAATGGCTTTCCAGGACCCTACAGCAGCTACGTCTTCAGGAAGCTAGGTGTTGAGGGTGTGCTTAAGCTCATGGACGGTGTCAGTGATAGGAGGGCGTACTTTAAGTCGGTAATAGCGTTTGCCTCACCTACGGGCTTAGTGAAGGTATTTGAGGGCGTTGTCCATGGCGAGATAGCACTCAGTGCTAGAGGCACAGGAGGCTTCGGGTTTGACCCCATATTTATTCCTAAAGGAGAGCGCAGGACATTTGCTGAAATGAGTGTTAGCGAGAAGAACAAGTACTCACATCGCGCTAAAGCATTTAGGGAGCTAGCTAATTGGTTGCGATCAGCTTTTAAAGCCTCAGATATTCATAGGTGATAGGGAGGTTTAGCGATGAATAA
>CAYQIX010000074.1:0-6170 GCA_964417765.1 uncultured Desulfurococcaceae archaeon
GAAGACTTTCGTGTGGCAGAGAGAATTAAGTGCTGACTACTTTAAGTTCATAGGGTACACAAGTCCTCAGTACTGCTACGGTGTAGTAATTAAGGCACTAGGTGACTTATTAGCGAAAGCGCTTAGCTTAGGTGCTGAGGCAGTAGTCATTAATACTGATGGATGGGTTAATTCGCCGCAAGCGCTAGATTATAAATTAAGCTTAGTTAGATGGCTAAAACCAACGCACGTTATTGTCTTGGATGAATACTTAGCTGAGGTATTTAAGTCAGCGCTGCCGTCACGGGTAGAAGTAATAAGAGCTCCTAGACCTGCTAAAGTCAGAGAAAGAAGTAGGGAAGAACGGAGAAAACTAAGAAGTGAAGCATATGCATCATACTTTAAGAATGCTAAGGAGAGAACACTGAGGTTAGATGAAGTTAGGATTATTGGGTCATGCGTGCTGTCTGGCAAGAGAATTAACCCGGAGGACCTCATCAGCGAATTAGGTTTAAGTAGTGACATTATAAGTAGCGTAGTTTATGCTTCCTTATATGGTAATGTCATTAACATAGTATTGAGCGAATCAGCTAAAGGGATCAATGTAGGATCCAGTAAATATGAGCTAAATCTAGTTAAGGAGAGCGACTTCAAAGGATACCTAGTGGGCATACTAGATAGCAAGCTAGAGGATGTTGCGTTAGGTATACTGAAGGAGGTACGCTTCACGAATAACATCATAAAAATTTTAACTCCCTGGGACGGAGAAATTTCGGCATTAGTTATGGGGCGCATTAAACTTACTAATAATTACGAGGATTTTGTAAGGGTTGGAAAATGCGTGATTTAAATGAAGTAGTTAGGTACTTAAGATCCAGGGGTGAGGTACTAGAGATAAAGGAGCCGCTAGCGCCAGAGCTAGAGCCGACGAAGTACATTATTGAGAGTGACGGCAAAGGCTTAGCATTAGTATTTACGGTCAAGGGATCTGCTTTAAAGTGTGTTGCAAACATCCTTAGCAGCAGAAGAAGGCTTTACGAGCTGCTAGGGGCCAGCAGAGACGAGGAGGCGTACGAGAAAGTTATAAGAGCTTTGGGATCTAGAGGAAGAACTAGGGAAATAAACTTTAATGACACCTACAGGGAGATTGATGTTTCACTTAAGAACATACCAGCAATAAAATTCTATCGCGAGGACGGAGGAAGATATATAACGTCTTCCATAGTTATAGCAAAAACCCCTGAATACGATTCGTATAATGCCTCAATCCATAGGTTAATGGTAATAGGTGATAAACTGCTCACCTTAAGGCTCGTGCCCAGGCACCTTCACCATATAGTCAAGGAAAACATGAAGGTGGGAAAGGAGACGCCTATAGCTATAGCTATAGGTGCTCACCCCCTTGCCCTTCTTGCTGCATCACTCTCACCTCCTTACGGAGTGTTTGAGTTAGAGCTCTTTGAGCACTTGTCAGGTGAATGCCTCGAGGTAGCGAGGACACCAATCTACGGTATTCCGGTACCCGCCCATGCTTCAGTAGTTATCGAAGGTAGGATTACTAAGGAAGTTGCTGATGAGGGCCCATTCCTAGATATTCTCGGTCTTTATGATAGGGTTCGGAAACAGCCAGTAATTACTGTAGATAAGATATATTTCAGTAAGGAGGATGTGCCATTCCACGTTATTCTACCGGCTAGCAACGAACATAAGATATTGATGGGATTTCCTAGGGAGGCACTAATTTGGGACGCTGTGAAGAAGGTGGTAGCACGTGTTAGGAAGGTGAGACTAACGCCTGCTAGCGGGTGTTGGTTACATGCGGTCATATCCATAAAGAAGAATATGGAAGGCGACGGTAAGTCAGCTATAATGGCGGCATTTGCTGCTCACCCAAGCTTAAAGCATGTCGTTGTTGTTGATGAGGATATAGATCCAGATAATTTAGAGGAGGTTGAGTGGGCTATAGCAACAAGATTGCAAGCAGGAAGAGGGCTTGTGGTTGTGAGATATGCTAGAGGCTCAACTCTTGATCCTAGCTCAGCTGATGGAATTACTGATAAGATAGGTATCGATGCTACAATGCCCTTAGGTAAGAAGGAGATGTTCAGAAGGCCCGAACCACCTGAGTAAGTCTTTGAAAAGCAGATGCGGTGGGCCTATGTACCTTACGAAGGAAGAGGAAGCAATGATTAATGGTGAGTTCGGTGAGGCTGTAGAATTAGCTATTAAGGTCGTTGTAAAGGTTGGTGAGGTCCTAGGTGCTACTAGACTAATCGATGTTACACACGCGCATGTATCTGGTATCTCGTACTTCAATATCTTGGATTATGGGATGGAGTTTATAGAGGATTTAAGAAGTAAGGGAGCATGCTTTAGGGTATACACGACAGCGAATCCTTATGCAGCCATTACTGCCGACTACAATAACAAGTCATTTAGTGATGCAGTCATTAATAAGCAGCTGCGTATAGTTAAAGCACTAAGGGAAATGGGGGCTAGAGCTTTTACATGTGCTCCTTATTACGTGAGGACTCCGCAAGAGGGCGAGCACCTTGCTTGGGCAGAAAGTAACGCAGTACTCTACGCCAACAGCGTATGTGGTGCGCGAACAAATAGAGAAGGGGGCCCCTTAGCACTAATGGAGGCTTTAATAGGTAAAACGTACTTGAGTGGCATGCACCTTGATGAAAATAGAGTACCGGAGGTTAAGGTAGTTGTTAAACCTCTAAAAAATCAGCTGGAGGTAGCGGCTGCAGGATACATCATAGGCAAGTACTTTCCATCAAGCATCCCTTATGTAGAAGGAATTAACTTCGAGCACGAGCACTACTTGAGGGGATTTCTAGCTGCGTTTGGAAGCAGCTCTAACGCAGCTATGGTAATTTTGAAGGACATTACACCTAATTACAAGAAACTAATTAGTAAGGGAGAAGTGAGTAAGCGCGAAACAATTTCAGCGTCAGAGGTACGCGAGTTTGTAAGGAAGAACACTAAGGACTCCTACAATGAAGCACTATACATTATTGGATGTCCCCACCTATCAAGACAAGATGTTTATGACATAATAAATTACATACTTTCAAGAGGTAAGACACGTAGCACTAATAGCGAGTTGTGGCTGATAACGCAGAGTAATATCGGGCTAAGCAGCGATTTAAAGCGCAGATTATTAGAATATAGAGTTAAGGTATACGAAGATGTTTGTCCTGTTGTTACGAAGCTTAATATATTAGGTGTTAGCTGCGTCATTACTGACTCTGTCAAAGCTTTGCACTATATTCCTAAATTAGCAGGTGTTCCAGCGTTTCTATTGGATAGGGGCTCGATACTAAGAATTTTCTCTAAAGGTGGTGATGTAGTTGATTAGGCTAAGAATTAGCCCGGTGGTTAAAGGTAGTGATTGTTGTGCGGAAATAGTTTTTTCGGAGAAACCGATATCATTCCTAGGTGATGTTGACACCGCTAATGGGGTTATTAGAGGTGTCGGACACATAAGCGGGAGAATACTCTTAATGCCTACATCTGTCGGCAGCACTGTTGGATCTTACATACTTTACGCATTATCTAGAAGCGGCAAAGCTCCGTTAGCTATAGTAGCCTCGAATATAGATCCTATGTTAATTACAGGCGCGGTAATCGGGAACATACCCCTCTATAAATTACTCGATTCTTGGAATAATGTAGTGAATGCGCTTAAGAAGGACATTAATAAAAACAGAGAAGGTTGCATCATTAAGGGTGAGTGCCTTGTCATCAAATAACGCATTCTTCAAGGGGTACTTAATAGCTATAGAAGGACTTGATGGATCAGGTAAAACGACCATAGCGAAGCGCCTAGTTGACCTCCTTACTGCTAGGGGATATAAGGCAATCTATACCTACGAGCCTTATAGTGACAAATTCATAGAGATACTAAATTCTATAGGCAGGAAAATGGGAGCTGTTTTTGAGGCCTTAATAATGGCGGCAGACAGATACTATCACATTAAGGAGGTTATAGAGCCTGCTGTGAATGCTGGCATAATCGTGGTTACTGATAGGTACTATTATTCTTCACTTGCCTATCAAGGTGCCAAGGGAGCTGATCTTGCGTGGATTAGAGAACTAAATAAATTTGCTATTACTCCTAGCGTAGCTATTTATTTAGACATAGATCCTGAGGCAGGGCTTAAAAGAAAGGCAGGCAAGCCTTCGAGAGTTGAGTACTTGCAGGAGAACTTAAGAATTCTAGAGAAAGCTAGGCAAATATATATGGGTATTATTGAGTCAGGTGAACTTCTGTACGTAGATGCTTCACCTAGTATTGACGAAGTTTTGAGAAGATGTATTAGGTTACTATGTATTAAGCTGGGTATATTATGTGCAAGAACTTAACGGCAAAAAGCGTTTAATACCTCATCTATAGCTTCAGCAACTCTTGTGACTATGTCTCCCGTAACCATCTCATCAGCGAGTAATTTTCTAAATTCCTCACTATCTATCAGGCGACATCCTCTATCATCTTTAACTATATCAACACCTAAGTCCAGGTATGTTATTGATCCATTTGGTAGCACTTCCGGTGGCGTATTTATATTTATGTATAGTCCTTTTTGAACTGATTGATCACTTGAGAGGTATCTATGAACTATGTACCACTTACCTTCAAATATGGACGTTAATGCTACATCACCTGGTTCCTTAGCTACGTTGAGGCCGTCATAAACACCCTTGCCCCTTACTATTCTCTTAATCATCAACTTCAATTTACCATTCTCTATACTTATGCTCTCTAAAGTTCCTTCTCCGAGGATTAAATCCTTCTTATGTAGTGACTTATGATATATCCTCAAGTCCTTTTTGTATTCTAACCTC
Organism: uncultured Desulfurococcaceae archaeon; assembly: GCA_964417765.1. Classification (GTDB taxonomy): domain Archaea; phylum Thermoproteota; class Thermoprotei_A; order Sulfolobales; family NBVN01; genus B83-G16. The sequence continues at coordinate 4,834 of CAYQIX010000074.1, forward strand.
TTCATTATCCACTCCCTTATCCATTCCTCTAGTTTACGTTCATCGATGTATCTGGCGAGTGTATCTATTAGATCAACTACTCCTTCATAAGAATTTTCAATAGTTCTTAACGCGTGATGGAACGGTGATGTGGGAAGTACGTGATTTCTTACTTTATCAAGGAATTGCTTAGCTGTATACGTTAGTTCAAGAAACAGCATATACTCGCCAGTGTAGACTATCTTTAATGGCTCAGCTCCGCTTAATTTTTCCTCTATTTTATGTAGAAGATCTATTAATTGAGGCAATTCTTCCATAATACTTTCAAGAGGTGCTTCATCCGCATTACTTCTCCACCTAATGCTATAACCTTTCCTAACGTACTGAGTAGATATGTTCAGTAGCTCAGTAATTCTTGATTTATTTCTTATGAATCCGCTGAACGATACGCGCGAGCCTCTACCAACGATAGCATACTTACCTACTACCCTGACTCTACTTGAGACGATAAGTTTTTCATTAGGCTTAACAGGCGTTTTAACTACAGTAACGTTTACTTCCTTACCAGGCTCGCAATTAGCTTCATCCACAAGGACAGCCTCACCTATGGGTGATTCAGCTATGCATTCTCTCTCAGCCTTACGAATTATTCTTGTCTTGAATGCGGCATACAGTCCTACCTTAGGCTTTAATGCTAGAACATCTGGTATATTGTTCATAAGTATGTCTCCAACTATCCTGACGCCCTCAGGAAAACCAAGAACAAGTATTTTTGAAGGGTCGCTCTCGTCAGTTTTAACGGTGACGTCGGCTGGCTCACCTCTTCTTTGATCTATCCCTAATCTTCTAGCTATTTGTTCACTAACATCCACAAGTTCTATGCCGTTATCATAGAGTATTTTCGATATTGCAGTTGCGTAAATGCCTCTAACTCTAGCTTTTACCTTCATGATCTTATACTCCCCTGCGCTCAGTAATGTAGGATGTTTAGTTACTTCAAGATTTAATCCTTAACAGTTGAAAGGACTGCCATAATATTCCAAATTGTGGTTCGTGCGTGCATAGGCATGTTTGGATCTTGACTTATTTCATCTAAAACACTAACAGCATTAGCTGCTCTCACGCCTGGGGATAATGAGCTGTCCTGTAACATTCTTAGAGCCTCTATTGCTGCTCTTCTTATGTTTCGAGGGACACTTGAGTCACCTATTATCTTATTAAGTAATCTGATGGCTTGCATTATTTTTGCTTCATTTAGGGACTTCATATCTACTGGAGGTTGCGATGCCATTGCTCACACCCAAGAAGTAGAAAATTTCTGGAAAAGTAATAAATTAAACCATTGATAGATCCTTAAG
>CAYQIX010000075.1:0-6032 GCA_964417765.1 uncultured Desulfurococcaceae archaeon
GCAGGATCAACCGGAATCGCGGCCGCAAGGCCGCGGGGCGTGGGGACTAACCTAACACGTGGTCTGGGGCGGTCCCCTGTCGGGCCCGAATGTGCTGGGGTTAGTGCCCCAGCTTATTCGGGCCCCCACTTCTAGTGATGTAGTAAGCGCGCTCTATGTCGCCGCAGCCGGAGGGCGGTGTTTCATCCGCGGGGCTTGGCCCCGAGTCCGACCCAGCCGCCGCCAGGAGGCTGCGGCGTTTCTGTGAGCACGAGCGCCGTAATCTATGTAGGTTTGAGGGACTTATAAGTTCTCAGGTTATTGCCTCGCTGAGTATTTCATTATGCGAATATAGTGGTTTGTATAATCATATCAATATTTTTTGTATCACGTTAACTAAAGAAGCGTGGGGTAGTTAAAACTCCAGACTATACAGGGGTAGTATACTGCGGCGATATAACTTAAACTACTTAATTGCAGCTACGTAATCTTACCTGTAGAGGATGATGTGTCATGAAGGTGGCTATAACTAAGTACTCAGCACTGCTGATTGTTGATATACAGAATGACTTCTGTGCTGAGAACGGTGCCCTGCCCGTGCCTGGTTGTCGCGACATAGTTGAGAACGTGAACAGATACATAGAGTTATTTCAGCACGTGAAGCGAGCCATAGTAGCTAGCAGGGACTGGCACCCGCCAAATCATGTCTCATTCAAGGTTAGGGGCGGTCCCTGGCCTCCACACTGCGTTCAGGGAAGTTCAGGTGCTGACTTCTACCCTGAACTTAAGTTACCTGACAGTACAGTAATTATCTCTAAAGGAACTGATCCTGACGCCGAAGCCTATTCAGCATTTGACAAGACAGAACTACACTACATTCTTTCGAAGCTCGGTGTAAGGAGGGTATTTGTCTGTGGTGTAGCGACGGAGTACTGCGTACGGGCCACAGTAAAGGATGCTCTTGAGCTAGGGTATGAGGTCATACTGCTTGGTGACGCTATCGCGGGGGTGAGTAAGGAATCAGCGCAGGAGGCTGTAATGGAGATGATTAGAAGCGGTGCGGTACTTGCTGAATTTAAGGATCTACTAGCTTAGCAGGGAAGCTCCGTGAAGGCGCTTAAGCTACCAGAGCATCTGAGAGAAAAGCTACGCGAAAATATAGGAATTATGATTGAAGGTTCTGATTACCTGTCCGTCGCTTTAAGAACGCAGAATATTTTGAGGGAATGCGGGCTAGTTATTGCTGTTGGTGACGTAGTGTGCAGTTCACTCATAGCTGCTGGAGAAGTACCGAACATATGCATTATTGATGGCAGGTCAAGGAGGAGAGAACTAGGTGTTGAGGTAAGTGAGAGGTTATTCAGTATTGTAACTCATGCTAGGAACCCGCCTGGCTACATAACTGAGGAGGCTATCAAGAAGGTGAGGGAAAGCATTAATGAGGTCTTAAGAAGCGACCTCAAATCGAGGGTACTACTTATTGTTGAGGGAGAGGAGGACCTTCTAGCACTGCCGGCACTGCTCAGCGCAAGATCAGGTGACTGCATCACTTACGGCATCCCAGGCAGAGGAATAACTGTGATTCGCGTAGATGATGAAATTAAAGACTTAGTTAAGAACATCTTAAGTATGTTTGAAGAAGTAGAGATCTAACACACTTACTTGACTTTAGTTAGCGCACTTACTACTATGAAGACTACTGCTGCTGACAGCGCAATTACTAAGGCATAAACCACCATAAGCCATGCCGTACTTAGGTAAATTGAAGCGCTACTAGTATATGTTGACTTGGCTTGTGTTGTCGTAGGTGTCACAGGTTGAACCGTCTGAGCAGGTGATTCCTGTGAGGCAATTATTAAGTAACCGCGAGTAGTCACTAAGGCTAATTCATAGAAGTAGATTGCTTCTGCGTAACTGTAGCCTCTCATGCTGTCGCCCCGCTCTACGTAGGCTAAAGCAGAAATTGGTGTAAAGCCGCTCTTAATGCATGTTGCAATAGCTACTAATGATTCGTTTCTAAGGACTTTAGTGATGGTGCTGACGTTCTTAGTAAATACTGAGTCGAGTGTTGAGGTAATCTGCGCTACTAGCCGTGTTGCTAGAGCGAGAGCCATGAAGATGTCGGTAGTTAAGTATCTTTCAGCTTTCTCAACTGACTGAAGTATGCTCGAAGCACCCACAAATCCGGTCAGCGACTCTATGTAAGATGCTGATGTTCTGGCATAGTATATAAGCACCGTAGCTGCCTCACGCACATTGTCGAGCCTCACAAGCATGCCTGACTTACCTACACTCTCAATAACTCTCATCCAATCAAGCGCGCTCTCAGCTCTCCAGATGACATACACTGCGTCCCATACTATAGTGCTCAGTGATTTATTCTGGGCTTCCTCTAGTGTGTTTAAGTTTTCTTCTGCTTCAGCTACTCTACTAGCTACTTCAGTCAATATGGCTAACTCACTTACGTCAATTTCAGGACCTACAGTATTAATTAACTGCTCATACTTACTTCTAGCTAGTGATACCTTATTCCTTGCTTCACTAATTAATTCGCTAAGAGATGTTCTGCCTATTTTAATCTTAGCAAGCCATAGAGCTGCGTTAGCATTAATCGAGGCCACAAAGTAGTCTGAAGCTGCTGAGTAGTACATGTCAGCCGAAACGTCCTGCTCACCTCTTGACGCATACTTCTCAGCATCACTGAGGAATTTCTTAATATCATCACTTCCTTCCGGTAGTTTTTTCAATAACTCAAGTAGCTGCTCCCTTGTGCTTAAGTAGCTATTCTTGAACTTCGATGCCCAGCTCTTCACAATACCTACTACTGACTCAGGAAGAGTGTATTCCCCAGGTGTAGGCCTAGATACGTTAATACCAAACCACTTAAGGGCATCATAAACTGTAGCTACCTCAACCACCTTAATGCCCTTCCTCCTCCCCAACTCAACAACGTTAACGTACTTGCCTGATGCTAAGCTAAGTGACTCTGCCTGACCTAGCGGAATCAGCATTACCTTAGCACCGACCTCAGCCGCAGCGTCTAGCTTCTCTGGTATGCCACCGACCGCACCGATAGTTCCGTCAGGAAGTATCATTCCTGTAATAACTACGGACTTGTTTATGGGCTTACCCAGCAGCGCAGCTACGAGAGCTACCGTCATTGCCGCACCTGCTGAGGGACCGCCAACAATCGTTGTATTTGCCTTAATGCTTATGAAGTAGTCATAGCTGAAGTAGTTGGTCCCCGCTATGTAGGATGCTATAACCGCTGCAATCCTCGCTGACGCTTGAATATCCACCTCAGATAGAGGCATCGCTGATACATACACCATCCCGCTTCCCCTAGTAACCTTAACCGTGAGTACCGAGGGCACACCAACATACTTACCGTTCTCCTGAGCTACAGCTAAGATATACATACTTCTCTCAGCAATGAAAGACACTGCTTGAAGTCTTTGAGTGCCGTTAGCATACTCAGCAGTAGTAAGTATCGGAGTGAGTAGTAGGGAAGCAATAAGTACAGCAAGCATACATCCAAGCGCTTTATTACTCAATCAAACACCCGGTAAGACACATCCACATCTAAGTATAATAACTCTTCTACAGTAGTATGCGTGATGGTAAAGTATGTGATAATAGAGCACTTAGAACCCTGCATGTCACCATGGCTGCTCAGTGAGTACTCCTACACAATCAGCTTACTTAAGGGCTTAGGCCTACAGGTAGTCTTTACTAACGTGAGCAAACCCAGTGATGCCGATGTCCTCAAGAGGTACTCAGCGACAGTATTTGAGTCATCAATCACTAGTGATGAGATGCTTAAAGGCTTAGGAATAAGTAGCATAATCGTACTTGACCCCAAGGCTGAGAAGCTGCTGAGAAGCAATGAGGTCGCATTCGCAGATGCCGTAGTAATAGGTGGCATAATGGGTGATCACCCACCTAAAGGGCGTACGTGGGAATTAATCACATCGAGAATACCTAACGCTAAGCCTAGGAATTTAGGTAAGAAGCAGCTGACGATTGCTGGGGCTGCTTACGTGCTGAGGAAGATACTTGAAGGCGTGGAGCTGGAGGAAATACCTATTAAGGAAGGCTTAACTATTCCGTTAAAGTTGGGTAAGTACGAGCTAATTATAGAGCTACCGTACGCATTCCCCTACGCTGACGGCAAGCCGGTGCTTCCAGATAACTACATTGAGATTGTAGCTAAGAAGACTCTTCTCTTTGAGAGTAGTGGGGCCTGCCGCGATGAGTAGGGCTAGGCTGCAGGGCAGAGAACTTGTGTGGATAGGCAGAGATGTCGACATACCCTTGATTGGCGCAGTAGCGTTTGGCGTCATAGATAGGGGCACAAATTTAATTCAAGTAAGGCCTGTGAGTTTCTGCGTACTATCATGTATATTCTGCTCAACAGATGCGGGACCTAGGTCCCGCTGGAGGCAAGCTGAGTACATCGTGGATTTAGATTTACTTGTTGAGTGGATAAAAGCTGTGGTTAAGTTCAAGAACACGGATGTTGAGGCCCATATAGACACTGTAGGTGACCCACTACTTTACTACAGGCTGCCCGACCTGGTCCATGAACTTAAGTCAATCGACGGTATTAAGGTAGTTAGCCTACAAACCCATGCCGCTACATTAACGATTAAGTTAGCTGACAGGCTAGCCGCTGCCGGGCTTGACAGGGTAAACCTCAGCATAGATACCCTAGACAAAAGTAAGGCCGCATATCTTCAAGGGACTGAGTGGTACGATGTGAGGAAAGTCATGGATGTTGCAGAGTACATAGTCAGAAATACCAGCATCGACATATTGCTAGCACCACTGCTTCTTCCGGGAGTAAATGATAGCGACATACCCGAAATCATTGAGTGGGGATTGAGAATAGGGGTTGGTAAGAGATTCCCGCCTTTCGGCATACAGAAGTACTTAAGGCATAGGCACGGGCGCGTCCCCAAGGGTATTAGGGACATGAGCTGGAGGGAATTTAACATGTTCCTAAGAAAATTAGAGAAGAAGTACGGTGTTAGACTGATACTCGATGAGAAGGACTTCGGGATAAAGAAGACCCACATGATACCGCTAATATTCGATGTCGGAAAGAAGGTTAGAGTTAAGATTATCGCCCCAGGCTGGCTGAAAAATGAGTGGCTAGCTGTTCCTCTGGGTATGGAAGAGAGCCGGACAATAACAGTCATAGGGAGGGAACTAAGTATAGGTGCTAAATTAAGTGTTAGAATTATATCCAACAAGCACAACATATATTTAGCTACACCAACGTAAGCCAGCCTCTATGCAGAACCCTTAAGTGCTTTAATACACAAAGTCAACCTAGGTAAAAAGCTAAAGCCCTAAATAACACCCTATGTCTAGTGGGTGATGTAACGCATCCTTGCTGATAATGATGAATACGAATCCCTCTGACACTACCCCTAATTAATCTGTCCTCACTAAATCGACTCTGTAAATGTACTTATGAGGGGCGTAGTCCAGCACCTTTACTATTTCCCTAATAGATCCCTGACCCTTAGCAAATTCTAGTATGTACTTAGTTGCCTCGTCTTGACTTTTAGCTATGCAGTACACGTGAAGTACGCCGCCAACCTTAACCTTAGTTATTACCTCCGGAACGTACTCAGGGGCTTTATGAGGTAAGTTCATAATTATCCTATCAGCACATTCGTCTTTCATTACCTCAGCAAACTTCAGTGCGTCACCTATGATTGCTACAAACTCACCCACTATCCTCTTACGGTTTAAGTCAACGGACTTAAGAAAGCATAGTACTGCATCTGGGTTTATATCAATGACATAGACCCTGCACCTCCTCGACGTCAGTATGTGGAGCGCGAATGGCCCGACACCGGCAAATAAGTCGATGATGACCTCACCATCACGTACCTTCCTAGCTATCCTCCTGTGCTCCTCGGAGAGCGATGGGTTATAGTAGGCTTTCTTAATATCAACGTATATGCGGATCCCGTACTCCTTATGTATGGTCCAGGATCTGCGCTCACCACCTAAGTGAACTAAGTTCATTAAGCGGTACT
>CAYQIX010000076.1:0-5983 GCA_964417765.1 uncultured Desulfurococcaceae archaeon
TAGAAGGCCGGCGCCCTATCCTGGCTAGGCGACGGGCCCAGGAGCCTGTCACTATATTTTTAGATTATTCAGGGGTTCTTAAGCGTTCTTAGTTCTGGTAATTAAGGAATTAGCCTATGTATAATTGCTACTTAGCTAGTACAGATAATTATTTATGTCCTCGACCTTATGCCTAAAGTTCTTTAATATTATCTTGCCTGCAAGATCGTAAATTGCTCTTGCATTCTTAAGGATTAAGTAATCACTTGAGCAGGCTATACCTACGGAACTAAGTACTTCGATATCTGCCTTCTTAGCTAGCCTGACCTCCGCCTCACTAATTATTTTTCTAATTATTTCTGCATGCCGCGCACTCCAGCTTACATTACTGTCTAGAACTATCGTGACGTTACTAACTCTTAACCTAGCTAGTTCCTTCCTAAGTATCTTAAGTGCGTCGAGAACAAGCGGTGTTGCAAAATCCTTCACATAGGCGCTCCTAAGGTCCCTCACGATACCATCGTCACATAAGTACAAGGTTCTGCACTCGATAGCTGAGACGATAGTTAGTATGGTGTTGTAGCCATCAATAATTAGCTTGTCATTAGGGCCTACATTATCCCTTAACTTACTTCTTATCAACACTGCATCCTCTTCCCTATGAACGCACCGCAGAAGAAGGGACCTCCACTCCCTATTTAACGCATACCTAGAAACAACAAAATCCAGTGATGCTTTTTGAGGGTAGCCCCTATCAAGTAAGTACTTATAATCCCTTATGGCGTCAATGACTTTCTTCTCGAGACTCTGCTTGCTGTGCTCCATAACCAGTACCTTCTCACAGCCTGCTTAACTTACTTCTCAATACGGTTAGCAGGTCATTCCGGACCTCACCACAGAATTTGCTTGCGTCTTCTCTAACAAACCCTGAAGCATGTTCTTTCTTGCCTCCTCCCTTACCTCCGTATTTACTTAGTAAGCTACTTAATACCTCTCTTGCATCAAGTATTTTTGCCACTCTACTGCCTAAGGACAGCTCCACTAGCGAACCACTGCTTACTGGCATTACTGCAAGAGCTACAAGTTCAGGTGCTATTGAACTCAGCTTAATAAGCACCTCTCTAACTACGTCTTTATCTGAAACGTTAAGGCATATAACACCTGCTTTAACTCCGTCAGCGATATCTTCTGCCTCCGCCAACGCCTGTCTGATCAACGAATTCGAAACTAGCTTACGGTAGTTTGTGAGCAGTAATGACATACTCCTTAATTCGTCCACGATAGCTTTTGCTTTCTGAACTATGTCACCGCCAAGGATCGATGAAGCCTCAGCTAGTTTTGCTTCTAAGTTCCTAGCGTACACAAATACCTGAGTGCCTGCAACGTACTCCAGTCTCACTACGCCATCCGCTATTCTATCAACACCTACAATCTTAATAGCACCTACTTCCATCGTGTTACCTACGTGAGTACCGAAGCATGCCTCTGCATCGAGATCCTCTATTTCAATTACCCTAATTACCGACTCTAAAGGCACGCCACCTTGGTAGAGCCTGAAGCCGTACTTGCGTTCTGCCTCATACTTGGGAAGGTACATAGACTTGACCTTCCTTCCTTCTACAATGACTTTATTAGCTAATTCCTCGATCCTTCTTATCTCGTCCTTACTCAGGGGCTTGTAGTGAGTTATGTCTAGCCTAGCTCTCTCTTCTGTCTTTTCAGCACCTGCCTGCCAGACGTGGTCTCCGAGAACCTGCCTCGCACTACCTAATATTATGTGGGTTGCTGTGTGATGCCTCATTAACTTATACCTGCGCTCCCAGTCTATTCTTCCTGTTACTGTCTGCCCGATGAGGTTTCGAGGTAATTCCTTAGCTAGCTTATGGATAACCACTCCACCTACCTTCTGGGTGTCAAGTACCCTAATAGCCTCACCTGAAGGAAGTATTAGGTAGCCTGTATCAGCTGCCTGTCCGCCTCCTTCAGGATAAAATGCTGTTTGGTCAAGGACTACGTAAGGTCCGTGAATCATCACTATAGTGGCGCTGAATTCCCTTATGTAGGGATCCTCATGAAAGAGGAGCTTTGTTGGCTTAAGCTTGCGTACCAGCTCAGCTACATCGCTCGGAACTTTCTCCTTTATAGTGCGCTTGATAGGTGCACTGCTGTGTCTCTTAGCAATTCTCGAGTAGAAGTCACTTGGTACGTCAACTCTAACACCATACTTGCCAGCTACTTCAGAGGCTATTTCAGGAGGTATGCCGTGGCTATCATAAAGCTCTATTAGCTCATCTAGGCTTAAGCCCTCACCACCTCTCTTAATGTATTTCCTCACTAGTAACGGCGCCCTCGATATTACTTCCCTATACTTGCGAGCTTCATGATTGATTACATCAATTATGTAGTCCCTTCGCTTCGTTAGCTGAGGATAGAGCGTCTTCCAGTAACCCACTTGCTGAAGGAAGAGTTCGTCTAGCACGTCCTCACTCTTAAGTAGAATAAGAATCCTGAAGATCCTCCTTAAGACAAGCCTAGCCAGATAGCCCTCACCAGTATTTGACGGAACAACACCATCTGCAAGCATCAATGAGGCAGTCTTGACGTGATCTAGTAGCGTAAATACATTGATGGTATCATTAAGGTACCTCACAACTTCCTCCTTACTATAGCCCGATGAAGACACCATGTGGTCAAGTAGCTTAACTAAGTCATCTCTATTCTTCGGATTTAGCCTCCCTATGTACTTAATAGCTACCTCAAAAAACTCCCTAGGCGGTACCCTCAAATCAAGTATCTTGAAGTACCTATCAACTAGGTCGCTGTAGATTGCGTGAAACGCTGTAGGTGACTTTTGAGTAAGCCAAGAAATTCTCTCGATACCGTATCCTGTGTCTACAATTTTAATAGGCATCTCAACATACTTACCGTCCCTTACGTCGTACATCATGAATACTAGTGTTGCTACTTCAAGCCCTCCAACAGCTACCTCGAAGCACGGTCCAGCATTACCTCCTCCCTCCCACCATGACTCCTTAAACGTTATCTCAGTCTCAGGAACACCTAAGTCATCGACAAAGAACTCTCTAGCAAGCTCTACAGTCTTATGTGTGAAGTAAACAAACTTATCCGGGTAGTTAAATGCGTGGTGGCCGCCCATAATGAAGTTAGTTAGGTGCCTCCCAAAGGTATAGCCTACGCTGTCAATGTCCTCCAGCCTTATACATGGCTGTGCAATAACTAAGGGGTTTGCCGGTGGCGGAACTACGCCTGAGGTGACATGTGGCTGAAATACAACTATGGATGCTATTGTTAGGTAAAGATCTTCCCTCCACCTAGCAACAACGGGATGCGGCTCAATCACTTCATGACCTCTTTTCCTAAAGAATTCTATGAACCTATCCCTGGTTTCCTTAACTGAAAGAGGACCTACTCGTAGCTTAATATCGAAGAACGTGTAGTCCGCACATGGCGCATCATTACAATCATCCCTGGACTGTAGTGCCCAGAAGTATGCTCCACAATATTTGCACTTCTGCCTCACATACCCTCGTTCCTTGAACATTTGGACTCGATATATACTGGGATCAACTTGAAAACCCATCTCTAACCCTCCCTGCCTGTAAGTACTACCCTTAACTACGTATATAAACTAACTAAATTTATTATTTGCCAACAGAACTGGTTTAAGTTGCGTAGGGGCCGCAACTAAGGATATTGGAGTAGTTTAATACACAAAATATCCTTTACCCGAATAGTGATGATATTCCTTCTGCTATTTCTTCTTCGCTAACTTCTTCCTTCTCCTCCTCTTCTTCCTCTTTCTTCTCCTCAGCTGGAGCGGCCTGAGGCTGCGGCGCCTGAGCAGGTACAGCAGGAGCTAGTGAAATATTGAGTCCTAAGTCAGGTGCTTTCTGTGCTAGATTTGCTGCCAGTACTAGCGCCTTAGTTACTGCGCTTCTGATTACGATTTCAGCAGTCTCTGGCGTTAGGAAGCCAACTTCAGCTGCTAATGCCATAGCTCTTAAGTAAGCTCTGGTAATAGCGTTTGGCAGTACCTCCGGTAATGGCAGACCAGTCTCTGCAGCTAGCTCCCTAGCTACGCTCACTGCACTCATTAATTCGTTCTTGAACTCCTCTATGTTAACTACCAACTTCTCAGACGGCAGTACTAGACCATCATCCCATACTACCTTAAGCCTCAGCTTAACATGTATAGGCTTAATGCCTAGCTTCCTGAGAAGTGAAGCAAGTTCAGGGCTTATAGTATCCCCAGCTTTTGCAACTCTAGTATCCTTAGCTATCCATATTACGCCTTCACGTACCTGCGTTGGAACTCTTAGCTTACCGAAGACCGATAACATAGGGCCCGGCTGAATGCCGGTAGGGCCTTGTGGCAGATATATGTCATCTGTCGCCTTATCACCAGGTTTAGCATATTTTGGAGCAGTATACTTCTCGAGCGTTAGTGCTAGCTCGTAAGCATTGAGGTTAGTAAAGATGAATGCACTAGTACCTGTTAAGTACGGCTCCAACTGATCTAGATTCTTAAGACCTACCTCCTTAGCAGCCCTCAGGAAGAGGGAATTCTTGTAGACCTTAATAAAGCCATACTTTTCGAGCTCCCTCTTTATCTGCTTGTACTGCGGTGTAGGCACACCATCTAAGTCTATAAAGCCTATCGTCTTATAGCTTTGCAGCAACTTCTTTATTTCCTCAACTATTGCTTGCTTCTTAATTATTGCTGGCCTTATCTTGGTCTTCTGCGCACCTTCCTCCTTACTCAGCTTCTCAAGAAGCTTCAACATCTTTGCCCTAGTACTTCCCTTCATTACATGATCACCTCAACGGGCGGGCCCATAGTAGTCTTAATAAATACCCTAGTTGATGTTTCGAAAGGTCTCTTAAACTTTGTCTTAATGTGCTCTATAACAGCCATTATGTTATCAACTATGTCTTCTGCTTTCATATCCTCAGTACCAACTCTACAGCCTACCCAAACCTGCTCTTTATTCCTTAGCCTTGTTGTGCTCTTGTATCTTTTAATCAATACCTTTATATCAGCACTTAAGGGTACAGGTATGGGCGCTTTTCCTCTAGGACCTAGTGCTGGACCGAGAAGCCTACCTATCGCGGCCATTAAGTCAGCCTTTACAAGGACCCAGTCGTACGTTCTCGCTAATTTCTTAATAGCTCTCTTACTTAAACCCTTAATATCCTCTGCACTTAATGCGTCAACACCCGCCTCCCTTGCCTTAATTAGCATGTCTCCGTCAGCCACAACGAGAATTCTCGGTTCTTTACCAAGTCCCTTAGGAAGATATACTGCATCCCTGAACTTTATCTCAGGTGACTTCCTATCAACACCCTTAAAAACAACTATTAGCTCCACTGACTGTTTAAAGTTTCTTCCTTTGCCTAGCTCGATAGCCTTTTTAACTGCATCAATCAGAGACTCACGTGTAAGTGGCATACCGGCTCACCTAACTACTCTTCCATTCATCCTCATATTTAAGTAGTAAATCATCATGAAGCCCTTCCTCAATTTCTTTGACGACATCTCTTGGTTCTTTACCATTAACCGTAACTCCTATTGTAGCCGCTGACGACAGTATCGTCTTGACCGCTGCCTTTAGAGATTTTGCTGTTAAGTCATTCTTCTTCATTATCGCTATCCTAATTATATCCTCGAGCGAGACATCACCCACCTTTTGATGTGCTGGGTCGCCTGAGGGGCTTGAGGCGCCAGCAAACTTAAGCAAGAGCGAGGTAGTTGTAGGTGACTTAACTTCTATTTTGTACTCCTTGGTTTCTGTATTTACATATATATTGACAGTTACTTCGAGCCCTTCAAACTTCTTAGTTAACTCATTAATTTTATTGATAACTTCATTTACATCTAGTCCGTACTGGCTGATCGCAGGTCCTAGCGGTGGTGAAGGAGTAGCTTTGCCACCTTGTACTTTTGCTCTTATCATTCTCCACGGCATATTCCATCACTTCCTCT
>CAYQIX010000077.1:0-5810 GCA_964417765.1 uncultured Desulfurococcaceae archaeon
GTACACGTGCCCTACCTTAAGCTTATCTATGCAAACCCTCTTGAATCTGCAGTTGGTGCACTCAGGGGAACCGCCTCTAAATTGGAACATGAAGCCTTCTCTTGCTACTATGTAGCTAACTAGCGTTATTATGCCCACAGCTCCATCACCCTGACTACAGTATTTAGGTACTTATTACCTCTATCTCCCATGAAGCAGAATGCCTTAGTCTATGACGCCAGTTATCTTAGCTAGCTTCTCTGCTGCTTCCCAAGTGAGGCCTGTTTCACCAAGTATGGTATACCGCTCAGGCCGTATTGTGTGGGCTATAGTTAGTGCCTTTATTATGTCTACGTCCCTTACTCCGAGTTCCTTCGCAGTAACTGGTAAGCCTAAATTCTTTACTATTCTCCTTATCTTCCTCCAATTACGTCCATGAAGATAGGACATCATTATTGTGCCAACAGCAACCTGCTCGCCATGAAGGGCCGGGTAGTTAGCAACCACATCTAAAGCGTGGCTGAATAAGTGTTCGGAACCGCTCGCAGGCCTTGTTGAGCCAGCTATACACATGGCGACCGAAGCGCTAATTAGTCCTTCAATAACTATTCTGACAGCGTTTGACCCGCCAGCACTGATTATTTTACTGAAACTTAAAATGTGCTTAGCTGAAAGTAGCGAGAGGGATGCTGCATAATCGCCGTAATACTCGCCTTTCAGCCTGTGTGCGAGCCTCCAGTCAAGTACGGCAGTAAGCTTACCTATCAAGTCTCCAGCACCAGCTAGAAGTAGTCTACGGGGTGCCTTAGCTATAACCTTTACGTCAGCTATGATAGCTACTGGCGGTGATGCTTTAACAGACGTCACCTTACCTATCCCTCTAATCGAGGCAAAAGGCGAAGCTATTCCATCGTGTGAAGCAGCTGTTGGTATACTTATGAATGGTATTCCTGTCTTTGATGAGACATACTTAGCTGTATCTATGGACTTGCCACCGCCTAGTCCTATAATTAGCGCTGGCCTGAAGTTAATTACTTCATCTTTAATTCTCTCCACCTCATCAATGTATGTATTATGAACAGAACTTAACTCAACAGAAAATCCTTTATCGCTAAGTAAGCTGGCAATAGACTCACCAATAACTTTTCTTATATTAGGACCAGTTACTATGAAGACTCGCCTACCTAAATGTAAGTCACTTATTAAGTCAGGTAATGTATGTAAGACGTCTTCTCCAATTACAACCCTCTTTGGCAAGTCAAATATGTGCGGGGCTATGCTACCCATCTGAATACCTAATAAGGAGTAACACTTATTATCTAATAAAAGCTTACATCATAGGACTCTATTGAAGTGACAGTTAGGGAGTGGTGATTAAGTTATGAAACTTATGTCTGGCACAACAACAGTAGGTATAGTTGTTAAGGACGGCGTAGTTGTTGCGGCAGACAAGAGAGCTAGTACAGGATATTACGTAGCTCACAAGAAAGTTAAGAAGATAGTTAAAATAGATGACCACGTAGTTATGACTACAGCAGGTCTGGTTGCTGACGCACAGATGCTTGCTTCAGTACTCCAGTATCAAGCCAGGAACTACAAGATAGCTAATGGAAGGCCTATACCTGTAAGAATGCTTGCTTCATACCTTTCATTAATACTCAATAGCAGCAAGTACTTCCCCTATATAGTTCAGCTACTCTTAGCAGGATACGATGAGGCTCCTAGACTATATGCTATTGAGTGGTTCGGCGATTACGTAGAAGAGAACTACGCAGTAACTGGCTCAGGCTCTCCAATTGCAGTAGGTGTTATTGAGTCAGAGTACAGCAAGGATATGGATATCGAGAAAGCTGTGGAAGTAGCGGTAAAGGCTGTAAGGGCGTCCATTAGGCGGGACGCATTTACAGGAGAGGCTGTAGATGTAGTTGTTGTCACCAAGGAAGGTATTAGGGAGATGAGTTACCCGAGGTAGTAGCTAAACATGGTTGTTCTAATTGATAAAGTTAGGGCTAGAATAAGAGAGGAGATATTTAAGAAAATACCACATGAAGCTCAAGTAACTAAGATAGAGTTTGAAGGACCTGAGATAGCTATCTACGTAAAGAATGTAAAATTCATAATAGAGAATGAATCAATAATAAGGACTCTAGCTAAGACGATACGTAAGAGAATAGTCGTTAGAGTTGATGAGAGTTCGAGGCTGCCTGAGAGGGAGGCCTTAAAGAAGATACTGTCCCTGCTGCCGCAGGACGCAGCGATAGATGAGGACGACATAACATTTGATAGGGTACTTGGCGAAGTAGTTATCAAAACGCCTGAACCTAAAGTCTTCTTCCAAGACGATAAGCTCCTCTACAGAATGATATTCCAGGTAACTGGCTGGAGGCCTAAGATAGTTAGGAAACCTCCACTGAAATCTAAGATACTAGAAGCTGCTCTGAGATATCTAGTAAGCGAGTCTGATGAGCGCCTGAAAATACTGAGAGCTATCGGTGAGAGAATACATAGGCAGACTCTATTTAAAGATCAGTATGTCCGTATCACGGCATTAGGTGGATTTCAGGAGGTAGGCAGATCAGCAATACTCGTTGAGACAGCTGAAAGTAAGGTGCTCCTTGATTTTGGCTTTAATCCAAGCGCACCATTACACAAGCAGGCTATGCCGAGGCTTGACGCGTTAGGTGTTAGGCCAGAGGAGATAGATGCTGTTGTCGTAACTCATGCACACTTAGATCACAGTGGTCTAGTTCCGTTTCTCTTCAAGTATGGTTATGACGGGCCGGTCTATACGACGCAAGCGACGAGGGATCTAATGATATTGCTGCAGCTAGACCTACTAGATATCTCTAAGAGGGAAGGTAAGTCGCTCCCCTTCGATATTAGGGATGTGCATAAAATGTTACTACATACGATACCGCTGAGGTATGGTGAGGTCACTGATATAACAGCTGATATCAGGTTGACTCTCTACGACGCTGGCCACGTGCTGGGCTCAGCTATGGCGCATCTACACATAGGTAATGGGCTACACAACATAGTCTATACTGGCGACTTCAAATTTGGTAAGACCAGACTCCTGAATAAAGCAAATACAGAGTTTCCTAGAGTAGATACGCTCATCATGGAATCGACTTATGGCGGTGTGGTGCAGCCACCACGTGAGCAGGCTGAGAAAGAGCTTGTTGAAATTATAAAGAAAACCATTGAGCGCAAGGGCAAGGTCTTGATTCCAGCACTATCTGTTGGTAGGGCGCAAGAGGTAATGGTGGTCATAGCTAATGCAATGCAGTCCAACGTACTCCCTGAGGTTCCCGTATACATCGAGGGTATGATAAATGAGGTGACAGCAATACATACCGCATATCCGGAGCTACTCTCTAGAGAATTAAGGGAGAAGATATACTCTGGTGAAAATCCCTTCACTTACAAGGCGTTCAAGATACTTGAGGGGAAGACAGCTAGGGCTGAATTAGTTGAGTCCGACGAACCCTGCATTATAATTGCGACGTCAGGCATGCTTACTGGCGGTCCAGCTGTTGAGTACTTCAGGCTTATGGCTCCAGACTCCAAGAATTCATTAATATTTGTTAGCTATCAGGTGGAGGGCACGTTGGGTAGGAAAGTTAGGGATGGTTTAAGGGAGATTCACTTAGTTGTTGAGGATAGGTTGGAAATAGTTAAAGTTAACATGGAGGTCCACGCTATTGAGGGATTCTCTGGACACTCTGATCACAGGCAGTTGCTGGCATTCCTAGCGAATATATCACCCAAGCCAAAGAGAGTGATACTCAATCATGGTGAGCCAAGCGCGATAGAGGCGCTGGCTAAGTCAATAGCTAGGAAGCTCCAGGGTAAGGCTCTGCCAGCTAGTGTAGAAATATACACACCTAGGGTGCTTGATTCACTGGCCCTAGTTATTTAAGCTAATTTCTGAGGTGAATTAAAAATAAATATTTACTTTGTACATCCATAATCCAAGGAGTGAGAATGAGTATTTCAAGAGAGAGTACTTACATTGCCTTAGGTATCATGGGCTTTGTGTTACCTCTAGCATTTGTTGCAGTAGCTGCGGCTTACTCTCAGTGGTTTAATCTAGTGGATAATGCATTAAGTGACTTAGGTCACGCTACTAAAAGTGAAGTAGCACCCATTTTTAATTTAGGGCTAAGTCTTGGAGGATTCATAGTCGGTGTTTACGCAATATGCTATGTGCTACCAGCTAGTAGGTTATTCGGTTGCATTCTAGCTTTCTCTGGTTATAGCTTGGTGCTTGTAGCGGCATTCGATGAAGTCTACGGCATTTTGCATTTCACTGTTTCGGTCATATTTTTCCTTTCCCTAACAGCATTCATGGTGACGTATGCCGTATGCAATAAGTCGTGGTGGGCTGCACTAGGTGTAGTAGCGGGGGTAGTATCTTGGGTACTACATTTTAATTATGGCATTCCTAGAGGGGCAGCAATACCGGAGCTCGTTTCAATAGCAGCATTTATACCATTCTATGTTAAATTGCTGCACAGTCTCAGGCTAAAGGTGTTGAATAATAGGAAAGACCCCAGCTGTGGTGGACCGGCCGGGATTTGAACCCGGGACCTCTCGGATGCCAACCGAGCGCTCTTCCAGGCTGAGCTACCGGCCCGTAAAGTAAGGTTTGTGAAAGGGGTTATAACTATTTCTTCCTTACCGCTACTTACTGCGTACTTGCTGAATAAACTGTAGTGAGAGCTTCCATACCTTATCGCCTGCGTAGTGCAGGTTCTCTATTGCCTTGCCGCGTCTCTTAGTCACTATCTCGCTGGAGGACATTAATGCTTTACCTACTACTAGCGGTGCTGACTTATCGGGATTCCACACTGAAACAACATCGCCTACGCGAAACTCAGTAACTTCAACTATTCCAGGAGCCATAACGTCGGCTCCATTTAGCAAGTGTTTAACTGCTCCCTCATCAACTACGGCATGAGGCAAACAATCAATACCACTCAACTTAACAGCGACTAAAGTAGGTATTATATCGCTGTCCACATAAGCAAGTACTGGCAGGTCAGAGAAAGCTATTACCGTAATGCTCTCACTAACTACCTTATACCCTATCTTACATTCCTCAATCAACTTGTAGAGACCAGGAAATCTCTCCCTTACTAGCTCCTTTAACCTATTCAAGTCCTTCTTTCTTAACGGATAGTACCGCAAATTCCCACTCACAGTTAATAGTCTCCCTTAACTATTAGAGTATAGCTTTAAAAAGCAAGAATCTCTAAGGTGTTGGGAGTAACAACATGAGTGACGCAGCGCAAAGATTGCTAAGTGAAAACCTCGGCTCGGTCGTGTTAGTTAAGCTTAGGGGTAATAAGTTACTGAGAGGTAAGTTAAAGAGCTTCGACCAGCACCTAAACATAGTTCTCGAGGACGCCGATGAAATATGTGGCAATGAGACTAAGAAATTAGGTACAGTCATAATACGTGGTGAAAATGTAATCCTCGTCTCACCAGCAGAGAAGGGGTGATGTAGGTGAAGGGCACACCCTCAATGGGTAAAAAGAGTAAGGACAAGACGCACATTAGGTGCAGGCGGTGCGGGCGGCATGCGTTCAACGTAGCTAAGGGATATTGTGCTGCATGCGGCTTCGGACGCTCAAAGCGAATTAGGAGATACTCTTGGTCCTCACGCAAGGTTAATAGGAGAAGAATAAGGTAGTCCTGACCGTGGCGCCTCTGAGGTATGGCTGTACCTACTGCCTTGCATAAGGAGTAATCTTTAAGAAGATTATACAAGGACATTAATACAGGTGGTGGGAAAGTAAGTTGGTAATAAAGAGATTAGTTCTTGA
>CAYQIX010000078.1:0-5621 GCA_964417765.1 uncultured Desulfurococcaceae archaeon
ATGGCTGACATAGTACCATTTAGGCCGAGGCTACTTACTTGAACAACTCAGTACTAATTCAAACATCAGGTGCTTTTTTAGGTAAAAACTTACGCTATGTTGAGGGTCCAATAACAATAGAAATTACTTCCGAAGGCTTCTTCGGAAGTATAAGTAGGTCCTCTCCAGGTACTCTAAGCTCGAGCAGGATACTCGACCTCAGGGGCTACATAGCATTACCGCCTCTAGCAAATCTTCACACCCACATGCTCGACTATGCACTACTTGAAACTGGGTGGGAATTAGATATTGACAGCTTAGTTGGTGAGCCGCACGGGCTAAAATATGTGCTGCTGCGGAAGTTAAGCAAGGAGGTGCTGAGGAAGGCTGTAATTGATGCACGAATGCTGAATTGGACGCATGGGGTCGGAATTATTGCAGAGTTCCGCGAGCTGGGGCTAAAAGGTCTAGCAGTAGATGCGGAGCTTAGGGTATATGGACACGTAATTCTGGCTATGCCCTCAAGCCACAGTAGCGTTAAGTTAGCAGCCGAGATTAGAGAACTAACTAGATTGAGCGATGGTGTCGGTGTTTCATCTCCTCTATACTTTAGCAGGAATGACCTTAAGCTGCTGATAAAGACGTTCAAGGAGGCAGGGAAATACGCTGTAGCGCATGTGGCGGAAACACTGGAGACGTACAGTGAGGGAGATCTGCAGCACCTATTGAGTGCTGATGTCGTAGATGCTGTAGTTCATGGCACGTACCTTAAGAGAGAGGATCTAGATACATTAAGAGACTTAAGTATAGCACTAATTCTGTGCCCACGCTCTAATATGTGGTTCTCAGGCAGGCTCCCTCCGCTCAATGACATATATGAATCTGGAATAGCAGTCGGCTTGGGCACTGATAATGCAGGATGGATTAAACCTGACTTATGGAGAGATATGGAGCTGGTGCTTACTCAACTACGCAGCTACGGCATCTTCGATCCTAAGTGGGTTCTTAAGGCAGGTACGGTAAGTGCCGAAATATTCGGCATCGAGAATCACATAAGTGAGGGTGTTCGGGCGAACTTGCTGCTCGTCAGTGCTGAGGGCTTAGGTATTGAGGTGGTAAGAAATAAGTGGCTAGCAGTAATTAAGAGAGGAGGGGCTGAAGCAGTAGGTGCTCTAGTTGTCGGGGGAGAACCTAGGTACTGCAGCGGGAAGGGAGAGACCTTATGTAATAGTTTACGTAACATCCTCAGTAGACGGTAAGATAGCTTCCATTAGCGGGGACTCTAGATTAAGCTGCATGTACGACTTGAGGAGACTGCACACGCTCAGAGCTTCATGTGATGCCGTAATGGTGGGTGCGAACACCGTCATTAGAGACGATCCGTTACTTACTGTAAGGTACGTAGAAGGACGCAATCCTTTGAGAATTGTTATTGATGGATCCCTGAGAATACCTACTACGTCTCGAGTAATCACTGATAAGTCCGCGAAGACGCTTATAGTGACGTCAACTAATGCTTCAACTAGTAAAGTAAAAGAGTTGACTAGGCTAGGTGCTGAAGTGATCTGTTTACCCGCAGTGAAAGGTAGCAAAGTGGATCTGGCTGAAGCCTTAAAAATCCTATGGAGGAGAGGTGTTAAGAGATTGCTAGTTGAAGGTGGCGGTAATCTTATCTGGAGTCTCGTGAGTGGGGGATTAATAGATGAGTTCCGCATAACGCTGTCCCCGTACATAATCGGTGGTGCAGGAGCGGTAACACCTGTCGAAGGCGAGGGATTCACGAGTAAGGATACGTGGCTAAAGCTCAAGCTAGTTAACTACATGACCTGTGAGTGCGGCAACGAGATACATGCAATATACGTGCCAGTAAAGTAAGCCTTGAACACTTTTCATTGACTGCTAAAGATTATTTTTACTTGACATAAGGTATTATAATGCGGTGCACTGGTTTTGGACAGTGGAGTGCTTAAGTATTTAGGTTTAGTACTGGTAGTAATTACACTTATACAGATATGTTGCGTCTCTGCAGCTAAAGCCTATGTCGATGAATGTCTTGCATTAGGTAATGGTGTGTGGGAGGGTAAGTACAGGTATGAGATAAAGCTGACCATAATGAACATAAGCGGGACCAACGTTACCTTAACCGTCACGTACCCCTATTACATCAGGATAGAGAAGCTGAATGCAACTCATGTACGCGTCATAGGCGGGAGAGTAGGGGAAGTAAAGACAGAAATAACTTCAGATGACTGGAACATACTTTGTCTAATACACTTATGGTTTGGAAGTAATGTAACTAACACTTTCAACCTCTTCGCAACTAAGAGTATAAATGCAATTATAAGAAAAGAAGAACTGCCGCTGCTTAATAGCGTGCTCAGAGTCCCGATAATGAGAAAAACAGGTGGTGAATGCAGTGAATATAAGTTAGAGTCATATAGATTCATGGCAGTAAGATATTTCGTGGAGCCTCAAGGTGAGGCAGTATATGACTGTAAGTCAGGAATACTCCTCTACTACACAGAAGAAGTACTCACGCACTCAACAATAGGTAAGGACAGAGTGCTGATTAAGCGCGAGCTGGTGGTAGAGCTGCTAGCTACTAACATACTCAGCAAGATAGGTGAGCCGTGCGTTGAAGAGCCTGCCTCGACACCAATCTTGGAGCACCTAAATATCCTGATATATGCCTTAGCAGGAATTACAGCAGTACTAGCTGCCATTATTGGCTATACTGTACTTAAGATGAGGGGTATCATTAAGAAGTAACTTAAGATACGCACGGTTACCATAGGTAATCTCTAGTATTCTTAATTATTTCTGAGAGCATCTTAAAGAGTGCTGTTACATTACCTATCACTAAAATAGCGAAGCCGAGGATTAATAGCGTCAGTGAACCGACATTTGTCAGCACATTTACAGTGTCGAACGTAACTATGTACCTTCCTTTTTCAACGTAGAAATTTATAGATAGTGCAGACATGATCAGAAATACTCCTAATGACGTAAATAATGCCGATACTAGAAAGAACTTCAGTCCATATCCAAGCGCCTCTATCCACTTCACCACCTTCACCGCTTAACTGCTATCTGCATTAAACTGTTAAAAAACGAGTGGTAGATTAAGGAGTATTAACTACTGTAATACTGGGTAGGGTATGTGTCATCGCAATAACGTGCTAGCTGAGGCTTTAGAGATATTGGAGAGATATTACACGAGTATTAATTCTGGAGAGTTCATAGCTTATCACGCAATAACAAGAAATATGCATCCATTCGGTGTGCTCGTATCAATAGTCCTAAGCCAGAATACGTCGGACAAAAATGCCCTCAACGCATTAATGAATCTAATTAAGTTCTTAGGTCCAAGGCTCTCACCTCATGACTTCCTAGAAGTTAGTGATAGCAAGCTCGAGGAGCTGATTAAGCCTTCAGGGATGTATCGAGTAAAAGTTAAGACAGTTCGTGAGCTGCTCAAGCTGATTGCAGGTAACCCAGATGTACTAACTAAAGAAAAACCCGAGAAACTTAGGGAGCTACTGCTATCTATCAAGGGGGTCGGACCTAAGACCGCTGATGTCTTTCTACTCATGGTTAGGGGTTATCCAACTTTCCCAATCGACACACACATTAAGAGAGTGCTCTACAGGCTGGGAATAGTGGGTAAGAACGAGGATTATGAGTCAATGAGAAGTAAGGTAATGAAGCTAATACCTAAAAACAGGTACTTAAGAGCACACTTACTACTAATAACTCACGGTAGGAGGATATGTACAGCTAGAAAGCCCAAATGTGATGAATGTCCAATTAAGCACCTCTGCCAGAGAGTCGGGATCCGATGATGAAGGCTAGATTGGGTGAATGGTGAACAGGGTTTCGGGTCACTGAGGAGACTACTTAATTTCGTGAAGATCAGACACGCCTTTTACGTAGTAGTACAGTGTTGCGTCTCTATACCCAAGCGATACCCTAGTAATGTGTAGGGGTCTCCAACCTGGAACCTCGAAGTCTAAAGTAATCACTCTAGTACCTAGCCTTAACTCTCGCTCTAGCTTAGGCTTTAGCATTCTGTTGACAGAGGTGAGTAAGTACATATAGACTATTGTAGCATCTGCTAAGCTCACCTTAAAGAAGTCGTCGTTTATGAATGTTATCTTATCTATCACACCTGACTTTCTAGCTCTCTCCTTAGCTCTCTCTACTAACTCCTTATTCAGTTCTACGCAGACTGCCTTAGCTCCTCTTAATGCGGCTTCAACAACTACTCTGCCATCTCCGCATCCTAGATCATACATTACGTCGCCTGGTCTAGGCTTAGCTAGAAGCATGATATAGGGAATCAGCTCCTCCCTAGTTGGCACCCATGGAGCCAGTATACTGCCTGAAGCAGTCGTCTCTAATCCCCAATACTTAAGTATCAGCTTATTGAGGTAATATACTATGCTCGCTAGTTCGCCGTGTTGTGTGTGGCGCTGTCTGCTAGATATATTGCTCACCTCCGGCTCTAACGTATATATAGAGTGCTAGTGATGTTTCCCTTATAAAGGAATAGCTGTAATTTATTAACTTGTCGAGCGTCATTTGTCTTGGGGTGTATTCTCATGGTTACAATAAGATGGCATGGTCACGCATGCTTCGAGATTGTTGATTCTGAGGGATTAACGATAGTCATTGACCCCCACGACGGCAGAAGCATAGGGCTGAAGCCTCCTAAGGTTAGTGCTGACGTCGTCTTGATGACTCACGAACATTTTGATCATAATGCCTATCACTTAGTCATCAAGCCAGGAGGTGAAGTGCACTCTATGAAAGAAGGGGAATTTAAGGTAGCTGGAAAGTACCTTGCTAAAGGAATTAAGCTATATCACGATAAGAGCAAGGGCAGACTGCGTGGTAATGTAGTAATCTACAGACTTGAGATAGAAGGAATAGGTATTCTACATGTCGGCGATTTAGGGCACATGCTCCCGCAGGAAGTTATCGATACTGTGTCACCCGTAGATGTACTAATGGTGCCTGTCGGTGGAACATTCACTGTTGACGCCAAAGAGGCGTATGAGATATCAAAAGCGCTTACACCTAAAGTCATTATACCTATGCATTATTGGATTAAGGGAATGAACTTACCTCTAGCTCCTCTGGATTCATTCTTGAGTTTAGTGGATTATGAAGTAATTAAGTTAGATAGTAACGAGTGGAACATTAGTAAGGAGGATCTCGAAGTTATGGGTCCGGAGCCTAAGGTGGTGGTATTTAACCCACCATAAGTACCTAAACAAGCTCTCTAGGCTTAAATTTAAAGTATTTTGGCTTAAGTTAAAATCACATGTCTTATTTTTATGTAATTCTTCTTGCTAACCCTAACACTTCCTCCATTTAAGAAGTTTAGTAGTGCTTCCCTTATTATTTCGGATCTTGGTACTCCAAGCTGTAGTGCGAGCCTATCTATCCTCTCCAGCAGAGCTTCATCTATTTTAAATGTAACGACCTTCATCGGCGGAGCCCATATTGGTTAGGGTTTTCGTTCCTTAAGATAACGCTACTTATGCTGGTATTACTATCTAATATGTATTCCTCTTAAAAGAGTTGTACATATCAGAAGCAGATTTATATACTAAGATATTAGTATTTTTCTTGAGAGG
>CAYQIX010000079.1:0-5435 GCA_964417765.1 uncultured Desulfurococcaceae archaeon
CCTACAAATAATTGAGTCAAAAGGTCTATTAGATAGCTTAGTTATTATAGCAACAAACGTAAGAAGAGAAATAATATCCAATATAAATCTAGACTACACTCCTGCATCGGATATACTTGTTTCGGTAACAGGAGCTAACATTATTGGTGTAAATAAAGCGCCTCAAAGAAGAATCGAAGGTGTAATGAAGCTTTCTAAAGAGGAACTTGTTAAACATAAAGCCCGAATTTTTGATCAGAGGACCTACTACTATTATAAGGTAGAAGCACTTTCCCAGCTACCGCAGAGCGAAAAAGAACGTCTTATACGATCGCCTGAGTACAATGCTGCTCTTAATATCATACTAACCGATAGCGAGCTGGAGAACCAAGCCAGAACCTTCATAGAAAGGGGTGACATAAAAGAATACTTAGCGAACAAAAAAATGCTCAAGGAGTATAAAGGTGGTGAGCTTCTGGCATCTTTAATTTCTATGAGGGCTAAGAAACCAAACAAGGAATGGTTCTAGTGTATTAAGGCTTACAACTATAAAGTCTACATTACTCACAATGAATTATATTACTTCATTACTTCTTAGCTAATGCCCTAAGCCTGCGCTTAGCCTCCGTAAATGAGATCTTCCAGGTCCTCCACTCCTCGTAGATCCTCCTCCCTTCACGCTGCTTGCTCGGGGGTAGGTCGCGGATCATACCGATCAGGATCCCAGCCTGATCCCTCCGCCTCCTCCACTCCCTAACACTCATCAACTTACCTAAAACTACATCCCAAGATTTAAATCCGCAAGCTAACCATATGTTAATAAAACATGTAAAAATTTACTTAAGTGACATTAAAGTAGTGGTAGCTTTTTCTTAACTTTTACTGATGATGAACTTAGCTTTTCCTTAGCTGTTTTTAGCTTTTATTTAGCTTTTCATGGAATGTGCACCCAGAATATCACTAAAAGTTTCTCAAGATACAGTTGATGAACACAAAGAAGAAGGGATCATTAGAAAGCAACATGAAAGGATAAGGAAAAGCTAACTGGAGTTAAATGAAAAGCTAAGGAAGGGTGCACCTCATGATAAATTTTCATGAGTCTTATTTAATGATTGTAGGTGAATTAGCTGAAAATCCCAGAAAAGCAACTTTTTGCCGAATATTTCTTACTTCATCTCCTTTACCTTAATATATTTTTCATAGACTTCATTGAGCCTAAAAGCATTAACTACTACTCTTCCTTCTTCGACTTTATAATTGAAGATCCTGAACACTTCACTTGTAGTTAGCTTAGTCAATATTTTCTTGATCGTCTCTCGTGACTTATTCTTGGCCCTTACCTCCCTCATCTCCTTAATCAAATCTATTAGTTCATCCAAGCTTACTTCCGCTTCAATGTCTTGGTAAGCCATCATGCCATACTTCTTTGTTACTAAGGTATGTAGTGCTTCCAATACTGCTCTCTCATATTTTCGTTTACCGCTTACTGCTAGGTCGGTAAGGAGTCTATCTAGTGATTCCTCGTACTCACCTCTAAATACGTCAATAGATTCTGCAGCCATCTTGAGATACTCCTGTAAGTAGACCTCGGCTTCAGTAACTAAACCGTTGGTGTTGATCCATCCTTTATAGATTAGGTCCAGCTTCTCGGATACTGCTCTAGCTAGTGCTAATGTCTTTAGCTTACGCCATCCTTCCTTACCGTAATTACTCATGAACCTTCTCACATGCTCTAATTCCCACTCGTGACTGCTTATCTTACCTTCGACTAACTCCCACTCATCTACGTACTCATTGAACCAATCCCTAACTACCTTGCTACCATATATCTCATCTACTTTATTCTTGGTGAGCTCTCTAGCTGCCATTAAGGCCTCATTAACTACCTCAACATTAAACTCTAGGTTCTTAGGCTTCATTAAGTTGCCGTGGGCAAGCAGTAGGAACCGCTCTGCCACAGCCATGGGATTATGTGAGAATACATTAATTACGTTAGCTAGGTCATCGAGAGGGGCTATACCTACGTTAAAGGTAAATATTAAGCTACCCTGAAACTTGGTCTTAACTGCTGTGCCGTAAACTAGCCTCTCAGCAACTCCGTTAGCTAGGAGATTAAGTAAGTAGTTAATAGCCTCAGCATCCTCCCTGCTCTTAAGCTCTAAAGCCTCAATCTGCACTAAGTAGTCGATACCGTTAAGTAAGCCCTCCCTAACCCCACCCTCGAGCCTACCACCTACCAGACTTGCCGGTGTAGCCCTATCGACCCTGAGACCCACTGCTTCCCCTAAATACGACTTACCTACCTGAGGATTAGTACCGAGAAACAAATGTGGTGCGTACCTAGGGTGTGGGAAGGGCGTTAAGTACGATCTATATACGTTCCCTAACCACGGATCGTAGGCCCCAAATAACTCGTTCTTGAAGTTGTCCCACCTCTCTAGGGCTTTCTTTCCGAGGTCTAAGTCGTACTTACTAAACCTATATACAGGTATTAGGGAAGCTAATGCTGAAAGCCTGGGATCGCCTCCTCCGACATCCTTCTCTATTTCAGCTACGGTATTCTTATATCTTTCAAGGAGAGACCTACCGCCTATTAACTTAAGGTATTTCTCAGCGTTTTCGGGCCCTATCCCGCAGCCGGCTAGGCCTTCAACTACCTCATAAAGATAGCCCTCAATCTTAACACCTTTCGGTAACGGCTCATGAAGGCATAGAACATCCTCAGTTGCTGTTAGTTGGATCCAGCTAATAGGTCTCTGAATTACGTAGCCCTTACGCTCAACGAGCATTACGGGTATAGGGTCCTTTCGTGAATGAGTGTAAATAGTTGACTTTACCTTAACGCTTAGCTCAAGTTCCTCCAGAAACCTCAGCTTATTTACTGCTTCCTCTTCCATCTATCACCACCCTTGAAGCAGCTTAAGCGAAATTCGCAGTAATTGCAGAGTGGCGACTTCTCAGGAGGCGGGGGATCCCTGTTCACTAAGCAAATTGAGAGATGCCTAGCCCTCTCAATGAGTTCCCGAAGAACGTATTTGCTTGGCTTTACCTCGAATATCTTGATGACTCCATTATTCCTGGTTATGTATATTAGGTAACCTATTCTCGAGTGAGTTAGAGTTACATAGGCCTGGAGCTGCCTAATGTGGCTACCGTAAGGTCTCTGGGGTTCCTTACCTACGGTCTTGAACTCGAGTACGTGCCGCTTCTCCGGGTGGTAGGCGTCAGCGTGGCCAACTAGCTTCACGTCGCCTACATCTACAGCTACTTGAAACTCTATTTCGTAACCATACCTCCTCAGCACCTCCTGAAGTGCTTTATGGACCTCATCGCCAAGCAACTTCAAGGCGTTAGCAGGGGAAACCTGCACGAACTTCGTTCTGCAGTAGTAGGACCTCCTTAAGCAAGAAGAAACTTCTGATACATGAATTATCCTGTGGTCTAAGTTCACCCTACTCCTTAGCCTGACAGCCTCAAAGAGCCACCTGTGAACGTCTACAGCAGTGATTTCAGTCATTTCAGAACATCCTCCTAGCTATCGCTTATCTACGATGGTTTGGTAGGGGCACACTGACCGTAGACCGCAATTAGGGTTACACTCAGGCCACGTACATATTAGGGCCCACCTAATCCCCAGCTCATTAACGACGTACCTCACCGGCCTCCTGCTGTTTGCCGGCGTTGCGTAACCTAACTCCGAGAAAGCGTTGAGGACCCTGCCGAACTTGGTTAAGGACCACCTATCATTGAGGCCTATCCTCCTCAAATCACCGGCCTTAACGGTCACGTAGTGGGTGTAGGGTGCCTTAACAACCTTCTCCTTAATTAAATCCCGAAGAAACTTAAGTAGGTCATGCGTGCTTAAGGAAAAAGATTTCTTAATTTTGACTTCTTGCATGCCCGTACACCTATTCTAGCAATATAGAAATCACGTAGTCGGTCTCGGGGAGGTCTTCTAAGGCGTCTCGGACAGCGTGCATAGCCATCAGGACCCTCTTCTTTGCCTCCTCAACACCCTCCACCTTCTCAAGCATTTCATAGACTGCCTCGAGGACCCTGAGCCTGTCCTCAAGCATGGCCCTCCTTATGGTAATTCGAGTTGGGTAGCCTGAGGTCCTCAAAAGTAGCGCAGCAATTCCGCTCATGCCCTAACCACCTCCTCTACTTCCTTAAGAACCTGTGCTAGGTATGGCAGCTTCCTCAACTTCCTGAGCACCTTAAGAACGTAGGCTTTCGATGCCCCATGTTTAGCAGCTAGCTCCTCAGCATTAATCTCCTCACCCCTCACCATCAACGTCAGGATGGATCCTATCAAGTACTTAACTCTGAGAGTCCTGCAGTTCAGCCTAGGGTACTTCGGGAGTACCTCCCTAACAACTTTATCTACTAGTGGCTCAGGCCTTGCCGGCAACGGCTTCTCCAACGTCCTAACCCTCCTACTGCCGCCGGAACTGATGAACTCTCTAAAGCCTTCCACTGAAATTGAGAGGTTCTTTCCTGACTTTCTTGCTTCTTTATAGATCCTTAACCATGCCTTCGTCTCCTTACTCAAGCCAGGGCCCTTGAACCTCCTTGAGACCATGTAGGTAGCGTCAACATTTACCTTAGGTGGCTGCAAGATATATATGCGATCCACAACAACGCCTGTCTCAGCATCCACTACATCACCTGTTCTGAAGTCCCACACCAAACGAGCGGGTCTCTCTTCAACACCTATGCAACCCGCTTCCATTACTCATCAACCTCCTTAGCAGCCTCAAGGAGCTCATCCTTCTTCAGCAGCAGGAGCTCAGCAAGAAGCCTCTTCTCCTTAGGAAGATCCGGAATAACGTCCCTATTAGCCTCCAACTCGTCAAGAAGCCTCTTCAACCTGTCATGGACCTTCATCAATCACTCACCTCTTCAATGATTAAGTACGGATTACTTGGGTCATCATCTGCTGAGCAGTCCCATAACTCACAGTCATAGTCAGGATAGATCCTGAACCTCCTACCACTAACCTCAATCACTAATTCATCCTCACTAGCCCGCAGGATACTAACATCCAAGCCCTCAAGATCAGAGATCTCCCTAATCTGCCTGATCAATCCCTTAATCGGGGACTTAGATTGAGTTATGGATTGGGTCATTCTTTTTCACCTTCGTTTAAGAATTCGATTCGAAAATTATAAAGTTTTCGAGTCGAAAGTGTTGTAGAGTTTTTAAATGAATGTGTCAATAATTTCTTGGTGATTTCGTGGTTAGGGTTAGGCTTAATGTCCGTATAACTAGGAAGGGCGGTAAGGAATACCCAACCTACTACATCACCCTGCCTAGAGACATAGTTGAGTCCCTCAACCTCAGCGAAGCAAAAGAACTTGAACTTGTTGTTCGTGAAATTAACGGTAAGATAGCTATTGTTCTCTATAAGCCTTAAGTAAGGAAGTGTTTTTGAGTCCTGAAATAAATCATCCCAT
>CAYQIX010000080.1:0-5381 GCA_964417765.1 uncultured Desulfurococcaceae archaeon
GTACAGGCCTTCGGAGCCGGAGGTCCCGGGTTCAAATCCCGGCGGGCCCGCCACAAAGTCCCCATACTAGAATCTAGAAAAGTCACATTGAAACATTGTATCTACTAGGAAAGTTTTCAAAACATGAGTGCTAAGTTAGGTGACGGGTTACATTTTGTCTCATCACCTAGTTAATTATTGGTTCTGGAACTCAATACTGTCTACTAGATCTTTTATAGCATCTATGAAGACGTTAATATCATCCATTGAGATATCCGTAAGCCTTGTGCTGAAGCCCGGCTGCTTCATTGTTTCATACTTCTCGGCTAGTTGACTAATCTTTTTGATTTGTTGGACAAATGCTTCAATTGCATCTGCTTTTAACCCTTTCTCTGGGGTTAGATTACATTTCTGGATGTAAACGCTATCGGGGTATATTGTTAGGAGTACCCGTTCCTTAAAACCTGCCTTAAACTTAAAGCTGAATGATGTTCCTCTTGGTTCCAATTTAATGTAATTACTTCTTTTTTGGCTGTTTTTCTAGTTTAGTAAAGAGAATTCTCGCTGGTTCGCTGCATTTGGTAAGGAATTCTTCACGCGAGATCTCCTTCCTTATATTTTCTTTGGCTTCCTCCTCTCCTAGTGGTGGAAAGCGCATGTATTCAGGAATTCTGTAGATGACTTCCTGTGTTTGCTCATTAATATATTTCTCTATTTCTAAAATTATGACTTCATTCTTTACGACCTGGGCCCAGCATTTTAAATCCGCTGAAATTTTATCTATAGGTATTATTAGTGTTGGAGATTTTCCTATTATTTCCTCTATTGTTTTCCTAATGTCTAGCTCACTTATGCCTAGTTCCTTGAACTTTTCTTTAAGCTTGTCTGATCCTTTTATTTTCTCTAAGAAGAGATCGGTGAGTTTGGCCCTCATCTCGGAATTCTCTATGGCAACTAACTGTTTGGTTATTTGTGGAACAATATGACCCCATACACCATGATTGGCTAGTTCAACCTCTACAACGTACTATGCCTTGTCCTTAAAGTTTAGAACAATGATGTCTGGTATTGTTCTATGTCCGCTACTAGTACTTACCATTTCCTGGGGAATAAGAATCGAGTAATCACCAAAGAGAAGCCTGTAATTTTTAATTACAATATTTTCAAGCTCTTTCTCATTATCGAATTCTACTTTCTTAGATATCCCCTCTTTTGACACTAATATATGTGTTATAACAATCACCTTACAATTACAAAATTACTAAAGTAATGTATTTATCATTTACGAGCTATTTCAGTAGCTTAGAATATTTGGAAAATCTATCCCTCTAGAATTTAGTTAGGGCTCTGTCTTGTCCTTCTATTTAAGTGTTTTAAGTTAATTAAGTGTTCTCAAATTATCAATGCCTATACCCTTAAGTAGTAGTTAATTGTGAAGTGCGTCTTCAGCTGTTGAATTCTTTTGAAACATCGTTTAATACACCTTTGGTCTTCGGAATTAGAGTTCTCCTAAGTTCAAACTCGCCGGGCCTATAATCTTGCTAGTCAGAAATTTGAATTAGCCACGCTTTACTAATCTAAAGAACACTATGTACCCGGTATGCCCTATCATTAAGGTGTATGGTCTTAGCGCTTCTGATTTAGGCTGATATTCCCTTAGAATAGACTCGTATATGTGTATGTCAACGCCGATTTTGTGCTCTTCTAGAGCCTTTACTATCTTAATTACTTGATTTACTGTGGGAACGAAGATAAGCACCGGTGCTGAGGGTTTAAGGGCCTTAGATAGGCTGCTCAGTGCATTCCAAGGGTCTGGTATGTCGAGGAATGCCGCATCTAGCTCTGTTTCCGCAATATCCTTTCTAACATCGCCTACCTTTATCGTCACTCTATCTAAGAGTCCAAGTAACTTGAGATTCTGCTTAGCTACATTAGCGAATTCTTTTCTGATTTCGTAGCAGTAAACATGTCCTTCAGGACCTACGGTGTATGCTAGCGCTGCTGTTAGGAAGCCTGTACCTACGCCACCCTCTAGGACCTTAGAGCCGTAACCTATACCTGACAGCATTATCATTAGCGCTATGTCCTTAGGATATATTACCTGGGTTATTCTCTTAGGGAGGTTCATGAGCAAATCATAGAATGTCGGCCTTAGAATATGTGCCTTAGCACCCGTACTTAAAGTTACTGAATCACCCCAGCTCTTCTCCATCACGTCATCGTGCTTGAGCACACCTTTGTCGGAATTAACTATAGCACCTTTCCTAATTTTAATTAGGCGTTTCCGCCTATCGTCTATGTAAAGTAATACATAATCACCTTCTTTTATGGCTCGGCTCTGGAGTCTCTCTTCATCACTCAGCAATACCAGCCCTCCTCATAGCCAGTGATCTCTACTTATTTAGAGTTTAAAAACTAAAAGGACTACATGACAGCATTGCCCGAAGAGATAGAGTGACCCTGATGATTGAGAATTAACGAAAACAGTAGTTATGTTTCTTATATGAACTATACGAGCCTCACTCTTCTTACTAGTGCTATACTGTTCTTGCTGCGCCTAAATTCCTCGTTTTTATCAGAAAACCAGAGTTCCTTCTTGAGTAGATCCCTAATAGCTGTCCTAATTACCTCTGACCTACTTGAGTACCTGCCAAGCTTAACTAGCTCATCAATACCTTCGAGGTATATTTCAGGAATTTTTACTGTCACTAGCCTCATACGCGAAACCCGCTTCTCTACTTAGTAGCTATATAGTTTAAAAAAGCGCTGACAAGTTAATGCTACCTAGTAGGTCATTCAAAACCTTAATAATCTCTTATCACCACCTAACTCTGGTGCTATTACAATGGGCGGTGGTAAGCCTAAGAAACCTCTGTCTGCACTAGATAAGTCGAGTAGAAGAAAACCAGCTGAGCTGATTAAGAAGAGTAAAGAGGAAAAGAGAGCAAGCAGTTACTATGCAATAACTGACGACCTGATAAGGAAAGCAACAAGAATAGTATCAGACATGGACGTCGTTACTCCTGCTGCCCTTGCTTCTGCCTTAGGCGTTAAGGTATCAATTGCTAAATCCTTGATTAGAGCATTACTAAGTACTGGCGCACTTAAGTTAATAGATAAGTCACGAGACTTGATAATTGCGGTACCTGAATCTAAACAATCATAACTCAGCAGCGAATCGGTGACAAGCCTAAGGTTTTAACGCATAGTACCCTTCTCTGATTTTTGAAGCGACCTCGTCAGGCAACGTCTCCACGTCTATGACCTTAGCTGTCCACGGCGGCTCCTTAACTATAGGGCCAACAACTATGTATCTCTCAGGATTTTCCTCTGACCTACTCTTCAGCACACGCACCTTCACATAAACCTTATTGCTTATTCTAACATAAACGTACTTACCTTTCTTCAGCCCCATTTCCAATCACCTACGGAAAGATAAAATAAAATTACTAAAAAAGTCTTTACCTTAGTCGGAGGTTCTCGAGTTGGCAAGTAGCGTAAACAGGTCTAAGGAGAGTGTGTGGAACGAGATTATTAAAGAAGTTAAGGAGTGCAACAGGTGCGACCTACATAAGTATAGAAAAAAAGCAGTCCCTGGTGAGGGATCATTGAATTCTAAGGTATTCTTTTTAGGTGAGGCACCAGGGCGGAGAGAAGACGAAGAGGGAAGACCTTTTGTTGGCGCTGCTGGAAAGCTCCTTGACATGCTTCTTAGGAGCATTGGCTTATCGAGAGATAAGGTATTCATAACTAACGTAGTGAAGTGTAGGCCACCTAATAACAGAGACCCCAGAGAGGATGAAATTCATGCGTGTTCAGTGCATACAAATAAGATACTATCGCTCATAAACCCGGATGTAATTGTTACTCTAGGCAATCACGCAGGCAAGTACGTCTTCGCTATACTAGGTAATAGGCCATGGCATGGCGTAAGCAAACATAGGGGTAGAGCGTATGAGTTAACGCTCGATGTACTCGGCAAGAAAGTAAGGGTAATACCCACGTATCACCCAGCCGCTGCGCTTTATAATCCTATTCTTAAACGTGAGTTAGAAAATGACTTTATGCTCATTCAGAAAATCATACATAGTGCATCTGAGAAACGTGAAGGCAAGACTCTCCTTGACTTCTTAAGTAGAGGTGGTAGGTGATGTCTGGGGATAGCGAAAAGAGTGCAAATGTCGGTAGGGATGACCTAATAAGATACATTGAGGAGAAGATTAAGAGATTAGAGAACGAGTTAATGATGCTTAATGCTATTTTGTCTATACTTAAGGGCGAGTCAACTAGGACGTCACTAACTGTGAGGCCTGAGAACGTTAAGGTGATAACACTTGATGATGAAGTCATAGCTAACGTTATGGAAATGGAGGGTAGTATTAGGGTGATTTTAAGAGAATCAATATCTAAGGACCACCCCCTTCTGGAATCCTTTCTAATAAGAATGCTTGAGGAGCGTAAGGAGAGCGGGGATATACGCAACTACATAATTAAGGAGAGCAGAGGATATGTAACCGAGTTAATTCTTGAAGGTCCTTCGCGGCAATCGGTTCTCAAGGAGTTAGAGCTCGCTCTAAAGTACATATGGAGAGAAATACACAAGGAATGACCTCAGCGTAACACTGAGCAGGCATTAATGACCTTCTTGCCGGGTTCTCATCATAGGCCTAGTACATTACTTAGCTTTAAATCTTAAAACACTATCTCAGTACACCAATACTTAATTATTTTCTTAACGCATAATATTGGGGAGATATTGGACCTACAGATACTTGTTCAAGCCTTCAGTAAGCTAGAAAAAATAACAAGCAGAACACAAATAGTTCTTGTACTTGTTGACCTATTTAAGAAAACCCCTCCGGAGATTATCGATAAAGTAATTTACCTTATTCAGGGCAAGCTTTGGCCTGAGTGGAAAGGTCTTCCCGAGCTCGGTGTAGGTGAGAAATTCCTTATTAAAGCAATAGCTAAGGCAACTAGAGCCCGTGAGTATGAAGTAGAGGGCTTATACAAGAAATTAGGTGATTTAGGAAAAGCAGCTGAGACACTCAAGAGTAGAGCTGAGGAAGCTGGTGCAGGACTTATAAAGTTCATGGGAGCGGTCCAGAAGGAAAAGTTAAGCGTTGAGAAAGTCTATGAAACCTTAGTTAAGGTTGCCTTAGCGACAGGAGAAGGGAGTCGAGATGTGAAAATCAACCTCATAGCAGGTTTATTGACTGATGCATCACCTCTGGAAGCAAGATACATTGTTAGGCTTATTGAAGGCAGACTAAGGCTAGGTATAGGTGATGCCGCTATAATGGATGCCCTAGCAATAACCTACGCCGGGTCACAAGCATACAGACCTCTTGTTGAGAGGGCCTACAACATAAGAGCTGACTTAGGCAATATAGCTAAGATAC
>CAYQIX010000081.1:0-5331 GCA_964417765.1 uncultured Desulfurococcaceae archaeon
TCAACTACGATAACTTTAGCTACCTCAGGCGGGCTGTGTACTAGGTAGGGAGCGAACCACGAAGCTACTGCTTCGTAAACTCCAAGAGGACTGAGTGGGTACCTGCCAAGCACTACGGAAGTGAGGACAGCTAGTACTGGAGATAAAAGAATAACCAGTTTAATTACTCCTTCTCTCTCCATGAGCTACTGACCTCCTTGCTCACTCTCGCTAAATAAGTTGCTGTACTTGACGCCATACCACTTCATGTAGTAATCATCCATCACCTCAGTTACATTGATGTCGCTGAATAGGCTGGGATACGCTTTCTTAGCTAGCCAAAGGACAAATAGCGTGAAGTCGGGACCCCAGTGCTCGTAGTATGGCTCCCTAAACACATTGCCCTCCTTAACTGCCTTAATGACCTGCCACTTGCTGTCGTTGAGTAGCGTGTCAGGTCCGTACTTAGCGTACCACCATATAACTATGAGGTCAGGGTTCCACCTAGCTATCTGCTCGAAGTCTACGTTAACGTATGACTTACTAGCTAGTTCTTCAGCTGCTGGATTGACGCAGCCAGCTAACTCGATTGCGTCCTCCATAGTGCCTCTGCCGCCCTGAACTTTGGTTGGCTTGCTCCAGAGGTACAGGACCTTAACTCTCTTGCTAACTGGTATGGCTGACACCCTCTCCCTCACCATCGCTACTACGGTGTTCATGTCACTGATGACTTTCCCAGCCCTGTCTTCAACACCGTAGATCTCACCTAGCAGTGTTATTAGGGCCTTGATGTCGCTGTAGCTCTTTAAGTTAACGCAGATGACAGGGATTCCGAGCTTCTCGACTTCAGCTACTAGGTCGGGCTTGTAATTCCACATCAGCACTACATCAGGTTTTAGCGCAGCTACCTCCTCGACATTTAGTGAGAATGAGGAGCCCGGGCTCGGCACCTCATTTATGTTAGGGTAGGCCTTAGAGATTAAGGGGTTTCTGTAGGCGTACTTTGACACACCTACTAACCTGTCCATGACGCCTAGAGCTAGGTCTGTTACGTAGGATATGAGGTCCACAACTCTCTTAACGTGTAGAGGTACCTTAACCTCCTTACCTCTGAAGTCCACGACCTCCTTCCACTTCATTGAGTACGCTACGAATGCCTGCTTAGGTACTTCGATACCGTAGAAGTGCTTGAGTAGGTACGCCATATCCTCCCTCCAGTCAATGTCCCCGCAAATCTCTGGGTGCAGCAGCTTAGCTAGGTACTCATACCCTACAACTATCCTAGGTCCCCAGTCAAGTACAGCGCCTAAGCTGCTCCACGCAGGTATGGCGTATACTCTGCCCTCCTTAACGGCTTTGAGCACGAAGAATCTACTGTCATTACGCACTTTATCTAGAGCAGGTACTATGCTGCTCTTACTACCTATTAACACTATGACGTCAGGGTCCCACTCAGCTAGGGTCTCGAAGTCTATCTTAGGCCATGACTTGTCAGGGAACTCATGTAGTGCTATGTTAGTAGCTCCTACCTCCTCAATCAGCCTCCCCCATGAGGTGTTCGCGTAGGTTGGCAGGTACCCCTTAAGTATGCCTGAAGCTGATAGCGCTACCACCCTAGGCTTACTCGACACTTCAGCCACCTTACTTAGCATTAGCTCATACTTACTCTTCATGAAGTCAATCAGTTCCTCAGCCTTCTCCTCAGCACCTACAACCTTACCCAGCAGCTTGATCGCTTTAAGCTGGTCACTGAAGCTCCTGCAGAACAGCCCTACTACTGGAATACCTAGCTCCTCGAGCTTAGGTATGAACTCGTCTGCCTTCCCATACCCGAAGTCAGTTATCACTACGTCCGGCTTGAGAGCTACCACCTCCTCTATGTTTATGCCTGAGAATGTGCTACCTACGGACGGCTTACTCCTCACGTTCTCAGGCAGGTACGCGTCGTACTTAGCGTACTTACCCACACCTACTATCCTATCGCCAGCACCGAGAGCAGCAAGTACCTCAGCCCAATAGGACTGAAGGACAACGATCCTCCTAGTAGGGTGCTTAATCCTAACTAACTTACCCCTGAAGTCCTCTACTTCGACGTAACTACCGGGTGTTGTGGGCGAAGTCGCTGTAGTGTGCGTAGTTTGCACTGCTGTGGATGTATTGGATGTAGTAGTTGGGGTTGCTGGCGAGCTCACGGATGCTGGAGCTATAGTTGATGTGGACCCTGATATTGATGGGTTTCTAATAGCAACTATGGCTCCAGCAGCTGCTGCAGCAATCACTAGTAATATTAGTGCTATGGAAGTAGCTTTAAGCGCGCCCTTCCTCATCGCTCAGTACACCGACTTAAGGTAAATGGTGCACTTTCTTAAAGATTTCCCTCACCTTACTGCTTAGAGAGTTAATGCTTGCTGCGCAATGCCGTGACTTGACCGCGTCTTAGAGTGCGCTACTAACCTTTAAATTGGTGCACCTTACCCTCTAAGTGGGTGCAGTATGCGGTCAAGCACAGCAACATCCGTAGTATTTATTGTGGGTTATGGCGGTCAGGCTCTCTCAGTACTAAGGAAGGTTGTTAGTGAGGAAGAGTGCAAGCTAGGGTTCAGAGGCTACGTTATTTCAGAGTACTCAGCAGGTAATTACGTAAGTGTCATTAAGTCCTGCGACGCCATCTTCCTGTACTGTAGTAGGTTGCCTGAGGAGGTAGTTGAAGCCGTAAAGTCTTCTAAGGCCAAGCTAGTTATCTCTGCTTCTGACAGCTACAGCGAGCTGGCTCGAGCGAGGCCAGATCTCGCAGATCGCGCAACCGTGCTGTGGAGGCTTGGCGGCGAGGTAAATCTCAGGAACCTCCTACACCTGATACTCAGGGAGTTAGGCTACGATGTAGATGTAGGTGAGCCTCAGGAGGTTCCGTGGCACGGGATATATCACCCAGACCTAGGAGTCTACACATCACTCAAGCAGTACCTGAAGGACTACTGCCTCAGGGACAGGGCGCTGGTCGGCATACTGTTCTTTAGGGGGTACTGGCTCTACGGTAACCTGAGCTTTATTGACGAGCTAATACGTACCCTAGAGGAGGAGGGCTTAGGAGTAGTACCTGTGTTCACCTACGGCTTCAAGCTAAGCAGTGAGATACCGGATGCTGAAGACTCTATCAGGGAGTTCCTCTTCCTTGACGGCAAGCCCGTCGTTAACGCCATCATCAACCTAAAGACATTCTTCATCTTGAGGCATGGGAGGTGGTGGAGAGACACCTCAGGGAGGTTCAGCGTAGTTGAGGGTACTGAGTTCCTCAAGAAGCTCAACGTACCTGTCATTCAGCTAGTGGTGGACTCCTACAGGAGTGTAGAGGAGTGGCTCCAGGACCCTCAAGGAGTCAGCTACTTCACGCAAGTCTATCACGTGATCATGCCTGAAGTCGACGGTGCTGTAGAGCCCGTCTTTCACGCTGGATCTAAGGTGGGGGCTGACGGTGTTAAGAGGTATGAGGTATTCCGAGGTCACCTCAGGTACGTGGCTAGAAGGATTAAGAAGTGGGTTGAGCTAAGGAGGAAGCCGCCGAGTCAACGCAGAATAGCTATAGTACTGATTAACCCGCCCTGCAAGTCACTTGAGGCTAACGTAGCTGTTGGGCTAGGGCTCGACGTCCCTGAAAGCATCGTCAGGCTGCTCAGGAAGCTCAAGGAGCTAGGGTACGATGTAGGTGACTACATACCTGAGAACGGCAACGAGCTCATGAAGCTGATAATGAGTAGGAAAGCAGTCAGTGAGTTCAGGTGGACTTCCGTAGAAGACATCGTTAGGTGTGGTGGAGCTCTGGACTACGTGGATGCTGAGACATACATGGAGTGGTTCAG
Source organism: uncultured Desulfurococcaceae archaeon (assembly GCA_964417765.1). Lineage (GTDB taxonomy): Archaea > Thermoproteota > Thermoprotei_A > Sulfolobales > NBVN01 > B83-G16. The sequence goes on from CAYQIX010000081.1 coordinate 3,837, forward strand.
CGAGCTACCTGAGGGCGTTAGAGAGGAAATGATTAGGGAGTGGGGGCACCCGCTAGACGTACTTGAGGGTAGGGCGAGTAAGGAGCTAGCAGGCATGGTCTATGAGGGCAAGTTCGTCATACCGGGCATTAGGTTCGGTAACGTAGTCCTAGTACCTCAGCCTAAGTTTGGCTGCGCGGGGCCAGCATGCGATGGTAGGGTCTGTAAGGTACTCCACAACCCAACCATAAAGCCGCCCCACCAGTGGCTAGCCGTCTATAGGTGGCTGAGCAGGGTCTTCAGAGCTGACGTGATAATTCACTTCGGTACCCACGGTGCCCTAGAGTTCAGGCCTGGCAAGAGCGTCGGGCTGTCCCCTACCTGCTGGCCTGAGATATCTATTGATGACGTACCTCACCTCTACGTCTACGTGGTCTCTAACCCCATGGAGGGGGTCATAGCTAAGAGGAGGTCCTACGCAGTACTAGTAGATCACGTGTACCCACCCATGGCTATGGCTGACGTATTAGGCGATCTCGAGCGCCTGCTCAATGAGTACAGCAGGGCTAAGCAGCTAGGTGAGTTCGAGAGAGCTAAGGTAATCTACGACAAGGTAGCTGAGCTAGCTAGGAGGTACAGCATACCAGTGAAGGGCAGTAACCCTGATGAAGTTATTGAGGAGATCCACAGGTACTGCCACATGGTTAGGGGGACTCAGGTAAACCTAGGGCTCCACGTATTCGGTAACCCACCCTCAGACCCGGGCAGGCTTGCTGAGTACACAGCTACGGCCATGGCCTACGACACACCTAAGTACGTGAGCATTAGGAGGGTGCTAGCGAAGTACCTGAGGCTCAACTACGATGAGCTGAGGTCTAAGTCAGGAAAGCTCACTCCACTGAACCTAACCTCAGCTGAAGTACTGGATATGTTGCATAAGCTAGCTGTAGGCACCCTACGCGAGCTGCTGAAGGCAGGGTATACGCCAGCAAGCCTCAGCAAGGAAGTGCTTACTGAGGTAGTTAATAATGAATTAAGTAAGTTACTAGGTATCAGGGATTTAAGTAAGCTAGTGGACTCCTCAGTAGCTAGTGAGGTGCTTGACGCCTTCAAGACAGCGCTAGATATTGCTGGGAGAATAGCTGGGTGCGTGAAGGAGTATGATGGCTTAATCACTGGCCTCAGCGGAGGGTATGTTGAGCCAGGCCCTTCAGGAGCACTAACTAGGGGTAAGGTAGAGGTACTACCTACGGGGAGGAACTTCTACGCCGTAGACCCGACAGCACTACCTACCCAGGCAGCCTGGAGGATAGGTGTTGAGACTGCTGAGAAGCTCCTTAAGTACTACTTAGAGAAGCACGGCAGGTACCCTGAGAACGTAGGTGTTGTCCTCTGGAGCATAGACGCGTATAAGGCTGATGGTGAGCAGCTAGCCCAGGTACTGTACTTGCTGGGAGTTAAGCCTGTGTGGGACTCTACAGGAGCTGTCAGGGGTATTGAGGTAATCCCGCTTGAG
>CAYQIX010000082.1:0-5286 GCA_964417765.1 uncultured Desulfurococcaceae archaeon
ACAAGCACCTCAACTACAGATTAAGTTATTGCAAGACCTATTTAATATTTAACAATAGAGAAAAATTTAACCCCAGATTAGAAAGTAATTAAATGCTGGGAGCGCCGCCGTAGCTCAGCGGGTAGAGCGCCGGCCTCGTAAGCCGGTGGTCGCGGGTTCAAATCCCGCCGGCGGCTCCATAAATTATCAGCTCATGTTCTGTGCCTCATACATGAGTACTGATTCTGCGTTGTGATTAACTAAGTATGTAGACCGAATTGAATGTCAATGAAGAATGTAAAGACATTAATAATTACATAGAATTTAAAATTAGGGATTAAATTAGGTAGCGCATATATTCTTTAACCCTATTTCTGTTTTCGAGCATGGAGACTGGGCTGCGAATATTTTATGTTGGGGTGAGAGAACTAGCGAGTAAACCGATAATAATTGAAGCCGTGGAGTGAGGATCGGTAGTTAATTGCTAGTTCCGCTATTTAGATGAGGCAAACGGCATACTGGTTAATGCTTTTGACATGCTTTTATAGAGTTCATAATACCTGCCTCTGGCTTTCATTAGTTCCTCATGTGTGCCTTCTTCAATAATCCTACCATTCTCAATGACTATTATTCTGTCACTATTCTTTACTGTACTTAAGCGATGGGCAATTATAATTCCTGTTCTTCCCTCCATTAACTTCCTTATTGCTCTCCTCAACATAGCCTCTGTAACTACATCAACACTTGAAAGCGCTTCGTCAAGGATAACTACAGCTGGATTCCGGAGCATGGCTCTAGCTATAGCTATAAGTTGCTTTTCTCCAGTTGATAGTTTCTTGCCCATCTCGCCAGCATCTGTCATATAGCTATCCGGCAAGCGCTCTATGAATTCATGTATACCTAGCTTCTTACATGTGGCGATGACTTCTTCATCACTAGCACTCGGATTTCCAAGCCTTATATTGTCTAGTATTGACCCTGGGAATAAATAGGTCTCTTGCGGCACGTAACTAACTACTTTTCTTAAGCTATCCAACCTTAACTTTCTGATGTTGATCCCGTCCAATAGTATCTCTCCCTTGTTAGGGTCATAGAACCTCAAGATTAAGTTTACTAAGGTAGTCTTCCCCGCACCTGTACTCCCTACAACTGCGACTATTTCCCCTGGCTTCACGTGTATATTAATTCCTTTCAGTATAATCCTCCCGGGAATGTAACTAAAGGTAATGCTTCTTAATTCGATTTCACCACGCGGGTTCCTTAATTCTACTGCCTCCAGCTCCTCTTGCTCGATGTCTTTGGAGTCGAGTATGGCATATATCCTTTCGGCAGCTGCTAACGCAGCCTGTAGTGAGTCATACATATTCACAAACTGTGTTATAGGTCTAGCTAATCTATTAACGTACTGTATGAATGCCACCACCATGCCGATGGTTGTAGCTCCAATGCTAACTAAGTACCCTCCAAAAGCAAGAACTAAAACTATGGACAAAGTCACGGTCAAGTCCATGAATGGCCAGAAGAGCCCCATGAGCTTCGCAACTCCAATAAATGCTCTGGCTGTCTCGCTGGAAATACCACTAAAAACTTTTAGTACTCGGTCCTCCATACTGAATGCCTTAATAGTGGGTAGACCAGCAATTGACTCTTCTACCAACATTGTGGTTTCAGCTATTTTCTTTCTCACTACTTTATGGGCTTCCTTAAGCCTGCTGCCAAACACCTTAGCTATGGTGACCAGAAGGGGGATATTAGCTAGTGCAACAGCTGTCATCAAAGGGTTAATGTACGCCATTATTGCTACCACACCTATAAGTGATAACAAATGACCTAGCACTGATAATATACCTGAGACGAGTACATCGTTTAGTGTGGATGTATCATTAATTGTTGCTGACACCAGATCTCCTATTCTCCTACTAGTAAAGAATCTCATTGACAGCCTCTGCAATTTACTAAATACCTTATTCCTTAAGTCCCTCAAGTAGAGCTGACCCACTGTCTGGATGTAATATGTATTGGCGGTCATTGATATCCACTGACCTAGTAGTAAGAGGAGGTAGATGCATGACATAGTAGTAATTCCGGCCATGTCACCCTTAAGTATGTAGTTATCGATTATAATGCCTAGTACATAAGGTACCGCCATCCCGGTGAGGGTATAGGCAATAATTGATACTGCAGCAAGAATTACCTGTAGCTTGTACTTAGATAAGTCGCGAAACACTCTTTTCAGTAGATTCAACGCTGACGACTCGCGAATTTCTTCCCCTAATGTTGCAGTTGCCGGAGAAAACACGGTCATATATCTTCACCTCCCATACTTGCCGCATATAGCTTATAGTACGGCCCCCTCCTCGAAATTAATTCCTCATGTGTGCCTTCCTCAACAATTCGTCCTTGGTCAAGGACAAGTATTCTATCAGCTAAGGCTGCTAGAGAAATTCTTTGGCCTACGATAATAACAGTCTTATTGTGTAGTACCTTCTTCAAGTCATTAATAAGTTTCTTTTCGGTTTCAGTGTCAAGATTTGATACAGGGTCATCTAACAATAGTATCTTAGGCCTCCTAATCAAAGCCCTCGCTATAGCTATTCTTTGCCTCTGCCCTCCAGAGAGTGTTATACCTCTTTCACCTACTGAGGTATCATAACCGTTAGGAAGTGACTTTATGAAATCATGTATTTTAGCTATCTTAGCAACTCTTATAATATCCTGGATATTGGCATTAGTATTACCAAAAGCTATGTTCTCCTTAATAGTGCCGGAAAATATGAACGGTTCTTGAGGTACTAAGGCAATGTGGTTTCTGAGCGACTCAATTTTAATATCTCTAATATCGTGGCCGTCAATGAGTATTCTACCCTTGTTAATCTCGTAGAACCTCAGCAATAACTTCAGAATTGTGGATTTTCCGGAGCCTGGAGGGCCTGTCACAAAAATTTTTTCTCCTGGCGCGATTCTAAAGCTTGCATCTACTAGTGCAGGCTTTTTCTCGTTGTAGTAAAATGTTACATGCTCAAAAATTATTTCCCCTTTGACATTATTGAGCTCTTTAGCATTAGGGGAATTTCCTACTTTGGACTTAGCATCAATTATCTCAAATACTCTCTGAGCAGCAGCTAGAGACCTCTGAAAGGCACTTATTGTAAATCCTAGAGCCCTCATGGGCCACATCAAGAGTGTAAGGTAGGTTACAAACGCCGTTAGTTCACCAACACTTAAGGACCCGGCAATTACGGCTCTGCCTCCTATGTACAGGGTGAATGCTAATGTTATGCCTAGAATGAGCTGAGTGGCATTACCGTACGTAGCCCGAATTCTGGCAGCTCTTAAATTTAGATCTGTGAATTTACTGTTTTCATTAGTGAATTTCGACACTTCGTAATGCTCTAAGGCTAGCGCCTTAACGGTTTTTATTCCATTAAGGTTACTGGTGACTATGGATGCCAGAACACCCAGCTGGTTTCTTATTTTGTCATATAGTGGTCTAATCAAAATAACGTACCTAGTATTGACCAAAGCCATTACTGCTAAGGCCGCAAGTATAATAAGTGAGAGTTTGGAACTCATCATGAACATGTAGTATAATGAAATACATGCTGTAAAGGATAAATTAACAATATTTCTGATCTGCCATGAGAGCGTGCGGGCAAGCCTATTAGTGTCATTAGTTATCCTTGATATTAGCTGACCAGCAGCTATTCTGTCAAAGAACTCCATGGACTGTTTATGAATTGACTCAAAAACTCTTACTCTCAGATTGTGAGCTAAATCCTGTGAGATAGCCGCCGTCAAGTACCTGGTCACGTACCATGATACAGCACCCACGGCAGTGACTCCTATCAAAATGAGCGAATATGTAATAGCAACACTAGTATTTCCTGTTGCAATCCCAAGATCTATTGTGTATTTTATAAGGACTGGACCGAGGCTGACTGTACTAGCATAAAGTATCACAGCTGCAGTAGATGCCGCAAGCATATACCACTTCTTTAAAAGTAACTTAATTAGCCGAGCTAATACTCTTTTGCTGTACTTGTCAGCGGTCAATGACCCACCCCGGCTACCCGCCTTAAATTACTAGGGAAATATTTGCCTCATCCAGATTCAGTATGCTAATTTATTTAACTATTTTTTACTATCATTACATACTTACCCAAAGCAAGGATTCGACTTCCTAATATTGATAGTTCTACGAAAGCTTGTGCTAGTTATCTTATATGAACGCAATTTAATATAGTTACATCTATGGCAGCGGCAATTAAGACAAATGTGTAAATAAGGTACAGTGCTATTGAGCATGTGCTCACCGAATGGATAACTAAGTTATCTAGGTAAATAAGTTTTGCTTTAAGCTACACTGTCTGGTATTCATTAACTCCTTTGGCGACTACTATTCTATAAATGATCTTGAGTAGTAATGTATGGGGAGCTATTATTCCAGTTGTGACTGCTGCTAGTGAAATGACTATGAAGTGAGAGGTCTTATGGATTTTCACAGAATTTATGGGTTATTTCTGGTTTTCGACTATTTAATGAAAGGTTTGCTCAATGGCTCAAGTACTTTGTTCAGTACTTTCTGATAGTTATAAGAGCTCCAAGACCTGATTGTGCTTTATAGCATTTGATGTAGTCATAACCACAATTTGTTTGGTGTGATATTTAGGCAAAAATACGTATAGGATTGAGTATTTATTTTTATACCTTATATTGCCAGTGGGACACCAGCCCACTTACTTAATTTTAATAGTGCATAAGTTCCGTAAAGCAGTATTATCCATCCCACTATGAATAGTGTTACTGCTATTGATAGTGTTATTTGGAAGTACGGTGCAAGTGCTGTGACTACATAGCCTAAACCCATAGATGTAGATATCCATAAACTTTGAATTGCTGGAGTCACTATGCTTTTAGCATCTTCGGTTTTCTTAAAATGAACTATTGGTAAGTACACTACAGAGACCACGAACATAATACAGCCTAGAAATATTGCTAAGTAGAATCCGCGGTAATGTCCAGTAAATGGTGCTAGAATCAAAGTTATTAATCCGAGTACTAGCATTAAGGTTATGGATAGTTCAGCAAATTTTTTAATTTTGAATGTGTTTACCTGGCTCATAGCACCACCTCAGAACCCTGTCGGCTTCTCAACCCACTCACCGACTTCGAACTTTAATCCTGCTTTATAAAGGCCAATAGCAAGCACTAAGTACAGCAGGAAGGCCACAATTATTGCATCTGCGGTGCCAACTCCTGTAGGTAGTGGTATGCCATAAGTTGATGCTGCCCAGCCTGCAAGACCTC
>CAYQIX010000083.1:0-3633 GCA_964417765.1 uncultured Desulfurococcaceae archaeon
CACACTCCAAGGTATTTTATCGCTGCTGGCAGTTAATGAACCTAACTGCACCTACATGATAACGCAGTCAGAAGCCACTATACACTTAACTACGAGTACACTATCTAGTTGATTAGTTCACCTACTCCTTGACACATACAGGTTCCCGCGCAGAAAGAACCTCAATGGCCTGCTAAGATCTGAAGCTACACCTACTCTGTGACTCTCAGCAATATCCTCAGGTCTAGGGGTGACACCCCACTCAATCCACAGGCCGTAGTCACTAACGTACAGTGGCTTCTTATGAAATCTTTTATCTACTGCTAGAGCCTTAGTGAGCCTGCCGGGCCCGCTCAACAGCTTCCTCACACACCTCACCTTCCTTAACTCCATCATCACCTCCACACCCTCTAGAGGCTCTGCCGCTCTGATGAGGACTGCGCCACCAGTGCCGAGCTCGTGCGCTACGACATTAAGCAGCCACTGCCTGTGCACACCGTACACTAGCGCCACATCTACATCGCCGTACATGGTCCTAGCTAGGTCTCCTCCCCTCCTAGCCCTTGATGCCGGGTCTTCAACGCCATAGTAAGCCTCAGTCTCAACTATCCTGCACGTGAGCCTGACGCCACCATACAGCCTAACTAGCACAGCACCGAGCAGTTCTCGAGTAACAACTGCAGGATCCCTACTGTAGAACTCCTTCGGTATCAAACTCATTTAGCTCCCTGCACCACTAGCGCAGTAGACAGAGTCTACGCTACTGATGAGCTACTCTGCGGAAATTCGTGGCCGCAGCGCGGGCACTTCACGTAGCCGCAGCTGCCTAGAGAAGCTGCTGGGCAACCACCGCACGATATTGCTCTTGAGTAACTTATGTCAAACTTGAAGCCGCACTTCGGACACTTCACCCTCATGTTATCTCACCCAGCTCCACAACTAACCAGTTTGTTGCAGCGTAAATATCGTTTTTGACCTTAGCGCTCTTGCTTAAAGTCCACTACGCTATATGTAATCTCTACACATCGTTAGAGCTTCGGGAACTCACCCTCAGACTTCCTCTCTCGAGAGCTCCTGTAGATTATGCCTGTAGCTGACGCTAGAATCATGCCTATTCCAACTAGCTGAATGGGTACGTACTCTTCCCCTAAGATTAGAGATGCGAGTGCCAGTGCTGAGACTGGCTCTAGCGTAGCTATCACTGATGCCTCAACAGCTCTAGCACCCTTCAAGCCTTCGAGGTAGAGGATCGTAGCTAAGCCTATGGTTACTCCCCCACCCCACAGTATGTAGGGCAGCGTGCCTAAGTTGATGACTACAGCTGATCTAGTTGCAGCAGTTAGTAGTGCCAGAGTGGGTGCTGCTGCCAGGGTTGACTGCGCCATGACCTCTTTCCAGCTGTATCCCTTACTGTAGAAGTACTTGACAGCTACTATGGTAGCCGCATATATGCAGGCGAGCGCCAGTCCAACTAAAAAGCCGAGTGCGGTAGCTACCTGAAGTGATGGATTGGATGCTAGGTAGGCTCCTGCAACTGCTGCGCACGCTAGCGCTACGTCAGCTGCTGAAGGCTTCTCACCTATTGCTAGAGGTGACACTGCTGCAACAATGAGTGGGGCAGTGTAGAGTAGTGACGCTGTTACTCCAGCACCATTTATCTGGACAGAAAGCACGTAGAGGAACCTAAATGCTGCTAGTGCTGTGATGCCGTACAGTATGAGGTCTGGCTTCAGAGCGCGAACACCTTCTGCTCCAGCAAACGCCACCAGGACAGCAGTGCCTACTGCAGTCATTGCTGCAGCCATCCCCAGCTGACTCATACCTGCTGACAGAGACTTCGAGACAGCTATACCAGTAGACCCCCAGAGCACAGCAGCAGCTGCTATGAGTCCGTAGGACCTCCTGCTCCCCACTAGCGCTCACCGAACCCTCTCTCCCTGCAGATAGACCTCCCCTTCTCCGTTAAGACGTAAGCAGCGACCCCACCTCCCCCTCCGCTACTACCAGAGCATATTCTCCTCAGCGGGCATGCAGAGCATGCTGAAGAACCTCCGACCACCTGAAGAATCCCCTCAGATACTAAGGCGTAAATTACGCGCCTAACCTCCTCCACACTCACCCCCAGCAGCTCAGCAAGCCCTCTAACACCTCCTCCACCACTCCTACAAAGAACCTCGAGCACTCTCTCTAGCAGACTCATATCCAGCACCTAACCACATATTAGGCAGTTAGAGGTAAATTACTTACTGCTGCAACTGGCAGCACCTCAATTCTATTAATAGGAACTCATGGAGAGACCTTAGAACTGATGGAGTCTCCATCCCCACTTAAGTGGGATTTTGTATAACCAGCCTAGCCTTAATCAGCAATGGTGAAGTTAAGTTGGGCTTAACTTTACTCCAGTAAATTTAACCTGTCACCATCAGCTGATGGAGCTTCAATCCCTCCAAAGAGAATTCCGATAAAGAAATAGAAGATCTCCATAGCCAGAGGAAGCAACATCAGAAACCAATAAATGACTTAGACCACACGACGAGAACCTGATGAGGTTAAAATACTTAACCCGGTACACCAAACAGTACACTAGACCTAAATACTAATAAAACCTGGAGAACAGAATTAACTTGCTGGAGCGACGGGCGAACATTAGGGGGAAGTGAGGGTAACCGATGATCTTCCCTACACTCACTATTCATCGACAAAGTAAAATATGTATCTTCTCAGTATAGTAGTTAGCATGACTGGATTGCTCAATATAAACCTTAAGTAGGTTAAGGGTCTGATTATGTGACTTATTCACGGAGACAATTTACTGCCAGTTAAGTATTTGATTTTCTTTTAAGTTGACATAATTCATGCTGCAATTGCTGTTTACTAGTGTCTATTTAAACTACTTAAACTTATTATCTATAATGCATGTTATTCTTTCAGCGCTATCTTTTATTTTATTACTATACATTACATTTTTGCTGGTTCGATTTTATGCTCTGTATTTTGCTTATTAATTATATTTACTTGATTTATTCTTAAACAGTATATTTTTGATTTAGTAGTGATTCATCAGCGTGTTCATGGAGTTCTACGTTTTGATCTGTCTCACTTCAGTAAATCTTCATAGGGTTAGAGTTCCTAATTTTACGTACTAGTTCATACACTTGACTACGTGCTGGATCATCGAGTAACTAGATGCTCAGCCTCTTATTCTTGCAGCCATCTCTACTTCGAACTAATTCGTGCCTTCTCACAGGTAGCTACTGGTGAGTTAGAATGTCGCTGGCGGGTGTTTTTCATGCTTTTTAGTACTTCTTAATGGTTTCTAAGAACTAACTTGAAAGCTGCCTGCAGGTTTCTGCGCTCTCGCATGATGTGCGGTACTAGAGGTTGTAGTGAAGGTGTACTTCATTAATACGGGAATTCAGACACATGATAAACTTCGATTGGTGGGTTCTTCCGCTTAACTCTATCTATGAAGTCTCTGCCGTCCAGGGACACCAGAACCGCTCCTACATCTAAAGCTACCTTTAGGTATAGCGCATCCACTGAATAGACGTTATAGTCACTACATAGTGTGTATGCTGCTTTGCAGAACCTACTATCACACTCAAACACCAGCTTCGGATGAAGCATCAGGTCAAGATACCTCTCAGCTTTACG
>CAYQIX010000083.1:3733-5019 GCA_964417765.1 uncultured Desulfurococcaceae archaeon
TCTCTCGACTTCAGCTTTACCAGCTTCTCTAAGAGTTCAGCCCAAGTTCTACATCCGAGCTCTACCTTCAGCTTCTTGAGCTCCCTCATTAAGTCATGGGGCACATTCTTAATTAGCAGTGTAGGCATGGCTACCTGTATTATCTGGATATCCTGGAATATAAATATATCAGAAGTTAGAAGCTCAACGTCAGCTATCACTCACTAATTACAGCCTCGCAAACCTCCACATACTGTAAGGTGTCGGAATATCCTCGAGCACTGGCTTAAGAATGCCTCTCCTCACTCTGTCTAGCGCCTTCCTCAGCGGCACAGCATCGAGAGCCACGGTTACTGCGATAGCTGCTAGTCCAGCCCACTCACCCCACCTCATGCTCCAGAATCCCTCAGCTTTCTTTTCCTCAACACCGTAGACCTCAGCTATGATCGCCCCCAGCCACCTGTCCACTGGCGGTAGATCGTACTTCCTGTACGTGAGTGCTAGGGCTAACCTGGCCGTATACTTCCCCACGCCCCTGATACTCACTAGGTTCTCCTCAGCCTCTCTCGAGTTCAGTCCCTTAAGCAGCTCCTCACTCAGCTCTCCCTGGCTAAAGGCCTTAGCGATGTTGACTATAGTGCCCGCCCTATACCCGACGCCAGCCTCCCTCAGCTTACTAGCTGACGCAAGTACCTCCTCAGGCCCCGGAGGCAGGAGGACCTCACGGTCTCCAGCACGCGCAGCCTTGCCGAGCAGCTTAACTATGTTCTGAAGCATCCTCCAGCCCTGCCTAAAGCTGGCGTTCTGCTGGCACACACCGATGACGAGGGACCACCATAGGGGTGATAACCTCAGCCTCCAGCCCTTGAACTCCCTCAAGAACTCACCTAGTAGTGGGTCACCAGCGCCTAACTTGAAGAAGCCACTTAAGTCCTCGCTAATACCTAACACATGCTCTAGCTCACCCACGAAGTCCTCACTGCACGTTACCCCGTAGAGCCTCACGTAGCCGTCAGTGCTGACCAGAGCTACTGTAGGATCCCGGAGATCGAGTATAATCCAGGATGACCTGCCGTCATACCAGAAGCTGAAGTTGTATACAGCGAGGACCTTATGAAGGTCAATACTGCTTAGCTCTTCCTCGAGCTGGTACTCGCCGCATGCCTTAAGCTCAAGCAAGCGCCTACCCCCAGAAATTATTTCGGGCACTACTTATACAGATGTCTAACTTCTGGACATCACAGTAATATATGCTGACGTAACCATATACTTGAGGTAGTCATGAGGTTCTACGTCGGTACTAGCGG
>CAYQIX010000084.1:0-4985 GCA_964417765.1 uncultured Desulfurococcaceae archaeon
TGTGGATACTAGCTTCTCACTGAAGACTGTTTACGGACGACCTGAGGCCCATAATTTACTTCAACCTATTAATTATTCAGAAAAGTAAGCAGCAGATATAGTTATATGTTTACTCTAACAACTTCTTTTATGGCTGGCTGATGAGTTGTGAGTCCGGACAAAATATTTGAGCTAATAAAGAAAGCTGACAAAGTCCTTGAAGGAGTTATTCATAGAACACCACTTAATTACAGCCATTCATTTTCAAAGTTGGTTGATGCGCATGTTTACTTAAAACTTGAGAACCTCCAGAAGACTGGAGCATTTAAAGTTAGAGGTGCTTACTTCAAGATCTACTCTGTCCTCAACGAAGCGAGAAGGTACGGAGTAGTTGCTGCGTCTTCAGGAAATCACGCTCAGGGAGTTGCTTACTCAGCTCAAGAGCTAGGCGTTAAGGCAACTATAGTCATGCCTGAGACTACGCCACCATATAAGGTGATGGCAACTAAATCTTACGGTGCCGAAGTGGTTTTGCATGGGAGGGTATATGACGACGCATATGCCAAGGCTCTGGAACTCAGCAAAGTACACGGCTCTATACTTATACATCCATTCGATGACCCATACATAATAGCTGGGCAGGGAACCATAGGCCTAGAGATAGCTAGAGATAGTCAAGACATAGACTACGTAATTGTCCCGGTTGGTGGTGGAGGACTAATTTCAGGTATTGCAATCGCTATAAAGAAGGTACTAGGCAGTAGAGTTAAAGTAATTGGAGTCGAACCTGAGGCTGCGCCTAAGTTTTATGAGTCGCTTAAACGGGGTGAGCCAGTAACCATAGCTCCTAAGCCCTCGCTGGCTGATGGAGTAATAACGAAAACAGTCGGTAAATTAACCCTTCAATTAGTCAGGGAGTTTGTCGATGAGATATATCTGGTTGATGAGGACTCCATCGCAAGAGCCATGTACCTTCTACTAGAAAGAGCAAAGTTACTCGCTGAAGGTGCAGGTGCTCTCCCGTTAGCGCTGATTATTAGTGGCAGGCTAGATGTTAGGGGTAAGAAGGTTGTTGCCGTTATCAGCGGCGGTAATGCTGACCTAACGACTCTCTACAGAGTGATTTTAAGAGGTTTAATGGCTGAAGGGAGAATTTGCAAACTTAAACTAGCTTTAAGAGATGTGCCAGGAATGCTCGAGAGGGTACTGAATAAATTAGCGGTTCTGAAGTGCAATATCATAGATGTTCGTCACGATAGATTTAGCTTAGATATCGAACCTGGTTATGCACTGGTTGAGGTAGTTATGGAAACTCCATCAAGAGAAGTAAAGGATAAGTTGGTGAAAGAGATTAGTGGGAAAGGAGTTAAGGTACTGGGATGGAGTTAGCTATGTATAAGGTAGTTATCCGCGTAAATGCTAGCGATATCAATGAATTACTCGCTAATATACCAACACTGAGAGCTAAGTTAGGTGAAAAATACAAATGTTCAGGAACGACAACCTCCTTTATTTGCATATCAGGAAACGATATGCTAATCAAGATCATACCTACCTTATTGAAAAGCGATAAAAGTATTGGAGGCAGTGAATCCTTAGTACCGGCACTTAGGCCGTATTTCGTTATTATAATTGAAAGCCAAATTCTAAGTAAGTTACTGGAGGCCTGGAACTTAATTACTGAGACACTCAAGAATCTCGGATTAAGATACGTCTTAATTGAGTAATTAGCTAATTCCACACTTTAAAAAATCGCCAGTACCTTAACGACATTAGTTGTCATTAAAGCCGACATAGCAGGCACCAGTAATAATGCGTCTGCAACTCCCATTCCTCCTATGATTATCTTCCTTACGTTAAAGAGAGCTGCCTTACCTAAGTTCATCAAGTCAACTCCAATAAGTAGCGCTATTGTAGATGAAGCTAAAGTAAGCAAGAATGCAGCTGATGCACCTAAGTTGAAGTATAGTGCTGTAGAAATTGATAAAGTAACCGTAAGCATGGTTGTTAGCGCCATTGGTATACCAATACCTTTGTCTTTAATTAAAATTGACAGCTTATTGTAAAGAAATACTAGAAATATCGTATTTAATAGCAGCTGTACCAGTAGGTGCGGATACATTAATGAGATCATGAGCGCTGCGGCAATCGACATTAATAGCGGTAAGGCTGCTCCAACTAAGTTAATTAATATCGAACATACTCTCCTAATCTGAAATTTTACTACCTGATAAATTAGTGCTTTGTCCACCTTGATTATTATAGGCTTTACGTACTCTTCATCAAACAGCTCATCCTTTATGTAGATGTCGATCCCGCTCATCATAAATATTAGTATTGATGATAGAGAAGCTAAGTAAGTAATCGAGTCCTTACTTAGGGAGAGACACGAAAGGAACTCTCTAAATGTTAGTGCCATAGTAATCGCCAGCACTACCTCAAATAATTTTTTGTTAGTTTGCAAGCACTACCCCACTCTTTAGACTTCGCAGTTCTTTTGTTTTAAAACACATGGTTCTTCAGTCTTGCTAACATATTAACCTTTTAGATTACTAACAAAATTAGGTGCCTTACAATGCTGTCAGTAATTAAGGCTTTAATGGAGAGCTTAGACTTAGCAGTGTACTCCTATGTTAAGCCGGGTGCTCCCCACAGATTCTCGCCCTACTTTAAAGATCTGCACTCATTCATTTCGTCATTTACCTCAACACTAGATACTTACGCTGCTTGCGTAAAGGCAGGATTTTCGGTAGCTGAGGGTAGGATGGGTTTTACTAACTTAAAAATTGGCGATTTTCTTAGGGATGCATTACGTCTCTCATCTAGACGATTGGGAGCGCGCAATACTCCAGAATTTCATCTCGTAATGGTACCGACTGTCATAGCATCATCCTACGCTATTAGGATAGGGAGTAAAAACTTCATTGAAAACTTTAGGAAAGGACTTAATGATGAACTGCTATTTAATGATGTGCTGGAAACCATTAAGGTTTATGAATCATTAAAGTCTTATGGTGGCAGGTATTCATCAATTATTGAGAGCTTAATGCTCACACCAACAAAGATCAAATTAGAGGGGGTTTCAGTATATGACCTCTATAGAGAGATAGGTGAAGAAGATCCTGTGCTTAATTACTTCACAAGAAATCTCAGTACATTAATCTCATGTTCTAACGTCTTTGTTAGTACCTACTTGAAATACGGTGACATAAATAAAGCAGCTGTAATGACTTACGGAAATCTTGTTGAGGAACTCCAAAACATGAAAATATTGAATTACTTAGAAAAGAAGTCATTTACCGATCTTCTTAAGCTAGATAGAGAATTGCACAGCAAAGGAATATCACTTCAGCACATGATCCCGCTTTTATGTATGTCTATTTTTCTAGGTTTACTCTCTATGCAACACTAACTCATAAGTAACTATGAAGTTAAGAGTAATTTGATGGGTTTGAAGAACTTAGCTCTTACTTACTTGACTTAAAAAAGATAATAGGCTCTTTCTCGGGCTCGCCTCAATTACTGTAATACCTTTTCTAGCAGGTAAAGATACATTATATATCTTAACCGAGTCTATTACTGCCTCTGTCACTCTCGCATTGTGTGCGTGTGCGTGGATTACTATATCTGGCTTAGCCTCCCTTACTACTCTCTCCATCTCCTTAGATCCCATGTAAGGATATATTTTCTCTGGCTCACCACGTACGGTAATCATAGTCGGCGCGTAGTGAGTTACCAAAACAACTACATCCGAATGTTTCCTAACCTCGCTTATCAAGTTCTTAATTATGTGCGGCCTCTTCTTATAGACGATTTCTAGTTCAGGCTTATGGCGTCTCTGCCAAAACGTTAGCTTTTCTAGCGCTCCTCTAGTTCCAACAAAGCCTACCTTTATGTTTCTAACAACTATCAGTGATATTGAGTCATTAAGCCAAATAATCTCTGGATACTGCTTAATGAATGTACCCTCTAATTCATGATATTCTTCATTACCGAAAACAGCTATGATTGGTACACCTGGGCACTTAGACCTTACTTCACTCACTATACGTTCAAGGTCTTCCACCCTACCTTCATCAACCATGTCACCTGCAAAGACAAAAATATCTGGTTTAAATCCCACGAGAGTCCTTAAAGACGCTTGAAAAACACTGAAATAACGCCTGCCATGCACGTCACCTACAGCACATATTTTGACAACCCCCACTTTCTCTACCCCTAATTTTCCTGTTAACCTAGGTATTATGTGTCGATGGAGAATACCTTCATTATAAAATACCGACATGTGTAAGCAGTAAAAGCTTTTTAATCTAAATAATTAGAACCTTGAGGTGCGAGGGTATGGTCAGCTTAATGGGTACTAACGCTGGAGGACATCTCGGCTGGGTTACTAAGAAATGTAAGATATGTAATAGGAAATTGACTGTCGGGAAGGACGTAGTCTACGTATGTCCTAAATGTAGTAAAACTAGAGGTGATGTATGTTTCTGCTCAGGCGACCATAAAGTATTGCATGGAAAATGCCCCTATTGCGGTAGCGAGCTAATCCCAGTTCTTTCATAATATGGCGTAAACACAACCTTTGAACTTAACCGATATCGGCGACACTAGGTAGACTTTTGCCAATTGTGTTACTGCAGATGTTTATTACATATTCGCTTACTGCTTTATAAAGCACCTCAGGGTTCATGTCACCCTTAACCCCATAAGCTACGAAACTTATGGATTTCAACTCACCTAAAACTTCAGCTCCCTCGATTACTACTTCCACAGTACTTCCTTTGATATTAATCGTAAATCTCCTACTATAGCACAGTCTCGATTCGCTAACGCTTAATTCATCACCTTTATCAAAGCACCAGCTTAGTGCAGGCAGGTCACCAATAACGGTACAGACGTTGTCATTACTGCAGATATAAACTAGTTTGATGTGATCATTAACTATATGCTCTTTTGTGTACACCTGGCATTCCCTGTAATCGTGTGTTATTTGAGCAGTATAAGAA
>CAYQIX010000085.1:0-4956 GCA_964417765.1 uncultured Desulfurococcaceae archaeon
TGGATTAAGTGGAAGGCTGTTAAGGATCAAGTAAGCGATGTGAAGTACGTAGTAGCTAATGCAGAGGAAGGTGACCCGTCAGCATTCTCTAACAGACTGCTCATCGAGTCTGACCCACACATACTTATTGAGGGAATGATTATCGCTGGGTACGCTATAGGGGCCAGCAAGGGCTACATATTCGTAGGAACTGAAGGTGACCTAGCTGCTAAGAGGCTAGAGAAGGCTATAGAGGAGGCTAAGAAGTATGGCTTATTAGGCGAAAACATACTTGGCTCAGGCTTCGCGTTCGATATAGAGATAGTTCAGGATGCGGGAAGGTACACGAGCGGTGAGGAGACGGCACTGCTTGAGGAGATAGAAGGTAAGAGATCAACACCTAGGGTAAGGCCCCCGTATCCGGTAACAAAGGGGCTGTGGGGCAAGCCCACAGTAATAAATAATGTCGAAACATTAGCTCACGCAGCTGTCATACTCCGCGATGGTTGGGACAGATACGCTACTATAGGAACTGAGAAGTCAGGCGGAACTAAGATGGTTTCTGTCTCAGGCTCAATTAAGATGCCTGGAGTATATGAAGTACCTATAGGCACTACAATAAGGACAATTATCGAGGACATAGCCGGAGGTGCCCCCGATGGCCTGAAGCTTAAGGCTGTCGAAGTTGGCGGCCCAGCAGGAGGCTTCCTTCCAGTCTCCGAAATTAATGTCCCACTAGACTATGACACGCTGCCGAAGCTAGGCGTAGCTATGGGCTCTGGAATCTTAGTAGCTGTTGATGAGCATAAGTGCATGGTTGACTTGGCTAGGCAGTTTATGGCATTCTTCGTCAGTGAGTCATGCGGCAAATGCGTACCTTGCAGGGTAGGCACGAAAACAATGCTTAGTGTACTAGAGAGGATAAGCTGCGGTAAAGGAAGTGAAGATGACTTAGAGCTTCTTAAGGAGTTGGGTGAGACATTAAAGGATGCCTGCCTCTGCGCTTTAGGGAGCGGGGCACCAATACCCGTACTCTCGAGTATTAAATACTTCCGAGAAGAGTTCTTAGCTCATATAAGAGAAAAGAGATGTCCTGCAGGAACTTGTCCCGTAAGTCGTGAGGTGATTAAGTATGAAAGGTAAGGTCAGAATTAAGGTTAACGGAATTGAGGTTGAAGTCGATCCCGGCTCAGTCGTACTTGACGCTATTAAGCAAGCTGGAATACCCATGCACTCACTCTGCCAGGCAGGCGAGCTCTATAAGGGAGCCTCATGCAGGCTTTGCTTAGTTGAGCTTCCTAATGGCAAGCTTGTGCCCGCATGCGCCTACCCAGTAAGTAATGGTCTCGAGGTATATACTAGAACGCCTAAGACTCTGAAGACCCGCAGAACTACCCTAGAACTGCTTCTGGCTTACCACAGAATTGAGTGCTGGATCTGTAAGCGTAAGGGTGACTGCATACTGGTTAAGATGGCGAATGATTTAAGACTTGAGGGCATACCAGTCTGTGCTGAGTGCCCGCTGCATCCCGACGAGTGCTTACTGAACAAGGGAATACTGTGCCTGGGACTGCTGACGGTAGCTGGATGTGACGCGGAGTGCCCGAGAACAGGCGGTAGGTGCTGGGGCTGCAGAGGTCCTATAACTAGGGAGGACGTGGTAGTGAGAGCCTTAAGGAGATATAGAGAATTGGGATTTGAACTTAAAGAAGTTG
The DNA here is from genome assembly GCA_964417765.1 of uncultured Desulfurococcaceae archaeon. Taxonomy (GTDB): domain Archaea; phylum Thermoproteota; class Thermoprotei_A; order Sulfolobales; family NBVN01; genus B83-G16. The sequence continues at coordinate 1,695 of CAYQIX010000085.1, forward strand.
CTGAGATAGCCGAGATATTCTGGAGTGCACATCCCTTCCTCGAAAAGTTCAAGCTACTTGTGGAGGGAATCTAAGATGGCAGGAGTAGAGGACTTCATTAGGTTATATGAAGAGGTCCCAGGTGTAGCTGGACACATAGATGTTAGGATTAAGGAAGTAGAGGGAAGATACAGAGTTCAGATAAATATTACGCAGAGTCCAAGATTCTTCGAGATATCACTAAAGAATAGGAAAGTTGATGAAGTACCTATAGTAACTGCTAGAATATGCGGAGTATGTAGCATGGCGCACCTCCTTGGCTCAATAATAGCTCTTGAAAAAGCTCTCGGCATCGACATGGGCGAGAAGGTAATGAAACTGAGGAAGATGATTGAGGTTGTTGGAATAATTCAGAATAACTTCGTCCACGTCCTCGTCGCTCTGCCCGACTACCTCGGCTACAGGAACCTGATTGAATTAGCTAAGGCTGAACCAGCAATAGTTAAGAAGTTCCTCAAGATAAATGCTGAGGTCTTAAAAGTCTACGGAAACATCGCAGGTAGATTCACCCACACCCACGTAATTGACGTAGCCTACCAGGGCAAGCTAGTAACGAGGTACGACCTTGAGAAAGCATCTAAAATCCTTGCATCCGTAGGTAAGGAAGCTGAGAGCCTGGTAAGTGAGTTAGCAAGTAGGTGGAGGGATATTGAGTTTGAGGACCCAGTCCACAGCTACCTCACGGTAGGTACACCAGATTATCCAATAATCGGCGATGAAATAGCTACATCTGAGGGCGAAGTAGCAGATGTGATGAGATATAAGGAGGTAATCCATGAAGAGGAAGTAGAGTACTCAAATGCAAAGCACTGCACTTACCGGGGTAAGCCATTCTTCGTAGGCTCGAGGGCTAGGGTACTGCGCAATCATAGCGATGTATCTAAGGAGGTAGGTGACTACCTAAGCCAGCTAAGGCTCAATCTAAGCAATCCGTTCGACAATGTAAAGGCTCAGCTCATCGAGGCACTCTACTTGACCTTAGTAGCTGAGCGCGAATTCGCTGACTTAGCTAGTGCTGTCGGGTCAGGCATTAGGCTTTACGACTTAAGTAAGCTTAAGGGAAGCGGTGAGGCAGCATCAGCTGTTGAAGCGCCCAGGGGTCTACTCATCCACCACTACAGCGTAAGGAACGGAAGAGTAGTAGCAGCAAACATAATTACCCCGACAGCAATGAACAGCAAGCATATGGAAGTTTGCTGTGAAGCATTAATCAATAAGTTAAGGAGTGAGGGTGTCAGCAGGCTCGATGACCTCAGGGCTTATGCTGCAGCATTAGTTAGGTCTTATGACCCGTGTCTTCCATGCGCTGTTCATTAAGGAGGTGGTTGAGATGAAGGTCGCGATATACTCGTTCAGCTCGTGTGAAGGATGCAGGTACACTATAGTTAATGAATTAGATAGAGTACTAAGGGCGCTCGAGAAGCTAGGTATAGAGATAGTTCGTGAGCCACTTCTAGGGCTAGGGGAGGAGCCAGCTAACTACGATATAGCAGTAATTGAGGGTGCATTGACCTCGGAGGAGGACATCAATAAGGTAAGGGAGATCAGGAGGAGGTGCAAGTACTTAATAGCTTTAGGTAGCTGCGCTGCACTCGGCGGTATAGTCGCATTTATGTATAAGCACAAGGGTGAGGTAACGAGGTTCGATAAGAAACACATATTTGGTGAGCCACTCCATAAGTTCGTTAAGGTAGATGCTGTCGTTAAGGGATGCCCGATAAAGGTCGACGAGTTCCTAACAATAATTGAGTTCCTAGCTAAGGGTCTACCTGTAGAGGAGCTTGAGAGGAGATTCCAGTACATTAAGGTCTCTGAAAGAGTGATAGACGATGGCTTACTGAAGCTTGACACAGGTAAATGCGTTGTCTGTGGCAGGTGCGTAGAGATATGCTCAATACTAGGCGTTAACGTCCTTGACTATGGCTTCAGAGGTAGCTCAATTATAGTGACAACACCATTCTTCAAGAAATTTGATGAAGTAGGCTGCATTCACTGTGGCCTCTGCGCCAGCTACTGTCCAGTAGCAGCAATTACCTGTAGGGACGACATCTCGAGAGCTTTAGAGTTGATTAAGTCAGGTGAGGTGAGCATCTTAATTGATAAGTGGGCGCTGAATGGCCTTGCTGAGGCGCTTGAGGTAGATGTAGGTAAGGTAGTAGCCTCGCTAAAGCTCCTTGGCGCTAAGGAGGTTAAGTTCTGGGACCCGCTAGAAGGTATTGAGGAGGTGAGCGAACCAGCAATAATTCCTATGAGCAGTGCTGAGTACGAGTACGTGAAGAGGTTCTACCCTGAGCTAAGCAAGTACCTTACTGAGTATCCGAGGCTCGCTGTAAGCGACAAAACCTTAGTCATTACCTCATGTGCGGCAAGGAAGAAGGATCTTAGTCTTGTCTTGACCGCTCAGGAGGCCTTAAAGATACTGGAAAGCTCAATTGGCAGGGAGCAGATAGCTAACGTTGAGGCAGAAGAAGTACCACAGCTAAGCAGCAAAGCTAGCGAGAAGGTTAAGGTGCTGCATGGTCCTGACGAAGTGAGAGGCGGACTAAAAGAATTTAAGACTAATCCAAGAAACGTATTAGTGCTTCAGCTCTGCCTTGGCGGCTGCAGTTATGGTAGTGGGCAACCCTACAGACTATTGGATAAAACCACCTATATTCATTAGTAACTGAGTCGAGGCCTACACAAGGTATTTTTTAAGTACTCCTTAAGCACCTTTTACTGCTTAATAGCGCCTTGAATAGCTCTACCTTAGATATGTCCTCAAGTGCTTCCAGTGCGTCTAAGGCTGAGAAAACGTCACCCTTACTAACAGCCACTGCACCATGACCAAGCATTACGGCTACCTTACACCTCCTGATAGCGTCAGCTACGCTCTTAGCTAATTCTTCAGATCCTGCTGGCAGCTTAGGTACTACAGCAATACACTCACCGATCGAGTATGCTTCAATATACTTCGTAGGATCTAGCGCGAGCCCTGACTCGTAGAGGGCTAGAGTATATGGATTGTGAGTGTGTATAATTGTCTTAACATCATTAGATTCCCTATATATCATTAAGTGCATCCTATACTCCATCGAGGGCTTGAGGCCCTCCTTCCACTTGCCGTCAAGCCCTACGTAAACCATGTCCTCAGGCCTAAGCATGTTCTTAGGTATTTGCGAAGGCGTTATCCAGAAGCCATTACCGTCCCTAATACTGGCGTTCCCTCCCTTAATGTTTATTA
>CAYQIX010000086.1:0-4939 GCA_964417765.1 uncultured Desulfurococcaceae archaeon
AGGCATTATAGAACAGACTGAGTACACTATCACCCTACCTAGCTGTATAGCATTCCTCAGCAGCTCAGCTTGCTTTGACGCATAGTACTTTATCTTGCCCTCAGTGAGCGATATTTTAAGTGCTGGGTCCTTGCTCACAGCTCCTGAGTTAGAGCACGGTGCATCAAGAAGAACTTTATCAGGGTGCCTTGGCAACTTAATTCTCGCCGAGTCACTCGCAACTAAGTGCACCTGCGATAAGTCAATACCAAGTTTCTTTAATAGGTTTTTCATAAGCAAAATGCGCCTGTAGCTTATGTCTATAGCTACAATCTTAGCTCTATTCTCAGTCAGCATCATAATTAAGGAGGTCTTCATTCCTGGAGCAGCCGCCATATCAACTATTAGCTCCCCCGCTCCAGGAGAGAGCACATCTACTACAGCAACAGATGCCTTATCTTGAGGTATTGCCATGTAGTTCTTGACAGGCCTAAGCAGTCTAATAGGTTTAGGCGTCTTTTTGATCCTTAAGAGGAAAGGATATTCCCTATCGATAACATACTCTACACCTTCAGACTCAAGCAACTTGAGCACCCTCTCCTCAGGGGCTTTTAACGTATTGATTCTTAGCCACCAGACCCTCTCGTTCATGGAGGCCAGAAGCTGCTCACCCTCTTCCTTACCTAGGAGCGAGGTTACCCTATCGTAAAACCACTTACTATATGAGAGCCTACAGTAAGGAGGTAGCCCCTCATCACTAACCCCTCTTAGCCAAGCCCTGACCAACTTACTCAATGACTTAGTACGGCCTAAAACGCATTGCAGCTTCTGATAGTCAGATACGAACATCCTAGCCAGCTCATAAAGGTACTCGCGTTCGTCAGTGCCCTGAAGCCTCACACCTTTGCAGGCCCTCTTAAAGGCCACGTCAATCGATACCCTATGGTTCAGTACCTCATAAAGCACCCTGGCAAGTATTTTAATCTTAACTTTCTCCTTCATAAAAATCACCAAAGCGGTCAGAGAGGGTCCCACAAATCACTAACTCATCCACTGACGGTGACATCATCCCACTCCATGATCACTACAAAATTAATAAAGACTTTATTAACGTACTAGATCACATAACTTAAGGATGATGAAGCCGCTCCAAAAGGATCGGTGAAGAACTCGCGACGATCTGACCATAAATAAACTCTAAATTGCAAGCTAGGGATTCGGCGGCCCAGCAGCCAAAGGCTTTGGCGGTACTAAGTATGCATCAATGTATGTGCCACTGTAGATTAGTTTTGTTATGGGGGAATGGGTGGGTGCTTCCTTAACTTCTCAATAACTAGTATTGCAGGAGTATTCGGCGGCAGCTCCTTAAGTGAGCGAACGACATTAGGCGCCAACGTCTCGACCCAGTACTTCAATCTCATGTCAGGGACTATGAATACCGTATTGTTTGGTGCAATTGATGTAACGTGCTTCAGCTCGTTGTACTCTTGAAGGCTGATACTTGGTCTTACGCTCTGGATCTGCCCTACCATCTGTGGAAGCATGAGCCCCACAAGTATTAGTGTAATGAGTAATACATGCTTAAGCTTACCAATACTCCCTATGATCACACCAATAATTAAAGGAGCTAGTATGGCTGTCATTAGGTTAAATCTCCAGAGGAATTGCTGAGGGATTATCGGTACGTTGAGTAGTATGAGAATTGCTGATGCTGAAATAATGAGTCTGCTGCTTACTGCCCTAGGGTTCTTGCGTGTAAGCGCGAATGCTACTCCTGCTACACCGACTGCTAAGGGGTAAGCTACTGCTGATACCCCGTATGATGTGATTGCCAAATGCTGTAATTGCGTAAGCAGCATATTTATGAACGATACACCTTTGTAAGGGTCGCCTCCCATTATGCTGTAGTAAGTGAAGCCCAGTGCTAGAATTACTGTAGATGCGGCAAAGGGCGGTGTGACATACTTAAGCTCTTTCCTATTGAGCACTATAGTAAGTACCAAGAGAAGAAGAGTAGTGTAGTACATTACAGCAAAGTCAAGTATGTGGGTTAGCCCCGTGAGGACAGCGAACACCACTGCGAATACAGAGTATAGTAATCTGTGGCGATGAACTGCGAGGTAGCAGAAGAGCAGTGTGAAGGTCAGAAAGGTTAATCCCATTGCATTCTTTATTAAGTCAAACATCATTCTAATGAGCATGGGCGAAGATAAGTAGAATAGTGAGGCAATTAATCCTCCTGCTGGATTAGTTATGTATCTAACTATGTAGTATATTGCGTATGCAGCAAGCAGTGTCGTAATGACTGAGCCTACCTTAATTCCTGCGATGATGTCATTAAGAAGAACGGAGAATGCTGTAAGTATGTAGAAAGAAAGAGGAGGGTCCGGATACTTTAAGTGTCCACTCATTAAAATAGACGATACTTGAATGTAGTAGGGACCATCAATGCCGTACAGTAGTGGAGTAGTAAATTCCTTGAGTATGTACATGCATGACGCTGCTATTATTAGAGCTGTAACTACGCTAAATTCGATAATTACTCTTCTCCGTGCTAATGAAGTTTTACTTACTGATAACATCAATCTAGTTCTGCATCTACAGCTAATTACAGTTTCTTAAGCTTGGCAAGAGCTTTCTTAAGGGTTCCCGAAATCCCCAAGGGAACTATCATTGCGTCAGTGCCGTTAATCTCCTTGATATAACCTAACGCTGCGAGTACTTTAGCTCTGTGAGATACTTTGAAGCGCAGGACACCCTTCATTTCTTTATGATCGAAATATACAACAGATATTCCTGATCTCGACAGCTCTAATGAGCCAAACAGCTCCTTAAAAGCATCCTTTATCTTGTCCTCTAGCCTCACTCTATCTATGGTGTTCGCCGAGCTAACTTCTTCTCCGTGTAACAGTACCTCAAATACGAGGTACCGCCTCCTTATCTTCTTAGAACTCCTCTCTTCGATACTCTTAATAAACCTCTTAAGCGCCTTGCTGCTGAGTGCTGCTGAAATTATCTTTAAGCGCCTCATTACATTTAGCTGCTGTACAATGAGGTATGTAGATATAACTACAGCTACTAGCGCAACAGCAAGGCTCAGACATACTAGGGCAGTTAGCTGCGCGCTACTTAATGCCATATCCTAGACCCCTAAGCACTTTAGCTGGAGCTGATGTCACTGCTTTCAATGCAATAACCTCATCTAACCCTAACTCAATTAGTGTACTAATAATTATTTTAGGATGAAGTAGCTCAATGTATTTGCTAGCACCGCTGCATGCTATGAGCTCTAGCCTGCCTGACCTAGCAAGGCTTACTAGGTAGTCCAAGCCCCTAAGGTACCTGCGCTCTTTTACAGCCTCATATACATCCCTAATAGCTACCTCAACAGGAAGGTCCAGGACTGCGAGGCGCTCTACATACTTCGGTGTGAGGGCATGAAATGCTGCACGGCTTAAGCTCACGATTACTGCTACCTTCCTCAGCCTTGGATATGACTTTAGGTCTTCTGGCGATCTAATTAAGTAAGTCCTCAGTACATTGCGCTTAGTTTTCACCAACTCATTAATATCGCTCGATGTCCTCCTCGGAATGAAGGTAACGCCATTAAGTACCTGGACCTTATCTAGACCTTCAACACCGACTATCCTGTAGCCTAACTTCTCGGCAATACGAGCTACTTCCTCTAACCTCTCTGTGCCCCGGTACCTCAAATCTATGTATACCGGTATTTTAGCACACCTTAACTAAGCTACTTAAAAAATCCCGCATCTCATCTATTGAAGTAGCTCCTTCAATTGTTACAGCTAGTCTAATAACATCACCTGAGTCAAGCAGCCGTATTGAGCCTCTGTACGCATCTTGCTTACTTAGCCTTAAGTAAAGGTGAGAGGGTGGGTCAACTCTAGTTTCCAGCGTAGCTAATAGTATGTTCCTCTCTACTTCACTCATATTACAGAGTATGTGCTTGAGTGCTTCTAAGGCTTCCTTCCTCTTCAGCTTTAGAGTGAGTACCCTAATTTCATTACCGTAGTGGCCTTTAGTGACTACTTCATCAAATACGGCTTTATTTCTGAGTTTCTCAGGCAAAATATTTACTGCTGCCTTCTTGACCTTATTCGGATCTTCAGTTGCATGTGAAAATACTTTCAGTGTTAGGTGCTGTACCCTGATCCTCCTCATGGTTATTACTTCTCGATGCCTAATTCTTCAGCTAGATCCTTAGGAACTATTAATCTGGCTCCTCTTGATGCTTCATGCCTCTTCTTGAGCTTCCTCTCCTTCGCTTTCTTCTTCCACTTCCACTTGTGGGTTCCTCTTAAGCCTCTACTCTTCAGCAGCCCTCTCATTCTCCTGCCCGCAAGTGTCTTACCTCTAAACACCCTCCTCCTCTGGCTCGGCTGAGTAATCCAGTTTATGTCCTTATCTGCCTGTATTGCTGGGTGATGAGGGTCAACCAGTATGACTTCAAAGTACTTGTACAAGCCGTCCTCGCCTACATAATAGCTGCCCAGAACCTCCAAGTTCGGGTACTTTCTGGCGGCTCTCTCCTCAGCGATTAGCTGAAGCGACTTAGCTGGGGCGAAGCCGTAGATACCCATTCTCTTAGGTCTTCTACCTGACCTTGGTCTCTGCTTCCTCATACCGCCCTTTCTCACTCTAACCCTGACTACGACGAAACCTTGTTTGGCCTCATACCCTATAGCCCTAGCTCGGTCAAGCCTAGTTGGTTTCTCAACCCTAACTATTGCTGGCTGCCTTCTCCACTCTATTAACCTCTGCCTCATTACCTCCTCCATCTCACCATCGTAGGGCCTCTTCCACAGCTGCGCTATGTAGTGATACATTGACTTTGCCATCGTGCTTGACACCTCTGCTTCTAAAGAAATTGACTAGCAGGGTTAAAAAGCAGTTCTGTCGTTTATGAGTATGAGGTGAAGTAGACGCCGCCATCAACACC
>CAYQIX010000087.1:0-4929 GCA_964417765.1 uncultured Desulfurococcaceae archaeon
CCCCTGACCTAAGTAAGTCAGACTTAAGTCTAGGGACTACATTAATATTGCCTTGACCAATACTTAAATTGCTAGGGTAGCTCACATGGTGCAGGTTAAGTCGCTGATTAACTGTAAAGTCTATGTCTCATTTAAGCCGCTGAGAATTGCTAATGCAGTAACCATCGTTGGTGACAGGGTCTTTTACGTAGGTGATGCTGAGAAGGCAGTAAGCATAGCTAAGTCACTAGGTGGCGAAGTAATCGACCTAAGCGGCATGACCGTAATGCCTGGGTTCATTGATTCTCACATGCACCTAGATAGCTTAGGACTTAACCTAAATACCCTCGACCTAAGAGGTGCTAGATCTATCGAGGAGATTAAGGAGAAATTAAGGAAGTTTGCTGCTGAATTAGGTCCTACCGAGTGGGTAGTAGGCCGCGGCTGGGACCAGGAACTCTTCGCTGAAGGCAGGTGGCTGAATAGGTGGGATATAGATGAGGTAGTCCGCGATAAGCCAGTACTACTTGTCAGGGTATGTGGGCACGTAGGTGTGGTTAATAGTAAGGCAATTGAGGTTATTAGGAGACGTGTAGGGAAGCCCCTCAAGCCACCGTACTTTGACGTCGATGAGAAGGGTGAGCTAACAGGCATGGTGAGGGAGTTAGGTCTTGAGGAAGTACTTAAGCTGGTGACATATGAAGATAGTCAACTACTTAAGTTTCTTGAGGACTCCATAAAGCACGCCATAAGGCACGGCGTAACTACAGTAGGTCTAGCTGGCTGCAGCCCAGAAGTTCTTGCTGCACTGCAGATTCTCGAATTAACAGGTAAGTTGAGGGTAAGGGTCAGGGCTTACCTCAATCGTGACTTACTCCCGTACTTAAAGAGCCTAGGTATTAGATGCGGCTTCGGTGACTCCAGACTCAAGATACTCGGTATTAAAGTCTTTACTGACGGCTCACTAGGTGCTAGGACAGCGCTGCTCAGCAGGCCATACGCTGACGACCCCTCAACCTGCGGCGTAGCAACCATAAGTGAGTCAGAGCTAATTAAGGTAGTTAAGGAAGCTAGTGAAGCAGGTCTCCAACTAGCTATACACGCCATAGGCGATAAAGCAATTGACATGGTGCTGAAGGCCTACAGCGAGGTCAGTGAGCGCGTTAGGTCTTTAAGGCATAGGATAGAGCACGCTTCAGTTATTAGGCCTGAGCAGATAGTTAAGGCATCCGAATTAGGAGCAGCCGTCGCTATCCAACCACACTTCGTAATCAGTGACTGGTGGGTAGTAGATAGAGTAGGTACTGAGAGAGCACCTTGGGTCTACCCATTCAAGTCGATGATTGATGCAGGTCTAATAACTGGGTTCTCAACCGACGCGCCAGTAGAGCCTATTAACCCGTGGGAAACAGTCTTCGCCGCGGTAACTCGCGGTGCTTACGAGAGTGTAAAGCTCTACGAATTCAGCAAGGATGAGGTACTTGATGTGGCAACAGCTCTGCACTACTACACCTACGGCTCGGCACAGATAATGCATGGCGAGGATGAAGTAGGGAGTTTAGAGGTCGGCAAGTACGCTGACCTAATTATAATTAACCAGGACCCGCTAGAGGTGAGTCCTAAGGAGTTAAGAACTATCAAGGTGCTGGGTACTGTGGTTGGAGGTGAATTCATCTACGCTTCAGGTGAGTTACCAGCCTACTTACATCAAGGTAAATAGCTCTGCCGCAAATTCTACTTTGGTGCCTAGGTATGTGTAGAATCTTAGGTAGCGTCGGCAGGTACTCCCTTCTCAAGCAGTACTACGGTGAGATGATTAGAGGCTTGATAGGAGCTTCAGAGTACGACCCTTACGCTGCTAGAGCTTTTGGACCTGAGGAGCCGTCTCATAAAGATGGATGGGGTAGGGCAACAGTACTTGCTGGCATGAGAAAAATAGCTGTCTACATGTACAAGAGCTTGAGCCCCATATTTGTAGATAAGCCTCAAGACGCTCTTCCAGAGTCCGAGCTCACTAAATTCTCGGACCCTATCGTTGTTGACCTACTTCATGCTAGAGCAGGCAGTAAAGGCATGCCTGTGAACTACTTCTCGGTTCAGCCATTTGAGATTCAGACACGCAGTGGTGCCAGACTGTTCCTAATGCATAATGGGTCAGTAAGTAAAGAGGAACTAGCTAAAGATTTGAAAGGCAAGATTTCAGGAAAAGTCATTGAGAGATACAGTGACAGCTACTTGCTAGCGCTCAAGCTGGCTGAACTAGTAGAAGACAGCATAGATGCTAGCGTAATTAAGGAGCTGAAGAAGTACGTTAAGACAGCTCTAAACATAGGGATCACCCTAATAGCTGAAAGCAGAGTGCTTGCTGTCTTCGGCAGCTACTACAGGAGGAAGCTACCTAGAGAGTACCACGACTACTATAAGATGTACGTGGCTGGGGTAGGTAAGAGAGATCTTATTTACGTGTCATCAACCGTAATTGACTTCGCTGAGTACCGACCTAAGCTAGTTAATTCGTGGGAGGAGCTTCCTAATGGTACATACCACATAGTGAGTATTGAGTTTTTAAGGGAAGGAGATGCGGAAATCACCCTTGAGAAATATTCGATTTAATGAAGAAAATTCTTAAATATTTTACACAAAGAATACATAATTCATTAAGTAAATGTTGGTGATTCGCTTAAACTCACTTAAATTTATGTTATGCTTGTAAAAACTACCTAATAAATAACTTAATTTCAGCTTTTTCATATAAAACGTTAAAGCAATCTAAGCTTATTTACTTGATCCAATAGAGATGTTTTAGCCAGGTGATAATAATGGTTGAAGAATCTCAATTAAAGAAAGCACTCGGGTTCTGGTGGCTGTATACATTAGCTGTCGGTGCTGTAGTTGGTGACGGCGTATTCACGTTTACGGGGTACGCAATAGCTTCAGCAGGACCCTCAGTAATTATTGCTTACTTAATTGCTGGAATTACGCAGATGTTCCTAATGCTCTCCTTCGGTGAGCTGGCTGTCTGGATGCCGAGTGCAGGAGGGCCTGAGCCGTGGGCTAGCAAGCTCCTAGGCAGGAAGTGGGGATTTCTAGCTTCTATAACCTTCAGCATCGGCTGGATAATAGCTGGCGGTACCGTAGGGCTTGCGATAGGGACGTACGTGTATAACCTGCTAGCTTATGCTGGAGTAAACCTCGGCGACCAAGCTCTCTGGGTAACCATATTTGCAATAGCGTTCGTCAGCATATTCGCGATACTGAACATAGTAGGTGTTGAGTTCGCCGCAGGAACACAGTTCCTTCTTACAATCATACTTGTCAGCGTCATGGCAGCTTACGCGGTAACCGCTACATTCTATATAGACCCTAAGAACTACCAGCCTTTCATGCCTAATGGAATATCAGGATTCCTAGCTGCGATACCTATCGGCGTATACGCCTACATGGGAGCTTCAACAGTTGTGTTTGCTGGCGAGGAGGCGAAGAGGCCGGTAGATATCGCTAGGGTACTTTTCTGGTCTAGCCTAACGTTCGTAGTGGTGTATACGTGGGCGCTGGTAGCCTGCGTAGGAACGCTGCCTTACACGGAGGTAGTTAAGTTCTATGAGGCTGTTTACGCTGCTTCAGCTGAGAGGATCTGGGGGCCAATAACAGGCGCTATAATGACCTTCGGCGCCTGGTTAGCTGCCTCAACCTGCCTGCTCATGGGGACCATGTACCAGCCTGCGAGAGACCTGTACAACCTAGCTAAGAGAAACTATAGGGTACCTAAGTGGTTCGGTTATGTACACCCGAAGTTCAGAACACCAACCTTAGGCATAGTGCTGGTGTGGGCGATCTCAGTACTCCTCATACTCCTGGGGACGTTCGTCGGTCAGACACTAGGGTATCAGCTGCTAGGGTACGAGCTTGTGTGGGCTTGGTGCGTATCGTGGTTCATATCGCTGCTGGCAGCAATTAAGTTCAGGAAAGAGTGCCCTGAGGAAGTTAAGAAGCTCCCATGGAAGATACCTGCGTGGCCAGTGACTCCAGCTATTGGCCTCGTAGGGATCGGGCTGACAGTCTTCGCCATGTTCTATGACCTCACCCTCAGCTACAGCCCACTAGTTGCTGCTCTAACAGGCGTAGTCAGCGTCATATGGGTCGCGCTACTAGCTGCTGGAGCTAAGCACATACTACCCCCTGAGGGGGGTAAGTAGTGAGCCATAGAGCTGAGGATATACTGAGGCGTGAGTTAAAAGTCATAGGCAGAGCCGTACACATCCGGTTCTATCCAGCCGTAATTGAGCGTGGTGAAGGCCCCTACCTATATGATGTAGATGGCAGGAGGTACCTTGACTTCAGTGCGTCCTGGGCAGTAGCTAACACTGGGTACGGGCACCCCAAGATAGTTGAGGCAGTTGTTGAAGCCTATAGAAAGCTGACTGCCCTATCATTTACAACATTTTCTAATGAAACCGTGGTTGAGTTAGCTGAGAAATTAGTGGAGATTACACCAGGGAGCTTCGAGAAGAAGGTCGTGTTCGGCCACTCAGGCTCGGACGCCAATGACGGAGTCTTCAAGCTAATCCCTTACTACAAGAAGAAGCCCCGAATGATTTCATTCATCGGCGCGTACCATGGGCAGACAATGGGTTCCTACAGCTTAAGCGGCCACAAAGCGCAGAGCAGGATTATAGGGCTCCCTAACGTCGTTAAGGTGCCGTTCCCCTACGGGTACAGGTGCCCCTTCAGGGGTGCTGAGGGGCAGAAAGAGTGTGAGGAAGCCTGCTTAGACTTTCTTGAGAACTACGTAATGAAGACTATTGCGCCGCCAGACACCGTAGCTGGCGTAATAGTTGAGCCCATACAGAGTGATGGAGGAGACATAGTCCCTACCCCATACTTCCTCAAGGAGTTAAGGAGGATTACCGAGGAAAACGACATGCTCCTAGTAGTTGATGAGGTTAAGGT
>CAYQIX010000088.1:0-4920 GCA_964417765.1 uncultured Desulfurococcaceae archaeon
CGAATATCTACTTGTGCGAGATCTAAAAGAGCTACCTAAACAATTCTAGTGTCAGCACTCTTAAATTGTATTAACTAGTACTACAGCTATAGCTACAGCAAGAGCGACAGCTACTGCAGTACCTATTAGCATGGCTCCGTCAGTGGGCGGCTTAGCTAGCTGCTCAGTGAGTTCAGGAGGGTCTTCAGATATCTTCTCTAGCGGGTAGTCCCAGCTACATCCTCCAGCACCTTTAATGAGGTATCCTCCCTCAATTAGTCCCTTGCTAACAAGTTCTGCGTAAGGGTACCACGACCCCCTCCAGTAAACAAGCCTCTCGTTCCACCCTGCGAGTCCTGGTACTGCCTTAGAAGCTAAGCTGAGTATGTCATCTTCAGTGAGGCCCTTGATAACACTTATCTTACTCAGCCACCTGAGCTCGTACGTAAGAGCTTCTTTAAGTACTTCATCACCTACAGCAGGCTTGAGAAGCGAAGTTTTAGCAGGAATCACGAAGCACCCTAGTCCGGTACTACTTATGACTCCTTTACTCAAGTTAAATGCTCTGTAAAGTAGTTCGTCAATCTCTGCAACTACCTCACCTGACTTGCCGTCTGTGCGTACGCTCAGCTGAATTCCTTCAGCTACTTCAAATACGTATATCTTTGCTGTTACGTTACCTATAGCTTTTTCCAGGTAGCCCCTAATAGAGTTATTTACTAAGTCCTCGATGCTTACATACCACCCTAACTCTTTCGCTACCTTCTCTACGTACCTTAAGTTTACAGAACGTGACTCAAGTACTATGTCTATGCCGCAGTTGATGACGGTCATATTTATCTGGGCTAACGGGGACTCTACACGTACTGCTAGGTAGTGTGGAGCATTGTTCGAGTAAGACATCTTCTGCAGGGACAGCACCACCACTACGTCCTTATGAATGTGAGACCTGTATATGTAGAGCTTCCCCTCCTCAACCACAACTACGTTCCTGAGGTCTTCAAGCCTAGATAGATCATAGGTTGCACCAGGCTTATTAATGACTACCTCAATCGAAGCTTCATCAGTAGGGTCAAAGCACGCATTAACACCTACTGCAATACATGAAGTCAGTATCACTAATAGAAGAATTAAAGTGATGTGTTGAACAGCTCTAGCATTAATCACTAAATCCACCAATAATGACTTTACTTAACCAGTAGTTAAGTCTAAGGTATAGAACACCACGTCATAGAACTTTTGGTAAGCTGCTTGAAGCTTATAAGGGCGCTTACTCATTAAGTTTTATGGAGGTTACATCTTCAGCCACACTGAAGTACTTGCACTCAAATTTAATAGTAAAGTAGTGTATAGTGCTAGCTTTACGTTCAAGTACGTCCTACTCCCTGACCTATGTCTGACCTAGTGTTTGAATCGTACTGACCTTACTCTATGCCTGAGTGGGGTGGTGGTATGAGGAAGATCGCAGTCAGGAAGATAGTGAAGGCGAGGAAGACAGCTTCACTGCTGAAGAAGGTAATAGTAGTTGACGCTATATTCGCGCTTGCAGGCATAGTCCTGTATATAACGCTTCTGCGCTACTACGTTATTTTAATTAACGCACTTCTGTGGATTCTGGAGGCCCTCATGTTTGCTGGTGTAGTGGTTGCTGTTCAGGTAGTTACTTCAAGGACACTTTATGGCGCAAGGTACGAACTGCTGAGAGGAGAGTCTCTGGCTTCACTATTCATTGCTGTTCTTGCTGTAGCAGTGACTACCTACTTCCTTGTAGAGAAGGTAGCCACGCTAATCAGAGGCGGAACTATAGAGACTTCGAATCCAGCAAGTGCCATATACATGTTTGCAGGATCAGTTGTTTCCGCAATTATATGGAGGTACTGCAAGCAGCTTTCAAGGAGATCTAGAGCTAAGCTGATAATAACTAAGACCCTCGCCAAGAAGCAGCTAATGGACGCGATCATGGACAGCGTGCTAGGAGCGTCTGTGCTAGCTGCCTATGCTGCAGGTGCGCTGATTTTAGAGATTGCAGGGCTCCTGCTAGTAGCTGGCTACGTACTTAAAGGGTACTTCAGCATAGTAAGAGAGGACGTGACCCGCCTCATTGGAGTCTATGAGCCAGTAAGCATCAGGAGGAAGGTAGTGTATGCTGCTAAGTCATCGGGCAAGCTCAGAGTGAGGAAGGTCAGGTTGACACCGATGGGGAGTTTCTACGAGGCAGAAATCTGGATTGAAGCACCGCCCACGATGCCTCTAGGTGCAGCGCATGCTAATGCCATGAAGGTTGCGCGAGAGGTAGTCAGTAAAGTTCATGAGGTTATTAGAGCTCTAGTGATTGTAGTTCCCTCAGATTACCGCAGGCAGGCACCGCGTAAGAAGAGTGGAGAAGGTAGCTTACTCGTGCCTGCGCTCGAGCGTGTTAGTGAGAACTAATGTTCTTCTTCGCTCAGTATAAAGCGTGCTTAATGCCCTGTACCTACAAAAGAAATCAAAGCTTATTAGGCAGGAGTCGAATCACGAGTTAGAAATCCTAACATTGCTTGGAGGTACTTAATGTAATGAGAAACAACTTGCTTAGGAGGTGCCCGACCGGTATTCCAGAACTCGACAAGATACTTAACGGAGGTTTCCCTGAAGGATCCGTAATCATTGTGTCAGGAGGGCCGGGCACAGGCAAGACCATATTCTCTGCTAAGTTTCTGTACGAGGGCGCAGTTAAGTATGGTGAACCAGGAGTAATGATGAGCTTCTTAGAAAGTAAAAGAGATTTCATAAAGTACATGAAGACTTTAGGCATGGACTTCGAAGAGCTAGAGGAGAAAGGCCTCTTCAAGTACATAGAGGCTATTCAGGCAGCATCCGTGGAGTGCATAGGGACGTATATTCAGGAGTTAATTAAGGAGATAGCAGCTGTGAAAGCTAAGAGAGTAGTTATAGATTCTATCTCAGCACTCATTCAAGTTGCGAAGGACCCCAGCCTGGCGAGGGAACTACTTAAAAATGGGATAGTTGACGGTCTTAAGAAACTTAATGTTACCTCCATACTCGTGCTAGAGACTGAAGAGGGGAGCTTAGCTGGTGAGGAGACAGGTGTGGGTGTATTTGCGGAAGAATTCCTAGCTGATGGATTAATTAAACTTCAGGCAGTCATTGAGAAGGACTACGTGGTGAGAAAGCTATGGATAAGTAAGATGAGAGGTTCTGAAACACCCTACGCCAGCATTCCTTTTGAGATTGTTCCAGGAGAAGTAATTAGACTGTACCCGCCTGTGCGGTTAGAGGAAATACCGCCACCTAGCAGAGAGGTAGTCTACAAATTCGATATCGAAGCCGTTAACGAAGCATTTAATGGAGGCATTCAGAAGGGCTCACAGATAGCAGTAGTAGCTGAGATACTTAAGTCTGCGTTTCACTTAGCGCTGTGTGTTGCGAAAGCACTAGCATCGAAGTACGGTGGTAGAGTAGTTATAAGGTCCTACGTCCACTCACCAATGACGTTAAAAGTGCTTGAGGATTCGTGCGATAAGGTAGTATCGACTCCGCTAGTAGGAGAGAGGTGCCGCGATTACGAAGCTTACAGGATCTCAGTAAACCCCACGTCTAAGCCGCTGTATGCTGTAGCTGTTGAGAACAGGAAGTTAGATCTCAGATTAAGGGAGGACTTCCTGGTTACTGGACCGCTTGACATATTCATAACTACAAACTACGTAGATTTCTACAGAGAGCACGCTAACAATGTGTGGCTGAGGAAGAGGCTGGGGATTACAGCATTCTACGTATTCAGCTACGAGATCATGAAGAGCTACAGCCACCTATTCAATATTTACGACTACATAGCTGTGCTTAAGCACAAGTTCATTTCAGGCAAGCCCTGCATAGCAATAACAATAGTAAGCGCAATGAGCTTCTCACCACCGTCATTCATCAACCTATGCTATGACAGAGAGCGAGGAGAGTACAGAATAGGTTCAGGTCCTTAAAGGTGGCTGCCATGGAAGGTGGCAAATCAAGTAATGAACTCAACAAGGTTCTCGGCAGAGTAATAGTTCAGGGATTGAAGAACTACTTTCCAGGCCTGAACATTTTTCTCGAGTCGCTGACTCTCATTAAGTATGGCAGGTCTCTAGAAGAGCTTGTTTCTGATGACATCTTGGAGTTCTGTAGGCTACTTGATAACCACTTCTCAAGCCGTGAGACATCCTACAGGATACTGAGAATGGTGCTTAAGCCAATTATAAGAGAGACTGATCTTGATGAAGTCCTCGATGAACTGTTTAGAGGGAATACAGCACCACTATTAAGTAGCTTAGATAGCTCAATTAAGGAGCGCAGTAAAAAGAGCTGAATTTCATAAAGCCGTACCTGGATGCACCTACTTTAACTTCGCTCCCTTCACGCTAGCTAGCCAGTCAGTATTAGCCCTCTTTAGGAACGCATTAACTAATTTAACAGCATTTACAGCATCAGTGAGTGATAGAACTTCAACAGGTGAGTGCACATACCTAGTAGGTACAGAGACTGTTCCTGCAGGCACACCCTCCTTATTGAGAGCTATTATTGTTGCATCAGTAGTTCCTCCTGGAAGCACCTCCAGCTGATAAGGTATTCCCTCCTCCTTCGCAGCCCTTACTAGTAACCTCTTTATTTCTGGATGAGTGATCAGTCCTGTACCGCTCCTGCCATCCATAACCTTTATTGCAGGGCCCTTTCCAATCTCTACGATGCGGTCAGACTCGCTGATTCCGGGGACGTCTGCAGCTATCGTGACGTCAAGAGCTAGTGCGGCATCTGGCGATATAGAGTAGGCAGCGGTTCTAGCTCCCTTAAGCCCAACTTCTTCCTGAACCGTAGCTACGGCGTAGAGCGTAGGTTCAAATTCTTTAGCCTCACGGAATGCGTGAATCATTACAGCCAACCCTACCCTGTCGTCAAACGCCTTACCAG
>CAYQIX010000089.1:0-4779 GCA_964417765.1 uncultured Desulfurococcaceae archaeon
CTCAGAGTCGGGTTCGGGTCGACGGGATTCACTGTAGTTATCATCAATAAGAGGGGGCAGATACTGCTCTACGGCTTCAAGGGTGCTTCAGAAGAGCTCATGCCCCATGAAGTCGACGTGAAGCTCATTGAAGCTGCTAAGTACGTCCACATAGCTAGCTTAAGGCTAGATACCTCCATAGAAGTTGCTAAGAGAGCTAAGGAGCTAGGTAAGGTCGTGTCCTGGGACCCGGGGAGGGTTCTATCTAAGTCAGGTATCAGCAGGTTGAAGGATGTGATAGAGCATGTCGACATAGTCCTAGCTAATGAGGAGGAAGTAGCTAACATGACAGGAATTAAGGATTACAGAAAAGCCTCAGACATGCTGAGGGAGCTAGGGCCGGACCTCGTAATTGTTAAGAGAGGACCTAAAGGAGTCTACGTAAACTCAAGCAAGGGCTGCTTTGATGTGCCGCCCCTCAATCCACCGAAGATAGTTGACACTACCGGAGCTGGCGACGCGTTCGCTGCAGGACTCCTCACAGGGATGCTGAGAGGGTACGACCTAAATAAGGCAGTAACATACGCTGTAGCAGTTGCTACGCTAAAAATAACTAAGTTAGGGTCTCACGAGATACCGACGCATGATGAAGTCATCAAGTTCATATGGGAGCAAAAGTCCTTAACATGAGGGTATGAGGGTAGGCTTGACTATCATGTTTAGGAATTCTTTTCACGTTGTTAGAGCCCACAAGAATTTTGGGTCTTAGTAACTAATGCACTATAGCAATGCTTTATATCGGTACGCTACTTAGGATTTCGGGATTGGGCATATTGAGGGTTCTAGTAACTGGGGCTCTAGGATTTATAGGTCATCGCCTCTGCAAGCACTTAGTTAAGCAGAGTTTCGAGGTGTTTGGCGTAGATAATTTGAGTAGGGGCAGAGCTGAGAGGGTGCAGCTACTCAGGGAGTGCGGGGTGAGCGTCGGCTTAATTGATGTGAGAGATTATGAAGCTTTAACTGACTTCATGGCTAGAGTTAAGCCAGATGCTGTAGTTCATTTAGCAGCACTAATTAGTGTTGAGGAGAGCTTCAAGAAACCACTTCTCTATGAAGATGTAAATGTTAGAGGGACTATTACTACCGTGCTGGCATCCAATAAGGCAGGTGTGCA
This sequence comes from uncultured Desulfurococcaceae archaeon, assembly GCA_964417765.1. Taxonomy (GTDB): domain Archaea; phylum Thermoproteota; class Thermoprotei_A; order Sulfolobales; family NBVN01; genus B83-G16. Next base: position 1,154 of record CAYQIX010000089.1, read on the forward strand.
GCGGTTCATATATGTCAGCAGCGCAGCTGTCTATGGTGACCCGAGGTACCTGCCAATAGATGAGAGCCATCCGACAGAACCTCTCTCACCATACGGAGCTACCAAGCTAGCAGGAGAGTACTTCTCTAAGACCTTATTCAGAGGTGACAGGAGAGTACTCATTCTGAGACTGTTTAATGTATATGGCCCAGGACAGAACCCGGAATATGCAGGTGTGATAGCAAGGTTCATGGAGAGGTTAGCAGCAGGTAAGCCACCAGTAATTTACGGTGATGGAGAGCAGACCAGAGACTTCATTCACATTGACGATGTGGTTAGAGCTATAGAGCGCGCGTTAGCAGTTGAATTAAATGAACATGTCACCTTAAACATCGGTACAGGAAGGCCGACAACTATTAATGAATTAGCGCACAGGATGATTAGAGCTTTCAACATAAATACTAAGCCTATCTACGCTCCTCCGAGAGAGGGGGACATAAGGCACAGTTATGCGGATGTAACTAAAGCAAAGAAGCTACTCGGTTGGGAACCGACTGTAGGGCTTGACGAAGGATTGAAGCAGCTAATAAACTCTGTTTAGGCAGCGTGGTATCACGCCGCCGGCACGTTAGATGGATTAATCAAATGAGATTAGCAGGAAATGCAGATATTTCTCAAATTAATTAGAAGGTGGGGGTGTGGATGAGGCTATTGATTATTAGTGATATTCACGGTAGGGTGGACCTGATTAAGAAGATACCTGAAGTAGGTAATGTTGATGTAGTTGTTTTTGCTGGCGATATAGCACCCTACGGTGCAGTGCATAGAGCTTATGAAGCACTAGTTAAGTTCGTTAAGCAGCTTAGAGGGAGTGTCGTGGTTGCTGTCCCAGGTAATATGGATCCAGCTGAAGCTTACTACAGGGCAGGGCGTGAGCTAGGTATTAAGGTAGTTCACGGCGATGCAGCAGTGGCTGGTGATGCTGTGTTCATCGGGGTCGGTGGATCTCCTCCGACACCCTTTGGTACAATTACTGAGTTCACTGAAGATGAAATCGGGGAGATTCTTGAGAAGGCTTACAGCAGGGTTCGTAGGAAGCGGGAGAACATTGTGTTGGTGAGTCACGGCCCGCCTTACGGGACTAAGTGTGACATAGTATTTACTGGTAAGCATGTAGGGTCTGTAAAGGTACGAGAATTTATAGAGAAGCACCAGCTCGTTCTGTGTGTCTGTGGACACATCCACGAGTCAAGAGCGGTAGATGAGCTAGGTGATAGAAAGATAGTTAATCCTGGCCCTCTCTTTAGGGGCTACTATGCCGTAGCTAGGCTAGTTGGAGGTAGAGCTGAGGTAGAGTTAAAGAGGATTTAATGAAGGGATCCTGCATTAAGTTATTAATTGGGTAAGTTCCTAGTGATGAGTAAGCTAGGCATATTCACCGAGCTGAAGGTGCTTGCGATGAGTAGAGGTGTTGTTGCTCCGCTAGCTCTAGCTACTGCTTTGAGGGGGATATCCTCAACGGTACTCATGACTTTCTTGCCTGTCTATGCTGTACTTAATGGAGTTGAGCTGCCTGAGGTGGGTACTATATCAGCTATTGCTTCAGGTATTAGTGTTGCTGTCATACCTGTAGCTGGTGCGGGTGCTGACGTTCTTGGTAGGAGGGTCATGTTAGTGATTTCGACTGTGCTACTTGCTGTCGCTGCGGTGGTCCCGCTGCTACTCAGCGGGTACTTAGGTGTTCTTGTATCCTACATACTTTTCTATGCTTCACTGAATACATGGGTTCCTGCTAGGGCTGCTACAGTAGCTGATCAGGTAGGTGCTGAAACTATGGGTTCTTCATTTGCCTTAATTTCTATGTCGTTTCAAGCATCTAGGATCGCGACACCCTACGTCGCAGGCTTACTTATTAAGAACTTCGGGTACGGGCTGGTATTCGCTATTTCTTCAGCAGTAGCTCTAGGTGCTGGAGCTGTCGTAGTTGCTCTCATTGAGGGTGGGGGTGGTGGAGGTGGGATGTCGCTTAAGGAGTTCTTAGCTGGGATTAAACCTAGGAGGGAGGAGCTGGGGTTTCAGGTGTTCCTCTGCGTTGACAGGTGTGGGTGGAGGTTCTGGATCCCTATACTGAACTCCTACATGAAAGCTAACTTAGGCTTCGGTGAGGACGTGATAGGTCTAGTCAACACCTTCCGAGGTGTGGCGTCGCTGGTTGGGGTCTTACCTGCTGGCAAGTTAGTTGACAGGTTTGGTTGGGTACCAGCACTACTTGCGTCTGAAGTTACTGGTGCAGCTGCAGCTCTCATGGGGGCCCTAGCTACTACTCCTGCTGGGATGGCGGCTGCGCTCACATTCATGGGGCTCTCAATAGCTCTATGGGTTCCTGGCTTCAACGTAGCTGTACCCTCTATTGCTCCAGCTAAGTCCGAGCTAGGTAGGGCATACGCACGCAGCACCTTCTACAGATCACTAACCTCCGTACCAGCTCCCTGGGTAGGCGGCATGCTCTACAGCATAGCTCCAGTGCTACCTATGCTTACTGGAGCTTTTTTCCTAATAGCTGATGCGGCAGTGCTTAGAGTAGTAGCTAAGGCTGCACCTACTTCTAAGAGGAGCTAGCACAGCACCAGCACCTACTTACTCAGAGCGTAATCAAGTGCTTTAATAGCATGGATCACAGCAGTATCATAAAGCTTGACGCCACACGCCTCACCACTGACTAGCAGAGGTAGCTCAGTGCATGCTAGAGCTACAGCTTGAGCACCTCTGCTGACAAGATCCTCAATCACTTCAACCACCTTAGCCCTCGACTCAGCCTTAACAACGCCCTTAACCAGCTCTCTGTAAATTACCTCATTAACTACATCAACACCCTCATCACTAGGTATTAGAGCTTCGATCCCATGCTTCCTAAGCCCATCAACATAGAACCTGGATCTTAAGGTGAACTTAGTTCCTAAGAGCCCGACAATCTTAATGTGATCTCTCTTCAAGGCCTCAGCTAGCGCATCTACAATACTGATTAAGGGGATGGGCGAGCGTGAACTTAAGTAATCAAAGAACATGTGAGATGTATTAGCTGAGATGACGGCGAAGTCAGCTCCAGCCCTCGCAAGCGCTTCAATACCGTCAAGGAGTATCTTGACTGCCCTACTGCGGTCGCCCCTCTCAACAGCTCTCGTGAACTCACCGAAGCTTACGCTATAGATTATTATGTCTGGGTAGTGGTTGCCCGTGCACGTTAGCTTGGCTACTTTAGATACTTTGATTACTTGAGATTACTCTAGGCACGAGCTTCCCCCTCATCCCTTCTTGGGTTTGCATCTGGTTGGGGGCTTTCGGGGCATCTATTGAACCACGGTGCCCCACATCCCGGGTTAGGAGTTTAAGCCCTCTCAAAGCTAGGTTCCATGACGCTATAATGTCTCTTGTAGTGATTACTCCGTTTGGTAGCTTAACCCACCTGTAGTTTATGAATTCTAATTCTCCGCCTATTGGTGATGTCTTTGAGGTGTTCCTTGGATCAGCATAAACTACTGGTAATCCTTCAATTAGTGCCTTGTAGTGCATGTATGATTGTATTCTTCGGTACGTCCATAGTGATAGCTTCTTGTTGAATCTCTTTGAACCATTGATCCTATTCTTGA
>CAYQIX010000090.1:0-4729 GCA_964417765.1 uncultured Desulfurococcaceae archaeon
CCCTATGAACTTAAAGTAGTCAGCACTTAATTCTCTCTGCCACACGAAAGTCTTCTGAGGCATTGTCATAGCTATTGTTGATGGCAGTGCTAGATCTTCCTGACCTATATCGCCCTCTATCAGGGCAACCTTCATGTTCTTCTGAATCATATAATTAGCTAAGAAGGCTGTAAGTGTTGTTTTACCTGACTCTACAGGCCCTGTCACTACAGCAATTATGGGGCGTTTACCTGAGCTACTTACTTCTTCCGCGATCTTTAGCCAATCATCAACGACCTCCTCGCCATCACTGGGCTGCTCGACTCGTGCACCGCTCCCTAAGGTAACTCTTAGCTTAGCGTCCTCAAGCGCTTTTAGGCCATAGCTGCGCACACGGTGAACTATTATACTACTACCCTTACCATATATAGCACCAACTAGTAGGACCTTACCCTCAATAACGTCGACGCGTGCGGGGCCTGAAACCCTTATCACTGAGCCCTTTGATAAGTCAACATTCATTATCAACGCTGATACCCTACACTGGATTATTCTATTAAAGACTTAAAGGCATTAAATAATCGTGAGTTAGTAAGTGAGCGGTGTTGGACGACTATGGAGAATTCCGATATATGCATTGAATTAAACCAGATCCTAAGGCGATATCAAAGAGTACTTAGGCTATCGAAAAGGCTCGGTCAGCACATAATGCGTGGATGCGCCTTAGCTAGCGACTTCGCTAAAATGCTACACAAATTAAAGCCAGACAGGGTACTCGAAATAGGAACAGGAATAGGATCGTTAACACTAGTCTTAAGCAGATTTTCAACACATGTAGTCTCTATAGAGATAGACCCGAAGCTAGCTTATATCGCAAGGAGAGTCCTCAAGAATTACCATAATGCAGAAATAATTTTAGGTGATGGACTCGTATTCCTAAGAGCTTCTTCAGCTAGGGCGGATATAGTGTGCTCTAATCCTCCGTTTAACTTGACAGGTCCGCTCATATCAGCTATAGTTAAGTCGAGCTACAATACAGCACTTATAACACTACAGAAGGAAGTTGCTGAAAAATTAGTCTCCTCACCAGGATCGCGAAATTATGGCAGGCTCACAGCTTTCGTGAGAACATTCATGGATGCTAAGCTAATTAACACTTATCCGCCAGAAGAATTTCTGCCTGAACCAGAGGTTCATGTCTCACTTGTGCTTCTTTCTAGAAAGAGAAAGTGGGAAAATACGTGGGCGCTTTACGAAGAGCTTATAAAATGCATATTTAACCAACGTCGGAAACTCGCTTACAAAGTTGTAAGAAAGTGCCTTGAGAGTGTTCTCAAGCTAAAACTTAATGATCATGTTGAGCTAAGTGAACTCAAGAACTTGCGCGTATTTTCTCTTGATCCAGAACTACTTGTTAAAATATTTACAAGTATACCTCTAGAGTATACATAGAGAATTCAGAATAAAGGAGGCGTTATACGAAGCTACTTACATAGTCTACTCTTATGCCTCCATCTCTTAATGCTATATTTACTGCTGCATTTATGTCCTTAGTAGTTTTCACGTTCTTAAGTCCCTTAAAGCGCGGTAGCGGCTTTACTGTAGTTTTTGACTCATCAATTATATATGCCTCATAACCGTACTCAAGCGCTGCCTTCAGTAACTTGAGCAGAAGCTGATAGAGTTCGTCTGACCCAGGCAGACCTATCTTTATAACAGCTTTTGAAGGTTTTAACGCTCTCCTCAACTTACCTAGTGTAGCTAGAAAGTTATTGAGATCTAACGTTACGCCTACACTAATTAAAAGGTTGTCAGCAAATACCGCATAAGCTATTTTTGAGCCTAGATCTACGCCTACAACAAGATATTGCGTACTCTCTTCACCACCTCTGATGATGCTTGATATTAGGTTAATTATGTCTTCTTCGCATTTTATTACAACGATTCTTGGGCGATTTTTAACGTACCCGCTGCTACTCTTTAATAGCTGATTCGCCTCCTCATCAGCTATAACTAAGTCATAATTCTCTAAGTCTTCTAGTGCACTGGGCACAGTATACTCCAGAGCAAACTTTTCAGCTAAATCCTTAAACTTCCTGAACAGCCTCGGATTATATATAAATGCACATACCCTTGTCCTTCTATCCACACTGCTAACTTGGATGCTGTTTCACCGGATGTCTTATTTATTTTTCAGAAGTTTTATATTATGATGGTAGTGGGATGCATGTTAGTGACTTGATTTCATCTGTTTTAAATCGCGGTATCGTGCTTATATATGGTGCTGCAGGAAGCGGAAAGACCAATCTAACATTATGGCTTTTAAGCTGTATATCAAAAAGAACTAAAGCTAAACAGCTATTTTACATAAGTACTGAGGGACCTTCATATGCGCATTTGTTAAGCAGATATAATTTCAATAACAATACTTACTTTATTGATGCAATAAATATAGATCATCTCCTTGACATAGTTTTAGATATATGCTATAGGAGAAAAAACATTGCCGCTATTGCTATAGATTCGATAAATAACTTCTACAGAACTGAAGCGTTAGAAAGTAATGTTATAAACAGGCTACTTAATACTGTAATGGCTCTGCTGGCTTATGCCCGAAAGCACATGGGTTCCTACGTCATCGTAACAGCTCAAGTTAGGGAGGCCGATACACTTAGCTTTAGTGGCGAAAGCATTCTTCGTTTCTGGTCTGATGTCATAATTCAAGTTAGGAAGGCTGAAGGTCTTGAGGTAGGCAGTAGAGAACTTATATTTGAGTCACCCGATGAAATGGCAGGACTCACCCTAGAGCTAAAAATAGGTGATAGAGGTGTTGAATTACGTAAACCAGGCACAGAGCATATATAATGCTATAGTGAACTCCATATTAGCTTTCTTACCAGCTTTAATTGCTAACGGCTCGCCTGTAGTGGTTATAGGAAAGGCAATAAAGAAAACCACACCTATGGATTTTAACCATAAGTTCATCGATGAAAGACCTATACTCGGACGTAGTAAGACATGGGAAGGTTTCATTGTAGGGACACTCTGCGGAACTATAACTGGCTTAGTATATGGCATTATATTAGGCAATATCCTATGGATTGTTTACGGCCTATTAATGGGCTTAGGGGCTATGATAGGTGATTCTCTGAATTCCTTTATTAAACGGAGACTCAACATCTCGCCAGGAGAGCCCTTCATACCTTTAGATCAGTTGTCATTTGTACTGACTGCCTATGCGATAGTGAAGGCATCAGCCATTGATTCACTAGTAGGACACAGCATAAGTCTAGTTGAATTAGCGATAATAGTTTATGTAGTTCTTGTCCTTCATCCGCTTACAAATTTAGTAGCCTATAAGCTGGGGCTTAAGGACAAGCCATGGTAGGTCAAAACTAAAATTTCACTCATGCAGCTAAGTAGCAGCTAATCTTCCTTTCGCAACTCTTTCATTATTACTCTATATCTTACATATTTATCCTCAGGTGAGAACCTGCTTGGGTGAGCTACGCGAGTTTTAGAGCCGCATCTAGGGCACTCATCCTTTAATGTGTAGGTACCACATTTAGGGCATTTTCTCAAGAGAAACCTCATTATGCTTTCTCCCGTTCAAAACTAAATTCCATATTCATAGACTTAGTCAGCTTTTCCAATTGCCTTATATACCTTTGCAGGACTTTCTCTGCCTTCTTATAGTCAGTTGATGTCACTTCAACTCTGTATTTAGGTGCGCCAATAGCATATACTCTAATTTTAGTATCACTATTGAGTTCGAGGCTACTCAGTGGCTCCATAAGCGCTCTCTTGATTCTTTCAACGCCGTCTGGAGCAAGTGATAGTAGATAAATTATTCCCTGTATCTTAACCTTCTTAATTTTAATGTGCTTCCTTACTTCCTCTAGCAGAGGCTCTATCCATTTGTCTGGAACGCCAGCTTCCTTTAATGCATCGGCACCTCTGTACGAAGCCTCCTCAAGGCCAGCATATATCTCGCCATAGTAGTCCTCAAGCTTCCATCCAACCTCGTTATATGCGTCGTCAAGGCTTTTCCCTATTTTCTTGGCAACGATCTCCAGTATTTTTTCAGCGCGTTGAGCCCTCTTCCATTCAAGCAACTTCCGCCTCTGCTCTGACGGATTTACGCGCTTTAGTGATACGTCTATATGTCCTTTCCTCCTATCAACTCTTATTACCTTAACAACAACACGCTGACCCTCCCTCACAAAGTCTCTTATGTCTCTAACCCACTTAGAGCTGACTTCAGACCACGGCAGGTACGCCTCCTTCTCGCTGTACTCATTTAGCGTTAGGTATGCTCCGTAGTCAAATACTTTCTTAACAGTACCTATAACGAGCTCACCAACTCGCGGTAGAGGCGTACGTTTCCTCACCAATGCTGCAGACCTCCTAGGTAAACTATCCTAGTATCTTAATTATATCCCCTAGTATCTTTGCCTTACCACCTGTAGGAACGACTAAGACTGTCCCACATACTAAGCATCGCACAGGGAATGTTGCGTGATCAAAGACTATCTGCTCATTGCCGCATGAAGGGCATTTCACTTTAACAAACCTGGACTTAGGCATAGGTATGAGTATTTTCCTTTTCTTCATTAGCGCACCACCTCAACCAGCTCGAACTTCTTTAACCTTATTCCCTCTCTATGGCTTATGTACCCACACTTACTACATTTGAGCTTAAGGACTACCTTCTTTGTTACCTTAGCAAATCTCTTCTGCTCTGGCTTTC
>CAYQIX010000091.1:0-4536 GCA_964417765.1 uncultured Desulfurococcaceae archaeon
GTAAGTTTTCACGGGCCCGTCGTCTAGCCTGGTTAGGACGCCGCCCTGACGCGGCGGAGGTCCGGGGTTCGAATCCCCGCGGGCCCACCACGTAAGTCCTCTTCACTACGTTAAAGGGATATAATTGCTCTAGCTTAAATAGTAATTGAGTGGTGTCTGGGTGGCCCCCTCACTGAATTAGTGATGAACCGCTAGTCCCGAAAGGAATTTCTTCTCAAGTCTCCGAGTCAGGTCTCTCCGCGCCATGTTTTGAATATCTTGAACTAACGAGAAGTGTTAGGGTAGCGGTGAATACGTCCCCCGCCCAACTCATTCTCGGGCGCTTTCGCCCGCGTTGTGGGGGCTCCGTTATAGTGTGTTGCTTGATTTAATTTAAAGCTTTAAGTGGTGCCTAAGCTCAGTTTTTATGGTGATGAGAACGCTCCGTTATGATTTGGTGATTTTACGTGCCGGCCTGTGCTGATTCTAGTCCTTACTCTTAGCTAGCGCCTCTCTTAGTTTCTCGAGCTTCTTCTTCCCTTCTAGAAGTGCTTTATTTGCTATATCTACTAGCTTACTCAGCTTGTCACTACTTACTAGTAGGTTATTTTTCTGTTTGAGCGGTACAGCTATTCTCACTCCCGTCTTCAGCTCTACTACTATGCCTTTCTTACTTAGCGAGAGTATGCCGCTGTGTTTCATGCCTGCCTCCCTAGCTATCCTTAGTACCCTAACTGCCTCCCGCAGTGAGGCTGTTGATACGTGTATTATAGGTCCTGTAACTACCAGCCACAAGACATGCACTGCATCCTGCCTTAGCACGTCTTCAAGCTCACCTACCTTTACTGGCTCGTGCTTCTTGAAGATCACTGTTGACTCCCTCCTAACCCACGGAAGCGGCGCATCAACAACCACTATTCTCCCGCTACACGAGCTTATCGTAAATGCTTCCTCTCTCTTAAAGAACATTAAGAGGATATCTAGGATGTCTCTGTCGAGGTACCCTATGTGGAGATCACTAAGTAACCTCTCTCTCAGCTCCTCCTTCCTCTTCAGCCACAGCTCCCTGTCTACACCCGGCATCTGCCTCCACCGCAGTGCTGGGGGCCGCGGGCTCTGCCCTGGCCACTCACTTCATCTCTTCGTGTAAGGGTGCGTAGACATCACTGCCTGCGGCCCCTTAATAGGGTTCTTACTCAGCAAATAATAATTAGTTCTGCAGCTTCTTTTGGATGACGGAAATACTTAACTACTTTTAATTACATGGTTTAAGGGTGTTGAGGTATGGAGCTGCTCAGTGCTATAAAGCCGCAGAGCCCTGGTCAGGAGAAGCTTGCTGAGGTACTGAAGAACAGTGACTACAAGATAGTGGGTATTTTCGGGCCTACAGGTAGCGGTAAGTCTCTATTTTCTCTGGTGTACAGCATAGATGCTGTTAGAGCTGGTAAGTTTAAGAGGCTTATTGTTGTTAAGCCTATGATTGACGTTACTACAGGTAAGGAGCTAACTCTAGCTGAGGCAGGACCTCAATTCCTCGAGCTAGCTAAGCAGTACGTACTCGATGTCTTAGGTGAGTGGGTTTCGTGGGATGAGATAAATAAGTTAATGAGTGAAGGCAAGGTTGTTTTTGTTGACAGTCACTACCTTAAGGGTAGGACATTCGATGACTCAATAGTCTTTATTGATGACGCGCAGACACTTAAGGTTGAGTCACTTATTGAGACTATCGTTAGGGTAGGTAGGAATAGCAGGTTAATTGTTGCTGCTGACCCAATATTTCAGGCGCTGAGGGGCAAGTCTGCTGACCCATCAGCTATACTCAGAGATATCCTAGCTACTGAACCGAAGGCTGCTGTAGTTGACTTAGGTATAAAGGACATCGTTAGAGCTGGTGCTAGGCTTGGCTTGAGGTTAATTATGGAGTACATGCTTAGATCTAGGAAGTTAAGTGAGAGTGAGTCCAAGGCACTCGAAGTAATTAGGATAAGGTCACCTGACGCTGACGTAATAACTCTGTTAGACCTTAACGAGCTGATTAAGAAGTACAGTATATCCTCAGAACACGTGCCGAGGTACCTAGTAATAGTTAAGCACGGTCACCTAGGTAGGCTAGTAGGTAGGAAGGGTGAGAGAGTAAACGCTATCGAGAAGGACCTAGGAGCTAGGGTGAGAGGCGTCGAGCTAGACCTAAACCTAACGAACATAATCAGAGCAGTGCACCCAGTATCGTGGGTGTGGAAGAAAGTAGAGGACGTAGACTTCATGGGGTCATATATAGCAATAACAATAGATGAAGGAGCTTTCGGTCCATTCATGGGGCAGAAGGGAGTCTACGTAAGATTTCTAGAAGAAGTAATGAAGGAACTATTCGGCATAGGAATAAGAGTAATACCAGTAGAAGAGAGAAAGAAAAGAAAGCGAACGCGAAAGTAAACAAACTTAACGTAAGACACATTCTCTCCTGCTGCAGCTGACTTAAGCTGGTTCTCGTTTTCTTTTCCTAGGGCAAAATTTTTACTTGAATTATCTTCTCAAGATAATTTTCTCCCTTAAGCAATGTGTGAGAGTATTACATGGTGTAGGAGTTACTATGGCTCACTCAGATGTTAGAGCACAGATCGAGAGAGAGTTTAGGAGGCTGACTCCAGGACTCTACATAGTTACTGACGTACTTGCTAGGAAGGAGTTCGGTTTAGATGCTGCGACATTAGCGTGTGCTAATCCATCAGCATTCATAAACATACTGATTAAGACGCTGAGAGGTGAGTACGCTGCCTTCTCTTTCTTAAGGATCCTACTACGCCACCTATTACCACCAGATGAAGCAGACAAGATACTCCAGCAGTGCACAGTAGATAAGGTACCTGCACTACTGAAACTCTACTGCATTGAGTGCCAAGACGCATAAACACCACAGCAACCTCAACACCCAAACAAACTTAATTCACAATCCTACTTACTCCTAGACTTAAGCTGAGGAAGCCTCCAACCCGTAATAGGAGAATACATATCATAAGGCAAAGTAAAAGCCCTCCTATTAACCCTATCTAGAACATATACCTCCCAATTCTCAATAATACCTAAATTACATAGCTCCTCAAGAAATAAATTAAAATTACTTACTTCACCCTGAGGCAATACTACTGATGCCATAACCCTGCCTTGATAATCTACTCTACAACCAAAGAAGGGATGAGATGATAATGCTTCGTATAGAGCTAAGGACCATCCTTTACAAGGTGTGATAGAGACAAGAAAGTAGATCGTGTTAGAATAGTCAAGAGGCACATGGGATGGCACTACATTAAATATTAATTCATGACCAACGACATCGCGTCTAAAGTGTTTTAGCACTTTTTTATACGTAACGCTAATACCTAGCTTAAGTCTGTTAGCTACTTTAGCTGCATTCTCAGTTATTTCTTGAAGTGGAGCAAATGGATCTCTCTGCAATTCCCTAATGATGAGTAAATCTATTGTATCAAACCTCACGTCATTAAGTGAATCTTGAAGATTCCAATTAACCTGTTTTTCACCTGCCGACACTATTTTTTCAAGCATAATATTCCAGTCTATATACATTGTATAATTCTGCGGATTAACCCATCTTGAGATTTCCTGCTTGAATGGAAGGAACTTCTTTACTAGCCAAATCTCGCTTGGTTCATGACCTACATTATCTACTATTAATTCAAAAAACCTCTTCCATAAGTGTCTAGGTACGGAAAACACCACAAATACGCCCGGAGGAGATAGAGAAGTAGTGTAATACCTAATATATGGTATGTGAAATCTATCAAAAGGAATTAACTTCCTAAAAAAGAAAGCAAGTTGGTATAATCCTATCTTAGAGTAATTGATGTTAATGGAGTATGAGATCTTCAGTTTTCGCAGCAATTCTAACCTTTTCCATGCAACAGCTACAGAGGTGTTTAATACTCTTGCTAGGTCAGTAACACTTCCTCTTTTCAGCAATTGAACCTTATCAAGTATTTCGAGTAGTTTATGATCTAGAGCACTTCTAAAACTTATAGCATTAAGGATTACCCTAGTACCCTTCATTATCCCCAAATGTAATACTAAGGTACTTTATTATTAAATCTCACCTTAATAATTTTCCTATGAACTTCAAACTAAGTAGAAAATTTTCATTGAGCAATTACGTTATTATTTATTGGTGCAGCAATATGAAAAGAGAAGCTCTGAAAAAGATAATCGTAGCTCTGGCTAATCATAAAGAGGTGATTGTAGCCTCAAGTATAGCATTAGCAGGAATAACCTTTATAATTCTCGGTGATCCGTGGGATACTGATAATCCATGGCTTTAAGCCAAATGTAACTTGTAAACCCATATGGTTTTTCTTAAAATTAAAAGTTTAAATTACAGTATTTAACTTGAATTACTCAATCATGCCTTTTTAATTAGTAAGTCCATTGCTATCTGATAATATCTCGGCCCCACTGATCTTACTGTTCTTGCATGTTGTATCTGTGGTTTTGTCTTTAGTTCTTTTAGTCTTGTTAGGTACTTGATTTTTGCTTGTTCTATTGCTTGTT
>CAYQIX010000092.1:0-4461 GCA_964417765.1 uncultured Desulfurococcaceae archaeon
AGTACTGAGTTGTTCAAGTAAGTAGCCTCGGCCTAAATGGTACTATGTCAGCCATAGTTATTAGGCCGGGCCTATAGGCGGCCACTGCCTCAGCTAGGTTGACTATAACGGATGCAGTACCTAAGTCACCAGGGGTCCCTGTACTCCTCCATGTTACATTATAGTCCTTGCCAGTTATGCTTATCTCTTCGTACTCTTGAGCACCTATGTAGGCATGGAACTCTATGGAAATTACCTCCCTATCGTTAACGTAGCCCTTACCATAGCCCTTAATGCCTATTACCTTACCTGCTGGTATTGTCTGGCCAGCTACTGTAACATCTGACTTAGCTACAACAGGCTCCTGCGCTTCCTCAACTTTACTCAGCTTAATGCCCATGGATTGAGCAACTATGAATACTGACTCAGCGTAGCCTACGTGACCTGTTAGCTCACCCTTCTTCAGCTTATCTACGTATACCTCAGGGTCTAGACCTATGCCGACCTTAACCCTGAACGGCAGCCTCCTCTTGCCTGCATCAAGCGACCTAACAGCTCTCACACTCTTAACTACGTTGAATGGCGCTGAAAGAACTATTACCAGCGCATCCAGAAGGAATCCTGGGTTTATGCCTGCACCAAGTACCGTCACGCCTCTTGAAGCAGCTAACTCGTCCAGCTTCTTAGCTAGCTCAGGATATCTGTAGTAGGGATAGGCAAGCGTCTCACAAGTAGATAGTACATCCTTACCCATCTTAATCAGGGTCTCCAGCTGGTCGAATACCTTATCGAGATATGAACCAGTAGCATGAAGAACTATCTCAGCATTCTTTAGTACTTCAGGCTTATTGCTTACCTTAATACCTAAGGGCTCCAACCCAGCAAGCTTGCCTGCGTCCTCACCAAGAATCCTAGGGTCCTTATCGACAACGCCAACGATTTCCCAGCCCCTCTCTAGAACCACCCTAGCAACTAACCTGTTAATAGCGCCATAACCAAAGAGGCCTACTCTCACTTACTTCACCATAGATTCAGTTGATAGGGATTTATTACTGTTAACATGCTTAAATGATTAGAAGAGATGATGAAGCACGAGCGGAATGAGTATGGTGATTAATAGCAAACCGGCTGATAGGCCTTTCTTAGATCATGACCAGGTCGAGGATATCTGGGGGAATATATACGTAGTTGTCGGAAATCTCCATCCACCAAGTGCCGTGATAGCTTATCTTAAATACATACCTACTTCATCCCCAACATACTGGCGGAGAGGCAGCACATTCTATAGGAGGGTAATCCGCAATTATGGCGTTAGAAACGTAAAGAATAGCGTTAGAAGTGTCCAGCATATAGTCAGGGACCCTGTTTTGGGGAGTGAAGTACCTATAGTCAAGCTCAGTTCTATCAGCCGCGTGTACTCTCCTGAAGCGAGATTGAGTGAGATAATCCGTAGGGCTAATGATAGGCTTGAGATTAAGGTGATTGAATTTATTGATCTGCTGAAGGAGTGTACCAGCATTTGCACGTGCAACTTAGGCATAGATGGTTCAATACTCCCTGGAATCCATAACCCAGATATTTCAGATATAGATATGGTTGTGTATGGCTGTAAGGAATCCATTGATGTTATTGAGGGCTTACCATCAACTATAGAAAGACGTATTGACGCTGCTCTTCTGAGGCGCCTTGAGAGGCAATCGAGAATTTACGGGATACCTAAGGAGGTTCTTCTCAAGATGCAGCCGCCGCACAGGTACATACGCGTTGACGGAACTGAAGTAAATATCTCATTTGTTGATAATAGGAATGAGAGGTATGGGTCAAGAATTTATAGACCAGCTGCCTTAGTGGAAGCGAAAATTACCTTGAGAGGTGGTGAGTGCACTGCCCTCTTCTATCCGTCAAAAGCGTCAGTAGATAGGGTAGTTGATCTGAGGATAATAGGAAGTAGCAAGAGAATTGAGCAGAATTTAATAAAGTACGTCGTAAGTTACGAAGGGATATTCTCTTACTTACTCTACTTAGGCGGAAATGTGCTAGTTAAAGGCGTATTAGAGGAGGTTATACCTGATGGCTATTACATAATACTTGTTGGTGCTTACGAAAATCCAGGATACATTATTCCTTCTTCGAAGAAGTTACTTCACCTTTCTTGAGCATTGGGAACAGTATTACCTCCTTGATCGATGTCATGCCAGTAAATATCAGAACTAGCCTATCTATACCTACACCTAGCCCGCCAGTCGGTGGCATGCCGTACTCAAGTGCTTCGACAAAGTCCCAGTCATAGGGGTGAGCCTCTAAGTCACCGGCCTTACGCCTCTCCTCTTCTCTTCTGAAGTACTCCTCCTGCAGTACAGGGTCATTGAGCTCCGTGTACGCATTCGCTAACTCTATGCCGGCGATATATAGTTCAAACCTCTCAGCGTACTTCGGGTTCTGCCTGTGCGGCTTAGTTAGAGGTGATGACGATGCCGGGAAGTCGATTACGAACGTGGGCTGTATTAAGTGCTCTCTACCTACAAGCCTGTCAAATAACTTAACTATTGCTCTTCCTCTGTCGTACCCGCCACTTAACGTTATTTTATGCTGCCTCAGAAGATCCTTTATATCGTCATCACTTAGCTCATCCACATTAATTCCCGCGAACTCCCTCAGCCCGTCAACTAGCCTTACCCTCTTATATGGTGGGCTTAAATCTATCTTCACTCTCTCACCGTTAATTGGGTACTCAACCTTCGTAGTCCCTAAGACCCTAGCTGCCACTGTGCTGATGAGATCCTCTGTCAACCTCATTATGCTGTTGTAATCGGCATATGCTTCGTAAGATTCCATCATGGTGAATTCGGGGTTGTGGAGTACATCTATATCCTCATTCCTGAAGTTCTTGCCTATTTCAAATACTTTATTAAAACCAGCAACTATCAGACGCTTCAAGTAGAGTTCAAGACTTATCCTCAGATACCACTCTTCATCTAAGGCCCATATATGCGTCTTAAAAGGCCTTGCAGCCGCTCCTCCATACACTGGCTGTAGAACAGGTGTTTCTACCTCAATATACCCTCTATCCCACATGAACTTCCTTATCTCTTGAATAGTCCTGAACCTTATCTCAAATATCTTCCTGACGTCAGGAGTCATCATTAGGTCTAGATACCTCTTTCTGTACCTGACTTCAGGATCTAGTAACTTGTGCCCCCACTTGACTGGAGGGGACCTCAGTGCCTTAGCTAGCAACTGGTAATCCTTAATATTCAGGGTCAACTCTCCTTTCTTAGTATAGAATAATTCACCGAACACATTTATGAAATCTCCTAGGTCGATGTACCTCATGAACCACTTGAACCTCTCGTCACCTACTACGGCCATATTAAGCATGCACTGAATTCTATACCCGTCATCCACCACATCGATGAACACTAATTTGCCGTGCCTCCTGACCGAGACTACCCTGCCAGCAATAGCTACTAAGGATCCTACCTGAGGGTTGGAGATGACTTCCTTAACGGGCGTCGGGACATACTTAGGTGTGTGTGGGTAGGGATTAACACCTGACTTTATTAACTCCTCTCTAACAGCCCTGCGCTGACTTACTTCAATGTTGGACATGGTTACTCACCAGACTCCAATTATGGTGTAAGCTAACCTTTAAAAACTCCCTCATCGCATGGATTCACGCAATGCGTGTGCTTCTGCAGTGAAAATTCAGTCTTTAGGAACTACTATTTGCACTCTACCGCGCTTGACGCTGACCCTCACCTTTTTGGGGTCTATTCTTACAGGCAGTTCTATCACTTCCCTATATTCATAGAATCTTACCTCGCTTCCTCTGCTACTCCAGTTAGACAGGGTGAGCCCTTCCTTCAGCTTAGCTTTAATCATTACCAGATTATCCCTAAATCTGACGTCGATACTCCCTTCATCTACTTTAGGCAGATCTATATATATCACATAGGCGTTACCTACATCCTTGACTGTGTATAGAGGCCTTAAGTACCCCTCATGAGACCATGAGGGCATCAGCATCCTATCGATAGACCTTAACTCACTCCTTATGTCCTCAAGCGCTCGTCTGAATTCCTCCTCAACGTACTCTCTAATACTCTTCTCAACCTCCCTTATTCTCTTCCAGAGCCTCTCGAACTCGTCCTCCCCCGGCATCTACTCCACCCATCAATTTAGCTATATGTGTAGGGGTGGCGTGTATTCGTACTCTTTCCTCATTTGTGCTAGATTACGTACTACATTTTTCATTGCATCCCTAGCTCTAATTCTGATTACCTCAGCCTGCTCGAGGAGGTCCTTAACGTCTATGGGTTTTCTTATGATCTTAGAGAATATCTCTATATTCTTAGCTGATGCCTCAGGGTCAGGGAACTCTAGGAACGACTCTGTGAGTAGCATTATCGAGTCGAGCCTTGACTTTATGGACTCCTTAAGCAGCAGCGCGTAAGGTCCAACTAAGTATCCGTTCTCGAACGG
>CAYQIX010000093.1:0-4461 GCA_964417765.1 uncultured Desulfurococcaceae archaeon
CTTCATCATCTAGTATCTTAGGGTCTACGTCATATAGATTGGCAAACACGTGCCTGCCAACTACCCTATCTTCTGCCAACCCCGCTTGAGCTGACTTTGCCGTTACGTCACCTGACACAGCATCACACCTAATGCAAAAGGTGTGGACAGGCTTTAAGCATTACTTATTTGTGAGAGATGTGAAATACATAAACTTTTTAAACTGTTCCGTAGTGGATAATACTTAATTTATATGGATTTTATTAGCCCAGCCAAGATAAATTCAAGTATGTTCTTTCATCAGCTGAAACAATTGTGAGGAGGGTATTCAGTGAAGGGAGGTGACTCATCACCTCTCAAGGTACCGTGAGCTTCATCACCCAGGATAAATCAGTTAGAGCCTTCTTAATTTGATATTCCTGCCCATCAAGCATGAAAAGTAAAGAGATTAATTCTGCCCGACATCTACTTCATCGGGCCTCGCAATGCTTGCAGTACTGCTTAAGTCCCCTGGAAAGATTTCCGTGGAGGATGTGCCTGACCCTGAAGTTTCTTCGGGTTGGGTCAAAATTAAGGTTGAGGAAGTAGGAATTTGCGGTACTGATAAAGCCTTCTACAGAGGAAGCTACATACCCGGTAAGTTACCTATCATACCTGGTCACGAGATCGCAGGGATTGTAGTAGAGGTTGGTGGCGGCGTCCCTAAGGACATCGTTGGTGCGAGAGTAACTACTGAAATAAACATATCGTGTGGTAAGTGCTGGTTCTGCCTCAACGGCCTTAAGACACACTGCCCTTACAGGGAGGTGCTGGGTATTACTATCGATGGCGGCATGGCCGAGTATGTTGCAGTACCCTACAGTAATGTCCACTTAGTGAACGGTCTGGATCCAGCAACAGCAGCTTTCGTAGAGCCCTTAGCTGCGGTGCTTGAGGCCATTGACCTGGAACCGCCTAGGCCAGGATCGAGCATTGCTGTCATAGGTATAGGCACTGTAGGGCTCCTTTTCCTCCAAGTACTTAAACACTACTCACTTGAGTCTATAGTAGCTGTTGCGAGGCCTAACTCACCTAAGGCTAACCTAGCTAAGCGCTTGGGCGCCGATTACGTTCTAACGTATGAGGAGGTGCTTGACTTCATTAAGAAGAACACCCATGAGGGTCAGGGATTTGACTATGTTGTTGAAGCTACCGGAAGCCCTGAGGGCCTCGACCTCGCCGTGAGTATTGCTAAGCCTAGGGCTGTGGTAGCTGCTAAGTCAACCCACGGGGAGCCAGTAAGGTTTAACTACACACTAGCTGTCGTGAAGGAGTTAAGGATCGTGTGCAGCAGGTGCGGCCCATTTAAGCCAGCAATCAGGATGCTCAGGGACGGGGTAGTGAATGTTAGGGAGCTAGTAACCTCTACCTACAGCTTGAGAGAGGCTGAGGAGGCGTTTAGGAGGTCGCTTGAGAGGGATCAGGTGAAGGTTCACTTGAGGCCCTAGCAGCTACTCGCTCCCCCTCATTAACTTAGTAATTAATTCCTTTCTCTTGCGGTACTCCACAACCTTAATATTCTCCGCCTCATCTCTGACTGACTTAATGAATTCCTCGCCACCTAGTTCATCAATTAGCTTCGGGTTGTACCACTCGCTGATACCCTTAACTAGCTTAGCTACCTTCACGACTAAGGCACCTACGTTAGCTGCGTCACTGACTGACTCATGTCTGTCTAGAGCATCCTCACTACCTATGTGGTAGGCCAGTGCCCACGGAGGTATTATGAAGCCCATGGAATTCAGCACGACCATTAAGTACGCTATAGCTGAGATGTTCCCGCTGTCAGCACCTACTGCTATGAAGCCTGCTGCCTTGCCTTCAGCCCACGACCTGCCATCAATGAATATCATGTTCTCCAAGCACGTAATCCTATCTATTAGGTTTTTTAGGTGTCCTGACGGCCCGTACCAGTATATCGGCGTAGCTATTATGAGGGCATCTGACTTGTATACTTTCTCAATCAGTTCCCTACCGCCATCCTCTAGCATGCAGGGGTACCTGCACGCCTCCTGAATATCGCTTAAGCACCCTACACAAGGCTTTATGTCGTAGTCGTACAGGTGCACTAGCTCTACTTCACTACCCTCACGTTCTGCTGCTTCAACAGCTACCTTCAGTAGCTTAAACGTGCTCCCGTACTTCCTCGGAGACGCGTTTATAGCTAGCACACGTACCTTAGGGGAGGTCATGCTAAATCACCTACTAAGGACTTCAGGTAATGTAGTATTGTGTACTAAGCCTTGTAGAGTTGCGGTAATCAGTAAATAAGTGTTTTTCCGCCATTTTCGCCTAGCTGTAGGAGTTGCTGCTCAGCCCTCTCGACAGATCCATGTACGTCTTCAGCACATTCTCAGCTATGTACTCAACTACTTCATCTGGCACTTCCTCACCGCTAACGATTGATTCATATACCTCGATGCACCTAGCTATCGTATTCACTCCGTCGCTACCAACTACGTCCTTAAGTATTGCTAAGCACTCACTTAAACTACCTATTAAGTCGTTGCAGAGCGCCTTGAAGTGAATGCCTAGCTGGAGGACTACGTACCTCAGTGCTAGTGTCCTACATAAGTCGCTCCCACATAGCTTGCTCAGTAGCTCGATGTGCGATGCTAACTCACCTATAACACCTATCCTCTCCCTCAGCTTCGGGTCCTTCAGCATCTCAACACAACATTATATAGTTCCTCACCTTATTATACTGTTGGGTCATGTAATGCTTGACTTAGGCGCATTCTCTCAAGCAGCTGAGGAAGTAGCCAGGAGTGAAGGTGCTAAGAAGGTAATTAAGCGCGTCAGCAGCGACTGCGCAGTAATCATAGCTGAGTTCCCTGAAGACTCATACATCATTGCACTAAGGCCTGGCGGGATGACGAAATCCGTGATAGCTAAGATTGCACCGTCTTCTAAAGCTACTGAAGTTCCTTGGGAGTGCGGGTACCTTGACTACGTACCTCACGGCTACTACGCAGTAGCTGAGGATGTAGGTGAGTTCAGAAATAGATTAGCAGGTAAGCTGCGTAACTTAAGAAACCTCATTAAGTCAGGCAGAATTTAGTGCGGAGTGTCCGTTCGCGGGGCCCTCCCTCACTCACTCGGTTAGAGTGGGTAGGGACAGTCATCCACTCCAGCAGTTACTCCTATATTAGATGCTTTAAAGGATGAATTAAAGTTACTAGCCTAAACTAATGTAGTAGAGGTACCCTCTATGCCGGTAAAAGCTGTCCTGATAGGCTTCGGCAACGTCGGCAGGGCACTCCTAAAGGAACTTACTGAATGTAAGATGGGTGTTGATGTTGCTGGTGCACTATCATCAAGAGGCGGGGTCCTGATTCAGGAGAGGAGTGACCTGAGAGCGCTCTATGAGCTGGCGATCAAGGACATGAATTTGAGTAAGCACCCAAAGTTTAGGACTGGATTCAGTATAGACGAGCTAATTAGCAGTATAAATCCTGACCTAGCATACGTAGCGATCCCTCCAAGCTACAGGACAGGTGAGCCGAATAAGTCGATTTACTACAAGCTAGTGGGTTGCGGCGTAAGTATAATTACTGCAGATAAGACAGTGCTGGCGCTAGGCTACAGAGAGTTCATGGATTATGCTGTTAAGAAGAAGGTCTTTGTAGGGTATAGGGCAACTGTAGCTGCTGGGACACCATTTACAGATATAGCTGAAGGCTTGCGCGGCAGGGAGGTTAAGTACTTTAGAGCTATGTTTAACGTTACAACCAACTACATCCTGTCACTTATGGAGGGAGGGCGCACCTATGAGGAGGCCGTGAGGGAAGCTATAGAGGTTAAGCTAGCTGAGCCAGACCCCACCGTGGATACTCATGGCTGGGACCTAGCAGCTAAGGTAGCGATCATGGCGTCAATACTGACTGGAGAAAACGTAACTATTAACGACATTCACAGAAAGCCTCTTGAGGAGGTACCTGCAGAGGAGGTTGCTAAAGGTCCGAAGCAAGGCTATAGAATTAGGTACCTAGGAGTAGCTGACTTAGAGAAGAAGAGGTATTATGTAGGGCCTGAGAAGCTCCCGCTAAGTAGCCCGCTTGCTTCACTCACAGGGATGTTCAGCGGCGCTGAATTCATTGTTGAGGGTGAGCGCATGATCGTCATAGGACCTGCAGGCCCGGCTTGGAGAACTGCTAAGGTAATGGTGACTGACACTATAGAGTACCTGAGGTGGCTCGAACTCAATAAGTAGTATTTTTGTGTCAAGTACTTTCTAAGTAGTTAGCTGCCCTGCAGCCATAATTTGTAGTTAACTTAATTTAGGTTCGCCTTTATTACTTAATGGTTATTGAGCATGGACGAGAGGCCCGAGATACTTAAGCTTAGGGAGTTGCGGGAGAAAGCGCTGCTCGGCGGAGGCAAGGAGACTATCGAGAAGCAGCACGCTAGGGGGAAGCTAACCGCTAGGGAGAGGATAGATCT
>CAYQIX010000094.1:0-4404 GCA_964417765.1 uncultured Desulfurococcaceae archaeon
TTCAGCAGGGCGTTAAGGAGGGCTACGTAATTCAGATAGATGCTGAGACAGGGCGTGTGTCGGTGCTGGGAATCAGTGAAGAGAGTGATTACGCAAAGTACTATGAAGTTGGGAGCAGGTTCAAAGTACCTAGGCCTAAGGGTAAGGTTAAGAAAGAGAAGGAGTTTGTGTATCACCTGACGCTAGCTGACCTAGACAGGATGGCTGCTAGGAGGAGAGCTGGCGGGCTCCTCTCACTCTTCTTTGGAGGGCCTGAAGAGAAGGAGATAAGCCCAGAGGTTATTGCTGAGGTAGATAGGCAGGTCAAGGAGTGGGTCGACCAGGGCAAGGCCTTCCTGCACCCAGGCGTGCTCTTCATTGATGACGCACACATGCTCGACATAGAGTGCTTCGCATTCCTTGGCAGGGCAGTCGAAAGTGAGCTAGCACCGATAATAATACTGGCAACTAACAGGGGCTTCGCTAAGATTAGAGGTACGGATGTCGAGGCGCCTCTAGGGTTCCCGCCAGACTTACTTGATAGGGCAGTGATTATAGGGACTGAGACTTATGACCCTGAGAGCATAATGGAGATACTCAGGATAAGAGCTAGGGAGGAAGAAATAGATATCGATCAAGAGGCTCTCAAGAAGCTGACAGATATAGGAAGTAAGTGCAGTCTGCGCTACGCTGTCCAGCTGCTGAGTATAGCAGCAGAGAATGCCAAGCTGAGGGGCTCAGAGAAAGTAACTGTTGATGATGTCGAGCGGGTCGACAGGTTATTCATGGACGTCTCAGAAGCTGTTGAGCACTTAAAGAAGTATGAATCGCTGATGCTCAAGCACTAAAGAATCTTTTCAAAACCTCTCCTCATTAGCCGCCGGAACTCAATTGCAGGTAGAATTGATCTGCTCAAGTAAGTACGCAAATCACTATGAATCGCTAAAGTAATTAATACGCTCAAATACACTACTTTTAGGGTCAGGAGGTATCATTAATGACTGTGTTAATTGACAAATTAGCTAAAGCAGTAGGCAGTTCTGGAAGGATCTATAAAGACTTGGTTAAACTTCTAGGAACTGATAAGGTGTCTAATAGACCTGTTGACATACTTATTTACAGTCACGACTACTCACCAATAAACTTACACAAGCTACTGAACCTTGAGCTAGACACCCTACCTTACGTGGTTGTCTGGCCAGAATCAGTTGATGATGTAGTAGAGGTCGTTAGATACGCTTATGTAAGTAGCATACCCATTTACCCGTACGGTGGCGGCAGCGGGGTCTTAAGAGGCTTTGCACCCGAGCGAGGAGGCATAGTAATTGACTTGAAGAGGATGAGAGCGATAGAGCTTAATGAAGATGACCTGATAGTTACTGCTGAAGCAGGTGTTAATGGAAGGATTCTTGAAGAGTACCTTAACCACAGAGGATACACATTAGGCCACATTCCTCAGTCGCTCTACGAGTCGACTGTAGGTGGCTGGGTAGCTACTAAGGCTATTGGACAGTTCTCAACTAAGTACGGGGGTGTAGAGGATGTTCTTCTAGGTGTTGAGGTAGTCATACCTCCAGGTAGAGTAGTTTCACTAAAACCTCACCCTAGAACAGCAACCGGCCCTGACCTAAGGAAGCTTTTCGTAGGCTCCGAAGGCATATATGGTATAGTGACTAAAGCTACCTTAAGGGTGTGGCCCTATCCCGAAAGGAGGGCTAAGCTGTCTTTCGCTACCGAGACTTTTGAGGAAGCACTTACGTATGTAAAGAAAATCGTGAGGGCAGGAGCAAGACCAGCAGTTATTAGAGTGTACGACGGTGTTGAGACTCTTAGGCATTTCTACTGGATTGAGGGAGTTAAGGGTAAGTCAGTGACGATATTTATTGTTGAAGGAAACAGCAAGATAGTTGATGCCGAGGTCAGCATAATTAAGGAGATATTCGGCGGTGAAGAACTAGGTGAGGAGCCAGTTAACCACTGGTTGAGGACTAGATTCATTGTTAAGGAGGCTTCAGAGTACGCCCCGTTAGGCTTCGTCTTCGATACTATTGAGGTAGCTGTCTCCTGGTCTAAGGCGACCAGGCTCTACCATGAGGTAATTAAGGCTATGAATGAGGTCAAGGGCACAATAGTAGCTTCAGCTCATGCCTCCCACTTCTACCCGCAGGGCCTGTGCCTACACTTCACATTCAGTGGCTTACCTCCTACAGGTACAAGTCCTTACGAGTACCACTCTGAAGTGTTAAAGACTGTAATGGAGGTAGTGCTCAGAATAGGTGGGACGATAAGCCATCACCACGGCGTAGGCAGGGTCAGAGCGCCGTGGCTGAGGGAGGAGCTAGGTGATGAAGCCTACGAGCTGTTAAAGAAGCTGAAGAACGCAATTGACGAAAAAGGAATAATGAATCCCAGTAACATGGGGTGCTGACAGTGAGTGAAAGAGACTGGATCATTGAGGCAGCAAAAGAGAAGGGTCTAGGCACTGCTGTGCGTTTAGTGACCACATACATAACAGGGAAGCTGAAGAGTGTTGAAGACTTAATTAAGTGTGCTCTATGCCCTAACATGTGTAAGTTCTCTTGCCCAATACACGTAGTCTTAGGGAGTGAAACGTACTCACCAGCAGGTCGGGCTAGGGTAGCTTATTACATTAAGAACAAGGTACTAGAGCCCACAGAAGAAAACGTCAAGCCTCTCTACGCCTGCCTAAACTGTAATGCATGCAGCATCTGGTGCCCATTTGAGTTTTCTATACCAGATGTTACTCACCAAGTAAAAGTTCAGTTGAGGCGTAGGGGAATCTTGCCTGAGAGCCTTAAGAGAATTGAAGAGAATTTGAGAAATCACGGATTCTTATATGGCAGCAAGTCTGCTGAGCTGACACGTAAGGGTAAGGTCCTCTACATAAGGGGCTGTACGGTAAGGCACCACGTGCGTGACTTAGCTAGATTAACATTTGAGGTATTTAGTAAGTTAGGCATTGATCTAGCTACACTGCCTAAGGAATCATGCTGTGGTATTCACGCTTATTACATGGGTGCTGATGACTTATTCAAAGAGCTAGCTAGAGCTAATGTAGAAGCGCTCAGCAGTTTCAGCTGGGAGTACGCAATTACCTCATGCCCTGTAGTAGCGTACACCTACAGAGTGCTGTACCCGAGATTAGGCCTTAAAGTTCCGCTAAAGGTTTACTACGTAGCTGAGGTTCTTAAGGACCTCCTCAGTGGTAGGGAACTTAGTGAAGTAAGGAAAACTGTGGTACTTCACGATTCGTGGGCTCTGACTCGTGGGCTTGGTTCAAATAGTGCGATGGAGTTGCTCAAGCTAATACCTGGCCTTGATGTTAAGCTGCCCATAAGGCGCGGAAGAGAAGTCTTTGACGTTGGGTGCTACTGCACCCTTCTCGCATTTATTGATCCTGAGCTAGCTAAGAAGGTAGCTGCTGAGAGACTCCGTGAGCTTAGAGACGTGGCTAACGTAATTGCTGTTGCTTCACCTGACGCGAAAATACTGTTCAGTGAGTTAGGTGCTGAAGTCTACGACATCATTGAAATTGTTGCTGAATCTCTGAAGGTGTAGATCACCAAACCTTCTCAGAGCATAGCTCTAACCTCTTTCATAAGTATGCTACTGAACTTACTATCCACTCTTAGTAACCATCTGTAAATTCTTCCTAGCGGGGTCGATGAGTCTATCGTCAGCTCACTATCCTTGATCTCCGCGGACACCGTCAGTACAGTCTCTCTGACATCCTCAATGAGCGGGTCCTCCTTAATTACCTCACTCCCAAGTACGCTGTCAAGAAATGACGCAGCAATTATTAGTTCACCTAATTCCTCACCCAGTCTCTCCTGCCTCTTCTTTAATTGAGGAGTTATGATACCTGATACAACAACGTCAATTAAGTGAGCAAAGTGCGCTTCCCTAGCTTTCGATAGTAAACTCGACTTAATGCTCCTGTATATGTCGATAACCTTACCTAGAACCTCCCACGACGGTACCTCCCTCCTTAGCAGTATCGATGCACCGTGATGTCCGCTGCCCCACGGGCTAACCTCGTACTCCTGAACACTCCTGTAAGGGTAAATAGTGAAGGCTATCCTGAAAGGCCTCGAAACATTAGCTATAGTAAATGAATCTATACAAACTTCCCTAACCCTTCTCTTAGCCCTGTACCTCACGTAGGTGTAAGGTACTAGGATAGATACCTTCAACTCAACAGCCACCAGCTAAGGTCGTGCAACCAACAAATAGTTCTTAATAGAGCTAATAAGCCAGTTGAGGAGCTTTATATCCTCTCAGAACCGCTCTCAATTACCTCCTCAATAACGTTCCTAAAGCCATCGTCCACCCTATACAGCCACTCATATATCTTAGGTATTGGACGCGGTGCCTTAACTTCTATCCCGCCTCCCCCGGACTTCT
>CAYQIX010000095.1:0-4347 GCA_964417765.1 uncultured Desulfurococcaceae archaeon
CTGGGTGCTTCACCCACGGAGCCTCAAGTCCGACATCACTAGGTGATTCCTTAAGCAGAAGTAAGGTGAGTGCTCCTACAGGAATCAGTATGAGTCCAGGTATAATGAAGCACATTCTCCACCCGTAAGCTACAGCAACTAGCGACAGGAGAGGGAGGCAAGCAGACGCTGCAATCAGTCTGCTACTATTAGTTATTGATGCTGGCAAACCCCTCCTACCTTCCGGGAACCAGTTAGAGTAGAGCCTACTGTACGAAGGTGCGCCGGTTGCTTGAGCATACCCGTTAATGCCCCAAGCAGTCGCCATGACGCTGTATGACCAGCCTGAACTAACTGCTAAGTTTGCTAGGCCCGACAGAATACCTCCTAAACCCCAGACTCTTCTAGGGCCGAACCGATCTACTAAAAACCCGTTAATTAACTGCCCCACAGCATACCCAGTAGTCAGTAGGGATGTAAATACCCCCCACATTAACGGAGTCCACAGTAGCTCACTCTTTATGAAGGGTCCAGCAGCACTATAGTTGTACCTACCGAAATAAAAGAGAAAATACGTAGTACTTGCTGCCGCAACAATTAGGGCTCTGTAAGCACGTAGCGTTAGCCTTCTCATACCTTAACTACCTTGAGCAGCAGATACTACACATGTAGTACTGCCGCAGATTTAAAATGTCTTAACACTACCTCAAGCCTGAATCAAAGAGGAAATGCTCCTGCTAGGAAAACTAAGAAATTACTTGGAAATCAGGTACTTGCTCTTAATGAGTGCGGAGGTGTTCACGATCCCAGCTACTTTTAGGCCTTCAAAGTTAAGTAAAGTAGTGTTTACTTTCACTTAGGTCTCTGGGTGTGTGGTACTTTGTTTCACTCTATTTTAATTGGTATTACCGTCGGGGCGTCTGTAGGGGGCTGTGATCACTACCGCTATCCCAGCTCTAGACTGGCTGGTTAGCCCGCTGCCTGGCGGCTGGGCTGTGGAGTTCTTCGGTGACTGGAGCGTAGTTAATGTCTTGATGCACAGGGTAGCTGTCGTTAACGCTGTTAGTGATAGGGTTGCTGTGGTCCTCACGCAGGACTTCGGCGGGCTGGACCCCTACCTCATGGCTAGGCTGGTGAGAGTCCTCAGAGCCCGCTGCGGTGAGGTGCTGGTTGCTAGGGGCTTCAAGGTCGAGGACACACTAGCCCTCTTTGACAAGGTCCTAGCTGAGGGCTTTAGGAAGGTGCTGGTTGTTGACCCCTACCTCCACCTCCCGAGCGACCCTAAGAAGTACTGGCTAGGGACGGCCGTCACTGCAGGGATGAGGAAGCTCATTCACGGTGGCGTCGAGGTAGCCGTATTTAATAGAGTGTCGAGGTTCGGTGCCCGAGCACCTGAGGGAGGGACATTCCACCACCACAGCATACATGTCCTGGTAAGGCTCAGTAAGGGCAGACTAGGGATTAAGGCTGAGCTCGTCAAGCACCCCATGAAGCCGTACGCAGTGACGTACTTCAAGCCTGAGGACCTCCTGATCCCACCTACCGCTAGGAGGACGCTGCTTGAGTGGCTAGGTGGCCACTAATGGGTAGGACAGCACCTACCTTAAGGGCAACACTGAGGGCTGAGGTCGCTAGGCTCGAGCGCGTGATCAAGTACGTGAGGGACCCGGAGCTGAGGAAGGCGCTCGAGGAGGCTCTGAAGTACGCTGAGGTACTCCACGATGCCTACCTAGCAGCAGGCCCCCCACTAGACCCGCTCGAGGTCGTACTCCTCTCAATGATTGCGGAGCTCTACAGGAGGTGCTTGAGGGTTGAGTGAGTGGGTACTTGATGTGAGGGCTCGGGATGGTGGTGCTGAGGTAGTCCTAGTCAATAGGTTCGGCGGCACTAGGAAGGCATTCATTAAGCTGAGCTACGCGGCCTACCTACTCCCTAGGAAGCTAGGCCCGCAGGAGCTAGCTGAGGCGGTCATGCAGCACCCTCAAGTACTGGCAGCGAGCGTTGAGTTCTGGAGGGCCCCGCCGTGGTACGATAGGGAGGTACCCGTCGTTAAGGTGCTGACAGAGAGCTTGAGGGCAGTTAAGGAGGTTACTGAGAGAGCTGAGGAGCTAGGTGTCGGCGAGAGAGTTAACACGTACCCACACCCCCTGACACAAGCGCTCTGGAGGGCTGAGCTCAACCCATGCAGTAGGGTAGATCCTGTGAAGCTCAAGACGGTGGAGGATCTGAGCGACCCGCTCTACAGGCCTCCACCATACAGGGTGATTGAGCTACACCTCAGTAAGAGGTCAGGGGCATTCACGCTGAGGTGCAACGGCGAGTCGGTCCAGGGCGAGCTAAGGGACTTAGTGACTTACTCGGACGTGCTCGCGGAAGCGCACATACTGCTGTACTCAGGCCCCCTCAAGGAGGTAGCTCGGGAGTACCCTGAGGTGCTTAAGCCCCCCGTCAAGATCTGCTCAGACACGTCCCTAGTAGGGGTTACTGGCTTAATAGAGTGGTGCAGGATCTCCTGGACCCCGCTGAGGCTCCTCGCTAGCGCTACAATAGGTAAGGTGCTCACTACTGTCGAGGGCCTCGAGGCGCTCAGGAGGAGGTGCCTCGTCCCTGAGAGGCCAGCTAGGGTAGAGTCCTTCAGGCCCGTGAGCGAGCTGGTCAGGGCTGATAGGGGAGGCATAGTCCTCACGCCAGAGCCGGGCGTGTACTTCAACGTAGCTCAGCTAGACTTCAACTCACTCTACCCAACAATAATAGCTAAGTACAACATCTCGCCAGAGACCGTAGGGAGGCCTGACTGCAGCAGCTACTTCGAGGTACCTGAGGTAGGGCACAGGATCTGCCTAGACGTCAGGGGCGTGGTCCCTGCGGTACTTGAGGGCTTAGTGAGGAGGAGGCAGAGAATCAAGGAAGCTATGAGGGGGGCTGACAGGTACTTTAGGGAGGTCCTCGATGAGAGGCAGGCAGCTCTCAAGTGGGTTCTCGTAGCTTCATTCGGGTACTTAGGGTACAGGAACGCTAGGTTCGGTAAGATAGAGGCTTATGAGTCAGTTACAGCGCTAGCTAGGGACACCCTCAAGAAGGCGGTAGCTGTAGCTGAGCGCGAGGGCTTTAAGGTACTGCACGCTATAGTTGACTCAATATTCGTGACTAAGGAAGGAGCTGAGGAAGAGGACTACGTGAGGCTAGCTGAGGCCATAGCTGAGGAAGTAGGCATTAGCGTTAAGGTAGAGGCACTCTACGACTGGGTAGCATTCCCGCCAACAAGTAAGGGTGCTGGAGCACCGACAAAGTACTTCGGGAAGCTGAGGGGAGGAGGCATTAAGGTCAAGGGCATTAAGGCGGTTAGTGAGGCCTACCCGCCAGTAGTTAGGAGAGCACAGCAGGAAGCGATAGAGGTGCTAGCTAGAGCTAGGACTAGGGAGGAGTTCACTGAGGCAGTAAGCCAGGCACTCAAGGTTGTTGAGGGCTGGATGGAGAAGGTGCTGACCGGCAGCATAGACCCTGAGGAACTGATCATTAAGAGGAGGTTAAGGAAGGTAAAGTACGTATCGAAGCAGCCGCACGTCGTCGCAGCACAGGTAGCAGGGATTAAGGGAGGGTACGTAGAGTACATCGTAGCAGCGACGCCCTACCCAGCAGACCTAGGCTTCTGCGGGTACTCAAGAAGGTACTACCTCAGCGCACTCAAGAAAGTTCTCAGCGAGTTCAAGGAACTAGCAAAGTACGTCAAGTAGTACTCTCTGCATGCTGCTAATAGTATTAGCACTGACTTTAAACATGGTTCCTAAGGAATAATGTAGCGTAGTCACTGCTCAGGGCTCCTCCTCACTTTACCTGGTGGGTCGTTCTTGTGCCGCCATAAGCCCCTACTGAAGCTAATAACCTGAATGCCTAACTCATCAATAGTGATGTCAGTAATTAATGGCTCGCTCAGACCCTCCTGAATAACTATGTCAGCTCTCACGGCACTCAAGACATTGCCCTCCTCATCAAGAAGCTCAAGAATGACCGAATTAGGCAGCACGTACGCTTCGGTGGTTGATGAGGCTTCCTCAACTAGGTACACCTCAGCCTTATTCGGTGGCCAGAGCCCTAGTGCCTCAGCTACTTCAGGTCCTACAACAATGCATGGTCGAGGGCTCTCAGCCCCTCCATTAGCTAGTACTACTAAGTCAGTAGAGCTACCTGTACTCTCCACCTTAATCCTTATCCTCACCCTCACAACCAATGAATTCACCTTTCTTCTTCTTCAGAACCCACCTACCTAATCTTATCTTAGGCCCCTCAACATACCTTACCTTTCCTGCTGCTATCATAGCTAGAAACTCCTTAGAAACCAAGATCTTCTTTTTCTCTACTGCCATACGA
>CAYQIX010000096.1:0-4335 GCA_964417765.1 uncultured Desulfurococcaceae archaeon
GGTATGGTGCGGCGGCCGGGATTTGAACCCGGGATTTCCGGCGTGGCAGGCCGGCTCGCAAGTGGTTCTGTCATGGAGTTTTACCCCAGTAATTATGAGTTTAATGGTGGCGGCAAAGGTGGTAAAATCATTAAGCCTGACAGAGCCGACTTCGAGGCGTGGCTCTCAAGGAAGATTAAGCACTCACTTAAGGACTACATGAGTGTCTTCGATAAGTTGCCGACCGTGATTAACTTTAGAGACATACCTAGGTTAGTTAAGAACAAATGGTATGCTAACATTCTGCGAAAGATAGCTGAGTACCTGTGGGAGGTAAAGGCGATTTCACTTGAGGATAAAGAGAGAATTAAAGCGCTAGTCAAGTCAGTGCAACCACGCGAAAAGGGAAAGAAGAAAGGTAAGGCACCTGAGGTACCGTTCTCAGAAGTTGTCGGCACTATTAAGAAGATAAGTAGGAGGGACTACAGGCTAGTCTACTTGGTTATGGCTTACTCAGGAGCTAGGCTCGACGAGGCCTGCCACCTAGTCAATAACGCAGGCAGGTTCGAGGCCGTCTACCTCGGAGAGGCCGTGAGGGTGAATATGGGGTATAATAGAGGGTATAAGATCTGCGAGTACCTCTGGATGCCTGAATTCCTGTACAGGATAATACTCAGAGCAAACCTCAAGGTCACCGACAAGAACGTGAGCACCTACGCGAGGAAGCGCGGGCTCCTGAGGCCCAAGCTAGTGCGGAAGGCACACTACCAGTTGATGGAGGATCTAGGTATTTCGAAGGAAATTCGTGACTTCATCCAGAACCGCTACAGTGACCTAGGCGTCAGCGAAGAGTCCTATTCCAAGATAAGGGCTAGGGCCGACCAAGCATACGAGGAGGTCGTTCTCCCTAAACTAAATGAACTTCTAGGAGGTGCTCAAGTTGCGTGAGTGGAGGCGTTCTGCTGAGGAGAAGCTCTCTGTGGTTGAGGCTACTAAGAGGTTGCTCTCTGGCTGGGACGGCGGTAAGGTGAGGGACTTAAGTAGGCAGATTAGGTCGGCTGAGAATAAGCTTAAGGTATCCATCTACCCCTACGTGAGCTGGAAGATCAGTGTTGCGGAGAGATATACTTTCGCTGCTTCCCAGGCGATCTACGTTAAGGAGCGGCTAGCGAAGCTGCTCTTCGCTGTGCAGTTCCTCGATTGGGGACTCGCTAATAAGTTACCGTTTAGGTCTAGAAGCGGGAAGTCCTTTACTCAGTTAATGATTGACATTCTGCAATCCTCAACGATGAAGGAGTTTAGTGCAGATCACGAGCGCTTCGTAGCGGCAGCTATTGACGCGTTAGCTGAGGAGGTGTGGCTCAATAAGCAGTTAAGCGCCGGTACCGTCAGGAAGTCCTCAGCGCTCTTCAACCCCATAGCTAGGCGGATCCTCCTAGCGATCCTGAGCTACGTGAGCGGTGGCTCCATGACTGGGCAGCGGATAGGTATATTCTCGCAGTTAGGGGCAGGCAAGACTACGCTGGCCTATCACTCCATATACGCTGTACTCAGGTTCTTAGGAATGAGTGATGAGGAAGCTATGAGGGTGTCTAGCAAGCTGATAATCAATAACCCGGTCGAGGCCCTAGAGATCTTCAGGTACACCACGGACTGCAGGGAGTTCCTGCCTGCACTAGTCATTGATGACGCCTCAATACTCCTAACTAAGTACTGGGCCCACGCTACGAAGGAGGTAAGGCAGTTCGTCCTGAAGGTCACTAACGTAATGAAACGGGCTAGGGAGGGCTTCGGGGCTATCCTGATACCGTCAGATACCTATACGAGCATCGCTAAGGGGGTTAGGGAGTCCATCGACATCTCCATCGAGGGCGTCCGCGTCTGCGACATGCCTGTGACCACGTTGTGGACGCTGTTCGCTAAGGACGTGGAGACTGAGGCCGCACTAGGTAGGAGGAATCGAGGTAAGCGCTCCTGGAAGATCTTCGAGTATGCGGGAACCGTTCACCCACCGATGTTCACTCCAGACCCCATCTACGTGAGGTTAACTGAGGAGAAGCTGAGGTTGCGGAGCATGCAACTACGTGAGGCCAAGAGGCTAGCACCTAAGGTGTTCTCCGAGTTTGCGAGGCAGGAACTCATGGATGAGATAGAAAAGATCGAGGATCAGCTAATGGAGGATGAAAGTAATGAATGATGTAGCGATACGTAAAAATAGCTGCTTAATCCTCCTGAAAATCCGTTGAGGAGTGGATTTTATGGCTAACACGATATTTACGGGATTGGGGAGGTTCTTCTTTCAGGTAGGGATGGCCTCATTCATAGCGTCAATGATGTTCATTATTGTGTTGACAGCTTACAGAGTACCAGTATTTGACATACTGGGTGTGTGGCGACCATACTGCCCTTCTTTGGGCTGGTATCAATGATCATGGGGATATTCGGCAAAGCAATCGGTACTGTGCTTGCATTCATGCCTATGGTAGCAAAAATAGCTGGTATAATGGTTTACCTGTCACTGTTCCTGCCCGCTATCTCAGGGATAACACTGCTTTTCACGAAGCTAATAATGCTCGTACCGCTTCCGGGAGGAGCTAACTTAGGGTTAGCTGGCTTCATCAACACCATAGTAGCCTTTAGCATAGGTTACTACTTGGCTGTGAAGCTTGAGTATATACCACCTGAGTAAATAAACAAGCTATTTTTGACGAAAGTTACATAGCTCCCATATCTCCCCTCAACCCCTTAACTAACCTGGTAGGGTCGTAGACGCTGATCTTCCTTCGGTCATCAACGAATTGCGTCACCTCAAAGACAACCACCTTCTTTTTCTCGCTGGCTGCAGGCACGTAGTCAACGTACCTAGTGATTATCCCCATGTGCCTAGTCACATACCGAGTCACGTACCTAGTTACAGTGCTTGCTGGCACATGCTTAGTGACGAACCTGGAGACAACCCTGTTCTTCAGGTCAATAACCTCCCGGACACCAGCCACTGCCCACACCCTACATAGCCCTAGCCTTCAGCTTCTTCAGGCGCTCAACGAGCTTGTGAGTCACCACAGCTGTGGGCTCCCTACGGACTAGCTTGGCCGTGAGCTTCACAGGCTTCTTCACAGGTGTTAAGTACTTGGTGACCTCCTTAACAACAATAGTTTTCTCCCTACCCTCCTCATCCACTACCCTACTGACGTACCTCGTGACAACACCTATAACTTGGGTGACATACCTTGTAGCGTAGTTAGTTACGTACATTGTTGGAGTAGGTATTTCCCTCACCAAGTACTTACGAAAGAGAGTAAGTGAGTATTTAACTGTATTGCTCGGCTAGAAAGTCAACTCCCTAAGGCTCCGTGACTTCTAATGAGGAGCTGGGGGAATGACCGAGAGAATCTTAGAAATATGTCTAAGCCTCCTTCCCGCCTTTCTAGTGAGTGCGTTATTGAGTTTGATGGCGTCAATAACCGAGTCCGTCACGTCCCTAACAATGACGTACCCATTACAGCGCTTGATTCTGAGTGCCGCAACGATGTAAGTGATCTTGCAAGCCAAGTTACTGCACTGCAGCTCGTAGCTAACCTCGCGTACACTGTCCTTGCAGTTAGTCCCCTCACGCCTGACCAGGATCATTCTAGCCCCGCACCTAGGGCACCGCTGCGGGAACTCAAGCACCCTCACGGGAGGCACCCCAAAAGCAGAGTTGTGATGGAGGTTTTCATAGAACAAAAATGAAGTTTGGGTTGTGAGACCTAACTCGTTCCCGGTTCTCCACTTTGTTTCCTAGATGATTCAGTGGTTTCGCTTAACGTTAACTTACACCTCCAGAACTCGCCCTTAAATTCATCCTCACACACGTAAGGCTCTACTGACTCGAAGAGAGCGTTGCCTTCACCGACAACGAAGGGCAACCTAAATGTCTTCCCAGGAACTACAACCTTAAGATACTTTACCTTAACACCACCAATAACTTCATCCTCACAGGTTACCGCGTATGGGGTTGCCAGCTCGCCGTTCTTATTAACGTAGAATACCACCCAGTAATGATTGAGGACATCCTCTGTGTAGATTACGAGTGTAGAGGGTGTTAACTTCAGCTTGAGCTTGACCTTCTTCCCTAAAGTATGCTCCTCTAGTCCCGCAAAGATGTAGCGCCCGTACAACAACACTGTCATGTCAGGTAGAACAAGCTTATACAGCACACACCGTAAGTTCTCAGCTGAGGACAGTAACTCAGCGTTAAAGCACGTCTTCAGAAAGTTAGCGATACGCTCCTCCGGCACTCTAATTGTTGTTGGGACATCAACCTTGACGCATTCGTTGCTGGTGCAGAGGTTCGTGCGAAACAGCATTAGAGGC
>CAYQIX010000097.1:0-4148 GCA_964417765.1 uncultured Desulfurococcaceae archaeon
CCTTAAAGCCTCTCTCAGCAAGGTACTTAGCTGCAGTCATGCCTGAGGGACCTGCACCAACTATGACTACGTCCACGTTACTCAAGTTAATCCAGTCTTCAGCACTCTTCATTACTATGTACCTAGTTATCACGTCTTCTCTGACATCTCTCATATGCTTCACCGTTCTAAAAATACAGTAAAGTAATTTTAAGAATATGTTATTAGCATGCCCTGAATATCTAATAGCGCTTTTTACTCCTGGTGCTATTGAATTTAGGTGATCGAAATTAGCACAGGACCATGCGGTGAGAAGTTAGGTCACTATACAGAAGTTAAGGCTTCTTTAGTTCCTCCGGATGCTGCAAGGAAGACGTACATACGCTGGCTGATAAGCAAGAAGGATGGCGCACCAACATTCTCAATGAGATTGTTCGAGGTAGAAGTGGGCGGGAGTATTTCAGCTCACCACCATCCATGGGAGCACGAGATATATATTTTGGATGGGGAGGGCAAAATCAGGATAGGAAGTAAGTGGTATGTCATCAGAGATGGTACGTTCATCTACGTGCCGCCAAATGTAGAGCATGAGTACATTAACACTGGCAATAAAGTACTCAAGTTCGTATGCGTAATACCTAATAAGCCATCATCAAGTAAAGCTGGTCCTGTGAAATGCTGATTAACTAGGCTAAGTTAACTTTTTTCCCTAAGTAAACTATGGTTAACGAGGTAGTTAGGATGATTCTGGTATGGCGTAATGAGGAATCCTCAGTTCGATACGTTGAAGGAGCTATAATTTCGGCCTTAAGATTAAAGCGCTTCTGGCGTAGGAGAGGACTTAGTGAAGATGAAGCCATGAAGCGTGCTGTGAAGCAGGCCATAGGAATGATAAAGGTCAGCGGGCTCCGTGACGACGAGATAGTGACCATACTTAGAGAATTGAAGAGAATGACTGAAGCAGTTCTAGAGCATGTAGAAAAGTAGCATCACGTATTTTGTGTCTTCAACTAGGTTTTTAGTTTTTAATTGTTTAAACACTTGATTATGTTGGGCGGAATGTTGAGTGCCTACGGATACTCTCTTCTTCTTCGCGTGTTCTTTGAGACTGCTGACGGGGGGTATTATTCTCCAATGTTTAAGGATTGCTTCGAACTACTTCCTATACCTGAGTTCATAGGTAGACTAACAAGAAAGGACATTGCTGTCCTCTACCGCTACGACAGAGTTCCTTGTCGATGCTGTAGGGGCTCCTTAAGCAAGTACCTCCCGAATGATTACGTATTACTCAATGGTTCGAGCTACAGCGTAAATGAAATAATTGCCCACTGGGATCCGAGACTAGACATAGGAGTCTATAGTGACTATTGGAGAGTGGCTGGTGGGAGAATACCTAAACAATTTAAGGAGCATAAGGGAAGCTACATATTCTTTGCTGCTGGATTAGCTAAATACCCCCGCAACTTCTTCAGTAAAAGAAGAGATTTCACTGAAATCAGGAGAGCATTCATTAACTCTAGAAGGGGAGTATACGTCGTAGCCTACATGAAAGTCGATGAGTTAGTTGACTTAACTGAGATAGCTTCGAAGCTAGGCATAGATGTGGGGAGAGAAAGCGATGAGAAAGTGTGGGAGTATGCTATTAAGGAGTATGGTGCGCGCGTAGCTGCTACACCGCACTATGCACGAGGTACCGACCTGCCAGTAGTGATGCTTAGCGAGAAAGGTCATTTTGGCTACTTTAGGAAACCTCTGCCAATAATGGCTTGGGTAGATGGAAAGAAAGTGCTGACAGACTACTCCTACATATTCGGCGTTAAGAAATTTGAGGATAGAGTGAGGCACAAGCTCTTCACACCACCAGAAACTGAGGAAATAGTGAAGCTGCTTGAAAAAGAGGATGTCATATTAAGTTACAATGAATTATAAAATACGGTGTGAAGCATGAAAGAAGTCTCCGGAAGATTAGTAACCAGGCTACTCCACCCCAGACCCGCATGCGTAGTTATTGCTATGTCAAAGGAAGGCAAAGTAAATGGCTGCACAGTAGCCTGGACTACACCGGTAAATGTCGACCCACCAATAGTAGCTATATCCTTAGCTTACAAGAGGCTCACGTACCAGTACGTAAAAGAAACAGGCGAATTCACAATTAACGTGCTACCACGCAGTATGGTAGATGCTGTACACTACATCGGGTCGGTCTCAGGAAGGGACGTAGAAAATAAGCTAAGTACAGCTGGCTTAAAATTACGGAGATCAAAAAAGATTAAGCCTCCAGGAATCGAGGGTGCTCTTGCTATACTTGAGTGCATTATTAAGGACGAGATTAAGTACTCTGATCACTCGCTAATAACAGGTGAGGTAGTTTATGCTGAAGCTAGCGAGCAGTACTTTACAACGATATTTAGTGAGTCATCTGAAGTACTTCTTCACGTAGGCAGCAACATATACACTTCACCTAGTAGGTACTTACGTGCTAGAGAATAGCTACTTAGAATACTTACTTCTGAGTAACCTCCTAATTATACTCTTAAGTTCAAGCTTAATCATACATGCGCTAAAATTAAATCTCTCAAGCACCTCCTTAGTTCTAGCTATTAATTCATTCTCTCTAGTCCTTAACCTAATTAAGTACTTTACACCATATACGAGAGTGAACAGAGCATGCAGATACATACCAATAAGAGCTAATAGACCTCCTGCAAGTGGTGGTTTCTCAATACATATTTCTGACGCCGCACTTACACTTAGTGCCGTTTTAGCAAGTACTGCTAAGTAAAGAGTGAGAAGTACTACTGAAATTACCTTTAGAGGATAGCTAAGAACTAACGTAAGGTATATTAGGTAGCCAACAGCGCCGGGTGATAAAGCAAATAAAAACCAAAGTGGAAAATCTATGGGTATTTTTAAGCCTGTGACTACTGCTCCTTCAATGACACCCTTAACCCTAGCCCTCTGCCACGCCAGTACTTCTCTAAGGCTCCTTGGCATTGACACCCTAATTACTGCATCATCACTATAGCAGAATTTGAACCCCTTTGTGAGTGCGAGTAAGCTGAAGTAAAAGTCGTCAGCTCTGGATATAGGCGGATAAATCACTGCTTTGAAGACCTTAGTGCGTGTTGCTTCATTATTTCCTGGGGCATGACTGGCCCTAATAGATCTGAAAATTACGTGAAAATTATGATACCAGTAGAAGAGCCTACTCCATAACGAATCATTCCGTACTACGGACCTACCTGAAGCTATGTCACATGTACTCGATAATACATTTACTATTTCACTGACATAGCTGTCCGAATACTCATTCTCAGAATCACCCCAGATAACTACCTCATAGCCCTTGTCTATGGCATATCTAATGGCCTCAACCCTAGCAGGACCAACACCACCCCTTATTTCCTGTACCTTAAACTTCACACATGGGTGTTTTCTCGCAAATTCATAGGCCACATTAGCTGAATTGTCATTCGATCCTCCATCAAGGATTAGCACATCAAAGCAGTTACATAACTCACATACTTTTTGCTTACTCAGAGATTCAAGGCATTTCCTCAGTCCTTCAGCATTGTCCTTATTCATAATAACCAGTAATACCTTCTTCATTCACCAACCATGTTACTGTAGGTAGTATTTAAGAAATATAACTGTTTTGTCTTGAAATCCATTAATTTAATTACATTAATTTGGTATTATTTCAAAACAGTTAATACAAAAATGTTCTTTACAATAATTAAATTAATAATGCAATTACACATAAGATCTGATGACTGAGCTGAAGTTGCATTTCATTATCAAAGTTCACGGTTTTACGTAATGTTAATTTAGTTAATGTATACTTCCAACAAATTTGATATTAATTTTAGTTAGATTAAGATATTTTTTAAAGTTAAGATTGGACTTTAATAATGAGGTGCATTAGTTAATATGGCTGACGCCAAACTTGTAGCTGGATTCATAGTTGCTATAATAATTGTTGGCGTAGCTGCTTGGTACGCTGGATCTCAAACAGCTGTTAAGGCACCTCCAAGCGCTCCTACCACAGTAACTACGACTGTTACTCAGACCGTGGGAGCTGGAGCTACCGTAACAACCACCGTCACCGAGACTGTGACTCCGTCACCAACAACTACTGGCGCACCACCAACTTGGACTCCGCCAAAGAA
>CAYQIX010000098.1:0-4016 GCA_964417765.1 uncultured Desulfurococcaceae archaeon
TCGTTGAAGCTCTTCAGCCAGGCCTCGAACTGAGCAGCGTCAGCACCACCCTCAACCTTAACTACCTTGCCGTTCTTAACGTGCAGCTTAACCGGAGTCCTTACAAGACCTAGTGGTGGGTATATGGAGCCGTCGAAGACTATTGTGCCATTAACGGTCTCTAAGTCAGGTGTCCATATTATCTGACCTGACAGGAAGTGCACGCCGGGCGTGTCCGCGTAGCCTACCTCAGCATAGACAGGTCTCTTCGGGTGGTTGTAGAACTCTAGGTTGGTGCCTGCAGGCGTAGTAACCTTAACATGCTTGGCCTTAGCTGTCATCTCAGTTACTTTCTCCTGGAACTCCTTTAGTACTGAGAAGTTGACTCTGCCAATGCACCTGACCATCATGTCAGCGTGCATACCAACTAAGCACAGGTACCTCAGCTTCTTATTCTCCTTAGTAGCTATCTCGAATGGTGTAGAGTAGAGTAGCCACTGGTTGTTAAACTCTACCCAAGCATCAGCTTCTAAAAGCACAGCAGTCAGCGCCTTAACAGGTAGCATCGGGTCAGCAGCCTTACCTACGCCAAGCGGCGACGGGTAGATTATGACCATTGGCTTAGCGCCGACTGCGTGAGCAGCTGCAGCAGTAGCGGAGACCACCCTCATGTCGGCTTCTGTGTCAGCTGTTATTACGAAGATCTCGTCAGGCTTCAGCTTGAATAACTCCTCAACCAGTATCCTAGCTGCCTTATATAGCTCGTAGTCATAAGTCGAACCACTTAGTAAGCTAGGTAGTCCGGGAGGCAGAATGGTAGCCATCGAGGATACCTCCACAAACTAGTTAAGGATTTCCTTAAATAATTTACCTAGTAAAAAGAAATTACCCTACCTGTAAGAGATAATAAACATCTTTTAACGTACCCTCAATCATATACTTGGGTCCTATGGTATGAGCGGTAAAACATTACTAGAGAGGGGCATGTGGAGGATAATTAAATACGTTGTAGGGCCACTAAATACAAACTCGTACTTACTGCAGAGCAAGAACGGTGAAGCAGCACTAATAGACCCAGCACCTGGAGCGTTCAGAGCTCTAAGTAGGGATATCAGCGCTTACAGAATTAAGCTTAAATTGATACTGGTAACACACGGACACTTCGACCATGTACTTGATGCGAGGCCGCTGAAGGAGTTAACAGGAGCTGAAGTCATCATGCACAATGCTGACTTAGCAATACTTGGTACTTCAAGAGCTGTTGCTTCATACTTCAGCCTAGAGTGGATGGAGCCGCAGATAGATGTACTACTTAAGGGTGATGAGGAGGTGACACTCCAGAACCTAAAGATTAAAGTGCTGCACACACCCGGGCATACACCCGGCTCTGTATGCTATTACATACCAGAACTTGAAGTTCTCTTTACAGGTGATACATTATTTAAGGGAACCGTAGGGAGGACCGACTTTCCCGGCGGCTCAAGCGAGGACTTAGCTAACTCTCTTAGGAAGCTGCTTAAGCTGCCTGAGGACACCATTGTACTGCCGGGGCACGGTCCAGAGACAGCGCTAGGTGCTGAAGCAAGATCTAACCCATACTTAATTAAGCTATTAAGAGTTTGATAGGCTCCTCACGCCTTAGCTATTACTAGCCTCAGGTACTCGCCCTCACTCAGAGACACAGAAAACGCTCTTCTTGCTTCCTCGCAGCTAGTTATTACTACTTCGCCCCTCTTTCGCAGCACTTCAGCGTATGAAGCAGGAAGCTCGCTGATGTCTACCTCAGCTACCTTCTCGCAGGTAGCTACTGGAGCTACGTGGTGCCTCGGAATGAGCTGCTCAGCCTCCTTGACCTTACACAAGTACGCAATGACTCGCTTTGACTCACTCAACCTTATACACCTCCCTCTTGCTCTTAGGCTCCACAACACCGAGCATTACTAAAACACCATAAATTATTGCCTCAGGTCTTGCAGGACATCCGGGCACGAAGACCACCTTGTCAATAACTATCCCCTCTTTCTTTAGTATCTCCTCAAGCTTTGGGTACCCGCCAATTACGCCGTAGCTGTCATGCCATATGCCCCCGCCGACAGCGCAGGACCCTATGGCTAGCACCATCCTAGGCCTCGGCATAGCTCGCAGAGCTCTAATAACTTTAGGTAGCGTCTCCCTAGTTATAGGGCCAGTAAATAAAACTACATCAGCATGCCTAGGTGAGGCAACCAGCTTTATACCGAATCTCTCAACATCGAA
The DNA here is from genome assembly GCA_964417765.1 of uncultured Desulfurococcaceae archaeon. Lineage (GTDB taxonomy): Archaea > Thermoproteota > Thermoprotei_A > Sulfolobales > NBVN01 > B83-G16. The sequence goes on from CAYQIX010000098.1 coordinate 2,236, forward strand.
GTACGGTGTGAGGGCATCAAGAACTTCTATATCACAGCCATTACAGCTTCCTGAGTTAAGGTGAAATACCCACACGCTGCGCTTTAAGGCCTTTAGCGCTGAGCTGAGATCTGCGGTAGACATGTGCTTACCCCATCCTATGTCCTAAAATACCCTTAAGGCTTAACTTTGCCCTGCACTCAGGGCACACGTCCATGTAATTTTCAGAGCCTGGCGTCTCGCCATTAGCCGCCTTTAGTAGCTTAGCAGGTAGGAAGGGCTTTCCACAGACCCTGCATTTAACACGCTCGTGAACTAAATCCCTAAGTAGCTGCTCAGTTGTTGGCGTAGCTAGCTCGAATTCCTTAGTGATCGTTATCGCATTGACAGGGCATACCTCAGCACACATACCGCAAAATATGCACCTGCCAACAAAGTACCTAATTACCCTCACATCACCTTCGTCATGAAGAGTTAGCGCATTGGGCGGACATATTATGACACATGCACCGCAGCCAATGCACTTCTTAGGATCTAGCTTTACTTCCCCCCTAAATTCCTCAGTAACTAGAGGGCCCTCAAATGGGTACTTACGTGTGACCGTACCTGCTTTTCTCGCTACCGAGATTAACTTGACAAACTTTAACTTCTTAACCATACCCCACCACCTACGACTTTAACTAGACTTACATGTCTAACACGCCTAACTTTACCATCTGACACCTCCACTATGACTAACCTATCAGTACAAGAGAAGCACGGATCAATGCTAGCTATAGTTATTGGTGCGTCAGCCAGCTGCTGTTCTCTCAACATAGCCCTTAAAGCAGGTATATTCTGATACGTCGGTGCCCTAACTTTCCACCTGTACGGCCTTCCCTTTCCAGTGATTAGGAAGTGTATGTCCTCACCCCTGGGCGCCTCAGCCGATGCTACAGACACCTTACCCGGCTCGATCTCGTACTCCTCAACCCTGATATCTCCTCCAGGCAGCGTGTCGAGTAACTGCCTAATTATAGATACACTCTCAAATATCTCCTCAACCCTAACTAATGTTCTAGCGAGATTATCTCCCTCAGTATATAGCGGAACCTTAAATGACGCGTGCTTGTATGCTAAGTATGGGTAGTCCTTCCTCACATCTCTGTAGAGTCCTGAAGCCCTAGCTACAGGGCCAACAACACTTAACTTTCTCGCCTCCTCCCTATACAGCTTACCAGTTCCGGTAAGCCTCTTCCTGACCTCAGGCACTAAAAGCAAGACATCAACTAGGCTCTTCGTCTCCTTTTCAACAAAGTCAAGCACTTCTAGTACCTTAGGTACCTTCTCCTTATTAATATCCTTCCTTACACCACCAATCACGTTTATTCCGTATGTCTTCCTACTACCAGTCAAGTACTCTGCTAGAGCCATTACCTTCTCTCTAATACGCCAGGTGTGCATGAAGCCTGCATCGTAACCTAATACATGACATGCTACACCGAGCCACAGTAGGTGGCTGTGAATCCTCTCGACTTCAAGGACTATAGTTCTGATGTAGTCTGCTCTCTCAGGAACATCAATGCCTGCTGCTTTTTCGACAGCCATTACGTAGCAGCAGGAGTGGACGAAGCCACATATGCCGCATATTCTCTCAGCAATGAATGGTATTTGCTTGTACGTTAGCTTACTCTCACCTAACTTCTCAATACCTCTATGAACGTGGAAGCCCCTGTACCTAACATCAACTACGGTCTCTCCCTCAACATATAGCTCGAAGTACTCTGGCTCGTGGAGAGCTGGGTGGTACGGACCCACCGGTA
>CAYQIX010000099.1:0-3943 GCA_964417765.1 uncultured Desulfurococcaceae archaeon
TATACTAAGATATTAGTATTTTTCTTGAGAGGGGATGCCATATACCGACAGTACACATCTCGCTACCTGAGGCTGTATATAGAGAGCTTAAGAGGACAGCATCAGATATGGGTATTCAAGTAACTGATCTAATCAAAATGTTTATAAGAATGGGCCTTAATGGTGACTTGCTTGCATCAAGAAGTACCGTGGTAGGTGAATCTAAGGCAGGCAAAGAAGTGGAGTACCTAAAGGGGAAGGTCTTTATTATGGAGAACATGCTGAGGTCTATGCAGGAGAAAATTGAAGAATTAGAGCGGAGAATCGAGGAACTGGAGTCACCAGATATAGTGTTTAATACGCGTAAGTTCGGGAGCGGAAGAATTAATAAGCCTTAAGCAATGTTGTTCTACGGCCCCGCTAAAACTCCCGTGTCACGGGAGATTATGAAGCGGGGAGGGCCACCCCCGGCCCTTCTCTCATTAATAATTACTAGGGCAACCCACTAGGTTTTTGGCGGTTGCACCACTCAATTTAGCAAAATAGTGATTTGACGGTCAGCGAAGGACCACTTCTTCATTAATCTCCAGTGTAGCCCGGGGTATTTCATCATCTGCTCTGGTCTGAGGTAATTAGTGGTTCGGAGGATTTAAGCTATTAATATAAAGCTTCATGCTGAGCTAATAGGGAATTAAGAATACTGTTTTGAAAATTCATATCGCGATTTATATTAAGAGTTATCTTGGCGTGTTTTCACGGGAGTTAATTGAGTGACAGTTATCTCTTTCTCGTTGGTTGACTCACTACTGTTCAGTAAGGAATCTATCTCTCTAATAAGATTAGCAATAGCTCTCCCACGATCAGTTAATGCTACTAATTTCCTCCTAGGAAACCCATCTTCGCAATCCACCTTAATGAGGTCTAATGAGCTTAAGTATTCTAGGTGATGCTTTATATTGTACTGTATACCAGCATACTCCATTAACTTCCTGACAGTCACAGGTTTCTTAGCTCTTAATAAAGCAAGTAAAATTTTTTGTTGTGTTATAGATAGCATATTCAATACCATGTTATATTTTTCAAATTCCCTTAAGTGAGTATGTAGTGTGTCACGCGTAGTGATATGCACAACATTTTAAAACCCTATTTTTACACAGATATCGGAGAAGTTAAAGTGAAAGAGAGCAGGTTTAGATCCTTAGGTTTTAGAGAGTCTATGTTAAAGGAGAGTTTGACTAGGTTCTTAGGTAAGATTGGTGAGGAATTGGCTACCAATACCATAAGTAGGTTGAATTTGCTTGCTGATTTAATAGCTGAGTTAGAAGGTCTTTTGGTAAGGTTGAATAAGGTTGAGGAAGAGTTGTCGAAGGTATTTTCTCAGGTCATTATTGATAGCATTCGGAGAGCGACTCCTGGGTGTATAAGTTTAGGTTTTATGAGTGAAAGGTTAAGGAAAATATTGCCTGAAGGTGTGAGTGTAGGATATAAGATGTCCGACAGGCACGTAATTGAGTTTTTGTATTTCCTGATATTTCTTGATGTTATAGCGGGTTTAGGTTATGACACGGTAACTAACGGGTACAATAGGAGAATTTCTAAAATAGAGCTGCAGGTTAGGGTGCCGTCAATAGAGTACGGGGACTTAGATGAAGCACTAGAATCCTACTTACCAACGCTTCACATTTGCAAAGGAAGTTCCTCAATGGCAGTCTTCTTCAAGCCTCTACTGTGGGTGGGCCAAGGAGTATCACCTACACTCCAAGTGTATAAGGGCTCAGTAAAAACTAGCAGGTACGTGACTGGAGTCGAGAGTAAACCAGATATAAATAAAGTAGTAGGCAGATCTCTCTATAGTTAATGGTGAAAAAGTGGTTAGCTACGTAGAAATAAAGCAATATAGAAGTAGGTACTATGTGGATGTAATAAGCAAGAGATTGCAGCCACTGTACACTCTTTACGTTGTCAGCCCAGAAGAGAGGCACATAGTAGAGAAGCAATCAGGCATCATAAAGTCAGGCAGGAAGAGAATTATAGTAGTTAATAATGAAAGAATATCACCTTGGGAATTAAGGAGGGCCAAGGAGGTGATGATAAGGGATATTAGGTCGCTTGCTATTCAATCTATAGCTAAGATGCTTGATTAGATTAAAATTAATCTGCATTTAACCTCTTTCTATAAATTCTTGCTCTAAGATTAACTGTCTCAAACATGCTGTGGGCCCTCTCAGGTAGGAACTCAGAAGCTCCCAGTACCAAGTAACCTCCACTATTTAAAGCTCTGTAGAAGTTAGATAACACTCTGAGCTGAACGTCCTTCGCGATATAAATTAGTAGATACCTGCAAAATATTGCATCAACTAGAGTTATTGGTGGATGCCTAGTTACGTCATGGACTTTAAATTTCACGATACGTTTTATCATGTCCCTCACTACGTACTTACCTGTCATGTTGTCGTAATAGAAGTACTTCCTAATCAAGGCTGGCGGCACAGTAGCAAGAGACTTCGGGTCATACTCACCTAATTTAGCTGCTTCTATAGCATTAGGATCTATATCAGTAGCCAAGATCGTTACAGTAAATCCATTAAGCGTTGGACCTAAGAGCTCATGTAAAATCATCGAGATAGTATAAGGTTCCTCACCTCTCGCACATCCAGCACTCCATATTCTAATTATTCTGCTGCCCCTAGCTCTCTTCTGAGCTATTATAGATCTAAATACTTGCGATTTAACTGCCTCCCATACGTGAGGATCTCTAAAGAACTGAGATACATTGATCGTCATGTTATCTAAGAGGAAACTCAATTCATGTGGGTTTCTCCTCAAGTACGCTATGTAGTCTTCAACTCTTCTTATATTAAGTGCCCTCATTCGTATTGTAAGCCTCCGCTGAATAAATTGAGGCTTATATATGCTAATATCTATCCCTAGATATCTCAGCATGAGATTCCTTAGGTAGTTAAAATCTATGTTGCTAAGCAAACAATCACCTCAGGGAACCAAACAAGGACCGCCTCGTGTACCATACATAAATAGTCCCTTCACCTATGTCAAAGACGACATTTCTCCCGACATTACCTCCTACATCCTCATCAACCACTGGTATGCCATAATGTATACTAAGTACTTTCCTAGCTGTAGCTACATTTCTAGCACTAACTGAGATATTTTTAGCAAAGTCCAGTATGTTAGCACCTCCAATTATCGCAGCTTTAAGCCTCTTAACCGAAGCACCCAATGACTTAAGCTCACGTATCATCGCATCTATGGCTGAAGTAACGTACTTGCCAGGACTATCCAATACTCGGTGAGGACTAGGAAGAAGGGCATGAGCTAGGCCACCAGCAGGAAGGAGTGGATCAAATAAGATTATAGCTACACATGAACCTAGAGCCCACGTACCTAATTTAGCAGGATTTCTCGAAACTTTAAACATGCCTATACCGACGGTTGTAGCATTTTTTCTTAATTCATTAGCTACGCTGTGGTCGTTAACTTTCACAATTCTTAACTCCCGCACAGCCATGCCACCTCCAGCAGTTCCTACCTGATCTTATGCTCACCAGGTATGAAGAGTAGCTTTAATTGTAATTTCTCCTCACCTTCTATCTCGGCATTTAAGATAACAACCTCATTAAGGAGTGTTATGTAAATAAGGGCAATGTTATCTAATATAGCAACGAAATTGTCAATTACGACCCGCGGGACACTGTACTTGAGGTAAATACCATACTTATTATATACAGTAGATGTGATAGTGCCGAAAACGATGTTTGTGATCTCCTTAAATAGGTCAAGTGCCATTTCTTCGCTCAATATATTAGCTCCTAATAGTTGCTCTAACAGCTTCTTAGCTGTTGTTGCAGCATGCTCCACAGGCATAACCATAAGTAATACGCCATCAACCACTCCCTCAACTTCTGAGTAACCAGCTACTACTTCTGTAGGTAGCTCATTACCTATA
>CAYQIX010000100.1:0-3902 GCA_964417765.1 uncultured Desulfurococcaceae archaeon
TTAACTCAGCAGGAGGCTTGTGCTCAGGAGGTAAGTGCTCAAGCATCCTAGAGACTGAGTGTCCTAAGACCTCAATACCTAAGGCCTGGTAGAGAGCCTTGACAGCTTTCTCAGCAGCCTGCTGAGCAGCGAAGCAGGCCCACTCATAGTCACCTAAACTCAGAGACTTCCTAGCATGGTCTAGATCCCTCAACGCCTGCCTCAACCAGTCTCGAGCACGAGAAACCAGGGCCAACCCCTCCAATAAAGAGTAAAGAAAACTAATAAACTCGGTAAAACACTCATCTCAGTATATGATTGTTAAGAAGGATGAAATCTGTAGGCGCCAACATTGCTGCTACCTAGTTTAATCTTTAGGATTTTGGCTTCGGATTTTACTAGTATCCTGCGTCTTTATTTAAAAGCAAAGTTTAAGCAATTAGTGCTAGATGAGTGCTTCCTGTCCTGGAACTGTATTCTACTGAAAATCTATTATTGTCAGAATTACCTTTATTTATGTGTGGGTTAGTCATGTTTCATCTTATTTCTAAGATTCTCTCGGAAGTCCCTACTGAAGTATGGGATATCGTTGTTAGGGAGGAGCCAGAGTGGAGGCACATGAGTGAGTTCCTTAGTAGTTACGGCTTCGGTAAGTTTGCTGTGTTGATGGTGGCGGCTGGGCTGAATGATTTTCAGCTTAAGGGGAGGGCTGAAGTGGCTTACTGGCCGAGATTAAGAAATCTTTTAAGGAGGCATGCTATTCCAGGTACCTTAAGTGAATTAGAGTCTATTTTAGCTGAATTTTATTCTAGGGAGCGACTACCTGACCTTAAGCTCAGGAGGTTGAGGAGGTTTCTCTCTAGCAGGCTTGCTAAATGGCTATGGAGTGCTGAGCCGACTGATATAGCTAAGAACTTCCTTAGAATATGGTATGAATTAGCAATAACTATGAATCAGGATAGGAAAGCTAAGACCATAGCATTTGCGATGAAGTGCCTCGGCATAGCATTATTGATGGCCGGAGTAGCAGACTTTGATTTCGAGGAGATACCAATACCCGTAGACTTCAGGGTGAGGGAATTCACGAGAAAGATCGGTGTTAAGGTAAGCAATGATGAGGACGTAAGGAGTTTTTGGAGAGGTGTTCTTGAGGACTTGAAGAAAATAGGTGTTAGGATTAATATGATCTACCTTGACTCACTAATCTGGCAGATAGGCACTCTAAGTAGGCATGAGGTTAGAGAGTATTTCAGGAGGTTAGGCTTGGGTGAGGTCGGGGAGAAGATGGCGGAGGTGATGAGATGAGGTTATGTATAGTGCCTTGTGGCAGCATGAAGATCTGGAGGAGATGCCCCTATGCTGGCCCTACTAAGGCAAGAGATGCTTACATAGGTAGCTTCGCTAGAACATGTATTGAGTACGCTGAGAGATTCTACCCGAACAGCTACGTCATTCTATCAGCAAAGTATGGGTTCCTATTTCCTGATGAAATAATTCCAGAGGACTACAACGTAACATTCAATGACCCTAAGACAAATCCTATAACAGTTGAAGAGTTAAGGAAGCAGGCTGTGGAGAAGGGGTTAATGAAGTATGATGAAATAGTCGTTGTCGCTGGTAGCAATTATGTCAACATAGTTAAGAGAGTGTTCCCAGACAAGAAAATAATAGCTCCCCTAAGGGGATTAGGCGGTATGGGGTCTATGATTTCAGCAATGAAAAAAGCCATAAGAGAAGGTAGGGAACTCTAATCAATTTATGTGTAATAACTTAATTCCTTCTTAGGCTCTCCACTGTAGTATGCTTAACTATGTAGATAGGTATTTTAGATGTTATGGAACGCGATAGAATGGGTCTCCACACGAATACAGATACCCAAGGTAAGCCACGAAAGTTTGTAACATGTGCTGATGTAGAGGACAAGCACTTTTCTAGTTTGGTGTAGCAGTCCCTTAGTACGTTGGTTTTAAAGAATTCATCTATGCGCTTGTAGTCCAAGCTCTTCTCACCACGTATGAACTGCCTATAATCTCTATAACCTGGAGGTGACGTGTCACTTAACTCTCTCAGTACCTCCTTAACCTCATGGGTCATGTCTTTTGTTAACATGTGTGCATTTGCTATGGCTTCCTCCTCAGGGCTGTACGAACTATCTCTACGGCTCCTGTAGTAGTATGGTATGTATACAGGGCACATGAAGGCTACCTCAATAAGTAGCGTTAAGAACTCAACTCTGAAATGGAGGAGTGCGTGCTCCATAACAGCATCTAGGATATCATGTACTATTTCCTGCTTTAACGGTTTATGCTTAGTCACTCTGTTATAGGCAAGCCACGCAAGCCCGTGAAGCATGTCCTTAACAACATATATCCCCCAATAATCCTTAAAGAAGTGAAAAGGTGCGTAGAAAGCTACAATGTCTATACCTTTTTTCACTACGCTTCTCTCCACCTCATCAGCAAACCTCCTAGCACGTGCCCACCTCACCCACTTCGATAATTTCTGAAGAGCATCGAACTTAGAGAACCGACCAGCGAAAGAACTTGATGGAATAGGTGAGCCTAAATCCCTCATAAAATTACCTCTAATAGATTGAGGAATTTCCTCCCAAACCGACCTAATGAACTTACATAAATTAAACATCGCACTCCTCCAACAACTACATTGTACCCAAACAAATATAATAAAAATCTAAAACTTAGGGACAGTCCCTTCCAAGAACTCACAGGGAAGTCCTAAATATTGAAGCTGTTAACACCCTCTACGCAGGTGAGAAGGTAACCAGCAAAGCCTCGTCTACTTCTACATACATCTTGTCCACAGATTCAGTATGATGAACTAAATCCTTAGTAAGGAATATACGCTTTAGTGGAATAAATTCTATCTGTGGGACCTAAAAGTAGATTTCGTGGGGATAATGTCTGTTAGGGTACGTGTTGATAGTAAGGGTAGGATTGTACTACCTAAGAAGTTCAGGGATGCCCTAGGTATTAGGGAGGGGGATGAGTTGGTCTTAGTGCTTGAGGGTGGGAGAGTCATTATTGAGAAGGCTGAGGACCCATTTAAGGTTTTAGAGGAGGTTTTAGGGGAGCTCAGCTTCAGCCGTGAGTTAAGGAGGGTAGCTGAGGAGGAGGGGCTTAAGGAAGTTAAGGAGGGGTAACTTATTGGTGCTGAAGAAGCTTGTTGAGATAGGCTTCCTGTTGGCTCTCGACTCACGGGATAAGAATCATGAGTGGGCCATGGAGGTCCTTAGGAGAGCTAAAGAAAGGAGAATCATGATCTACGTATCTCCTGCAGCCCCAATAGAGCTGTCACTGATAATGAAGTCAAGAGGATTAAACAATAATGACATAAGACGCGTCATGAACGCCTTAGATGCAGTCATTAGGAGGTACACTAAACCTAACTACCTACCACTAGAGCTGAGGCATGCTTTGTATGCAGCAGAACTCAGAAGTAAGTATCCAGAGCTAACTTTCTTCGACTCACTACACGCTTCAGTAGCTATCCTCAACAACCTCATGTATGCTGACCTCGACGAAGTGGTAAGGAAGGTAGTGAGCAGTGAACTAGGAAGTACGAGGTAATCCAGCTGGTCGCTTAAACTTGAGCTAGGTGTTTAGCCCTTACTTCTTACTTACTGAATAACTCCAAGTATAATTCTCTGAAGAGCTTGACGTACCTTAAGCCCTTCTCTGTAGCTACGTATTCATCATCTTGCTTCTTTAGTAATCCCTTTTCAACTAGTAGGCTCAGGTACCTCTTAGCGGACTCTGTATTCAGATTGCACGCCATCATTATGTGGGTCAGCCTACGTGGTTCTCTACAGTAGGTAAGTATCTCCCACACTACTTCGTAGATACTCCTCCTAGGCTTCATTCCAGCACAACCCACACTACTTCAGGAACTCAGAGAGTCTGCCC
>CAYQIX010000101.1:0-3865 GCA_964417765.1 uncultured Desulfurococcaceae archaeon
CTACGATGAGTGTTACTGAGTAAAGAGGTGATTAAGCAATGAGGTCAGTAGCTAAGGCCTTAACAATCTTCGCCATTGCGGCAATACTGCTGGCGCTGCCAGCTCTACCAACCTCTGCTCAGGCGCTGACGGTATCGACTGATAAGCCATCCTACGTACCCGGTGAAAGCATAATAGTAAGTGGTGACGCGTCACCTGGCGCGACCGTCTCTGTAGGAATAATGAATCCTGATGGCGAGCTAGTGGACTTTAAGATGGTAACGGCAGGTAGCGACGGTAAGTACACAGCAACATTCACAATACCATCAACCATACCGACAGGTAAGTGGAATAAGTTCGGTACATACACAGTTAAGGCGCAGTCAGGCGGCTACACGGCAACAACTACCTTTGAACTAGCACTAACAGCATGGATAACAGGCACGGTAGTTGATGAGACTGGAGCACCCGTTGAAGGTGCCACAGTCAAAGTAGTAGAGACAGGGGTTAAGACAACGACTGATGAGGAGGGCAAGTTTACTCTCGGTGTCGACCCAGGGACATACACGCTAGAGGTGAGCAAGGCGGGCTACACTAAGGCAACGCTATCGGTTACTGTAGAGACAGGACCTAATGATGTAGGTACGATAGCGATAAAGTCTCTTGAGGCCGTAGTAAGCGAACTAAAGACTACAATTACTGAGCTACAGGACAGAATTAGCGCATTAGAGGGTGCGCTAGTATCGCTTCAGACAGAAATAAGTGACAAGTTAGATAAAATAACTGACACGCTAAATGACCTAGCACTGAAAACAACCGCAATACTAGGTACTGTAGATACACTAAGCAGTAAGGTCGGTGACCTCAGTACTGAGGTGAGTAACTTAAAGGACACCGTGGATGCATTAAGTACAGCAATAACAGACTTAAGTAGTGGTGTAAGTGAGCTATCAAGCAAGGTAGATGAGCTAAGCAGCACGATGGGAAGCAAGCTAGACACACTAGCAAGCGATGTAAGTAACGTCAAGTCGGCTATGGATAAGCTAAAGGGTGATGTAACATCAGCACTAAATGAGGTAAAGAGCACGGTAAGCGGGCTGAGAGCCGACGTACAGGGCTTAAGACAAGATGTCGGTGGCGTGTCAAGCAAGGTAGATGAGGTGAGTGCTAGCCTAAGTGGTAAGGTCGACGCGCTAATGCCGGCAGTATGGATAGTAGTAGTATTTGCACTGCTAGCATTCATCTTCGCTCTACTATCCTGGATCACGGTAAGGAGGGCACTAGCTAAGTAAGCCTGAAGCGTAAGCCAGATTTTAAACCTAAAATATTTTTTCTTCAACTTCTTAACTTCTACTTGGTGATAGTTCTGAGAGCTGCGATCATAGCCGGTGGTTTTGGGAAGAGGTTAAGGCCGCTTACAGAGGAGAAGCCTAAGACCTTAGTAGAGGTAGCTGGAAGGCCGATTCTTGAGTGGCAGATAACATGGCTTAAGAGATATGGCGTAGATACAATAGTAGTTCTGGCAGGCTACTTGAGAGAAAAGATAATAGAATTTCTTGGTTCAGGGAGTAGATTCGGTGTAAGCGCAGTATATGTAGTTGAGGAAGAGCCTCTAGGTACTGGGGGCGCGCTAAAGAACGCTGAGGCAATATTAAGAGATGGGATCTTCATAGCAACGAACGGTGATATAATTACCAACATCCCAATAAGTAAGCTTATTGAAGTGCTGACAAACTCTGATGCTCTAGCTGCTCTAGCTCTAGTACCGCTGAAGTCACCATACGGAGTTGTCGAGGTAGATGACAGGGGTTACATAAAGTCATTTATTGAGAAGCCAGTAATTGAGCACTACCTAGTAAATGCAGGTGTCTACGCTATGAAGCCCAAAGTATTTAAGTACATACCAGCTAAGGGAGACCTGGAAAGGGATACGTTCCCAAAGCTAGCTGAGGAAGGTCTGCTGAAGGGTGTCGTATTTAGGAATGTATACTGGCGCTCAATAGACACGATAAAAGATGTTGAGGAAGCTAGTAGAGAGTTAAGAAGCGGCTTGCCGGAGGTGATGAAGTAGTGGGCTTCTTTTCTGATAAGTTAGCAATTATAGCTTATAGAGGCGCCAGTGCTTACGAACCAGAAAACACTATACCAGCTATTATTAAGGCACTAGAGCTGGAGGCAGACGGTATACTAATAGATGTTAACTTGACTAAAGATGGAACCTTCGTGCTTTTCGCTGATGAATCGGTAATTATTGAAGGAAGAGAAGCAAAGATAAGGGACGTAGAATATGCGGTGCTTAAAGAGAAAGTAAAACTAGGTAAGGGAGGTTATGTGCCCACACTCGAAGAGGCGTTAGATATAGTCAAGAACAAGACAAAACTTGTTCTAATACCTAGAGTTGAGGGCTATGAAGACAAGTTAATTAAGAAGCTGCAGGAGATGGGAGTTATTGAGGATGTAGTAATAGCTTCGCGGAATATTGAGGTACTTAGGAAATATAAGAGCCTGAGTGAGTTGGTTAAGGTAGCAGGCATAATCAACCATCCGTTTCCTCACGTCGATAATTTGAGAAGGCAGGGAATATCATTCATTCTAATGCCTCCCGGATTAATTAGAGGAAGAATAGTTAAAGAAGCACATACTAGGGGAATAGAGGTAATTGCTTGGGTTGTTAACGACGCAGCAACACTGAGTAAATTAGCTAACTTAGGTGTTGACGCCGTTATTACTGAGAAGCCTGATATAAGGAGAGAACTCAAGCATATTACAGAGTACTGAAAGCTCAGCTACCCCTAATGTTCATCATATTTGTCAGAGGGCATGACTTTCATCAGCATGTAAGTATTGTCCTAACAAACAATAAATTTTTACGTATTTTCCTTGCATACACCTGATTTTAGTAGATACTTGAAGACGCGGTCTTCACTAGAATTAAGGAACTCCTTAATGAACCTAAGTGGAAGTACTAAGTATACTTCATTCTCACTTACTACAATTTTCCAGCCTAAAACCCTCATCCAGGACGTGCCACTCGAGATTAGCGAAGTAAGTGCTTCTGACAGCAGTGAATATCCTAAGCTAGGATCGTGAAATCTTGCTAGAGCTCTGAGAGCTATCTTTACGCTCTCCTGCCCTGTTAGTGAGGAAATAGCTAAAGTTCTGCAAGCACCTACCTTTAAGTAGGATGCTAAAGCGTTAGCAAAAGTTCTCAATGCGCTAATGCACTCCTCCATGGCCGCCACAACAAATAGGTGTTATCTTAAATAGTTAACTTTTTCTTTAATGTAGATAATATGTGTTAGTTTGTAGGGGAAACATAGGTAATACCTGATTTACAGTTATGTTAGTTCTTGATGGGGTCACTAAGCGTGTATTATTAGGTAGTTCCTTAACCTCTGAAAGAAGATATAAAGTATAGTATTGGGGGCTGGGATGAGAGTAGTTACGAATCTGCCTAGTGAGGATGAGGTGGTCAAGTACCTTAGGGAGTACAGCATACGGTGGTTTAGGCAGAGGTACGGTAAGTTTACGCCAGCACAACTTATGGCGATTCCTCAAATAAAGGAAGGACATAATGTGCTTATCTCAAGCCCTACAGGAAGCGGCAAGACCCTGGCAGCGTTCCTAGCTATAATAGATGAGCTCTACAGCATGCATGAGCGTGGCGAGCTAGAGGAATCTATCTATGTTGTTTATGTGTCTCCGCTGAGAGCTCTGAATAATGACATGAGGAAGAACCTCATAGAGCCAGTAAAGGGTATTAGATCAGCAGCTGAGGAGTTAGGCATTGAGCTGCCGGAGATTAAGGTAGCAGTAAGAACTAGCGATACATCACCTTACGAAAAGCAGAAGATGGTTAAGAATCCACCGCACATACTTATAACTA
>CAYQIX010000102.1:0-2507 GCA_964417765.1 uncultured Desulfurococcaceae archaeon
ACTTCGACATAACCGCTAAAGAGATTACGTAAATGGCTGAACCCACTATTAAGTGAACTATTAATTCGGGCACATCACTCCAGAAGTGAGCTATTGTAATGTCATTTACTTTGAGGAGCATGTAGTACACAGTCATTAGACCTGCTGAAGCTGTTGCTGCCAAAGCATCGCGTGCTGGGAACCTAAAGTTTAGTCTCTTAGCAGTCATTCTATACACTACGGCGAGAGAACCCACTGCAGTAGCGAGAAAAGCGGTAAGGAATGCTGAAGCTGTAAGGAAGTAGTCACTACGTAAGCTGTAAGCTACTGAAATGGCTGCTACGTAGGCCGCCACCGTAGCTGACAGACGTACTACAGGTACCTTAAATAGATAGGAACGGATCAGCTTACTGTGCGACTTAATGCCTTGAATATCTACTTTCTCCGAGCCGGTAAGCGCTGCTGTACATACACTAATTAATGCATTTATTATTGAGTACGTAGCCGTTATCGCTATTAGCGTGGAGGCGACAACGTACTGTAAGCTATACAGTGATGCTATCGGCTTAGATAACACAATGAATATAGCTAAGGTGTATGCTCCAGTTAGAAAGAGTAACCTAATCGACTCCTCGACATCACTCGCTTTCTGCTCTCTTAGCATTCTAGCGTAAAGTGCTGGTGCTGCAGCAGCACCTGATGCTTGAAGAGGTGTTTGCGCAGAAAGCGCAACGTTCAAGTATGCTGCTGGAACCTCGCTCCCTGTAACCCATGACGCAATAGCCCTCATAGCGCTTCTGAGAGAGCCATTAACGATGTTGAGCAGTGGAATATACGAACTCTTCAGCCACTCCTTAGTGAGTGAGTAGCTAAATCTCAGATTCACTGCCCTGTACTTGATTAAGATTAGTGTATTGTAGGTAATTACTACTGCTAGAGCGACTACCAAGGACAATACAGCACCTAAGTACCCTAGCTTGAAAATAACTACAGCAGCGTACGCCACAGCTAGTCTCAAGGTCTCATAAACCACTCTCTTATACCCGACTATTTCAGGTTTGATCACAACAGAGAAAGCAGTTAGGTACGCGTCAATAGCCATGAAGGAAGCTACTGGAAGCGCTATCAATAGTTCAGTAAAGCCCCACCCCAGAACATAATTCTCAAAGTAGGCTAAACCTAAATAAGCTCCTGCCTGAGGCAGCAGGTACATTATTGTTAGCCAGATACCTGTTCCTGAGGCGTCCTCTCTCCCCCTCGCATAATACCTCCTTGCCCAGTAGCACCATATGCTGACCGGGGCTGAGAGCATTAAGGATATGGACAGCATTATTCCCCATAAGCCGAACTCGCTGACAGACAGCCTCCTTGCTACAATCACTACGAACCCGACAGCAATTAGCATCCTGTAGCCTACTGCTAGGTAGTTGACTAGTGTAGCGTATCTCAGCCGTATTCTAGCCGCGCTCACCGCAGCTACCTCAAGTGCTAACTCTTCGACCTAATTTTACCTAAAGTAACTAAATTTAAGATATACTGCACACAGATGTTACGCTATCTTTCTAACTACAAATCTGTGGCCTCTATACTCAGCTATTACTATTTCTCCTCTAGATATCAAGTCAGAGAGAACCTTGTCCGGGTCTAGCCCACGCTCACTAAGGTACTTGCGGGCGTAGTCGATCCTCAGCGGATGTACTGATGTAGTAGCTAGGAGGGCTTGGATTGGGTCACCAACTAGCTTAAAATTCGACTTCTCGTAACCTATCATTAGTTCTACCTTACCCTCACCCAGCGCCTCCCACATCAAGCTGTAGCAAGAGAGTATTCTGTCTTCACTAGATGGCTTAACCCACGGCTCGCTCGGAGGCCTGATTGGCACTGATATATAGGCTTTATCCACTCTGCTTAAGCTATTGATGAATTCCACTACTCTCCTACACTTACTTATGGTGTCGTTGACCCCACTAACCAGCATAGTTTCAGTTATGATGACTCCTCTGAATGAGCTTACGAAGTCTTTAATACCATCAAGTATCTTACTTAACTTCAAGTCGGGGTGCGGCCTGTTTATCAGCCGCCACGTCCTTGCATCTACAGCATCTATCTTCACAGATACTAAGTCAAAGACCTGCAGGTCCCTAACTACGTCATCTCTAAAAATTAATGAGGAATTTGTGAGTACTGCGAGCGGGATGCTGACAACTTCCTTAATTTTCTCGGCAGTTCTACCTAGGTTTACATCTAGGGTTGGCTCGCCATCGGGTACGAACGTGATGTAGTCTATCTTCTGCTCAGCGCTTTCCACTGCCTTAATCACTTGATTAACTATTTCATCAGAGTCATAGAACTTCCTCCTCTCTATCTCTAGGGTCTTAGTCCTACCTAGCTGGCAGTATATGCATGAGTAGGTGCAGTGCTTAGGCGGTATGTTATTTACGCCTAGTGATGTCCCGAGCCTCCTTGAGGGCACAGGCCCGAATACTATTGACGGCTTCGTTCTTAAGCACCTGTAGAATGTGGTTAAG
>CAYQIX010000102.1:2607-3811 GCA_964417765.1 uncultured Desulfurococcaceae archaeon
GTGGTCGTGACTGTTGCTACAGGCGTTGTTGTATTTGCAGTCTCCGCTCCTACACCGAACTTCTCTTCTATTTTCTTAGCATACTGCGTTACATTACTTAGTGCTTCTTCAACTAGTGCCTTCACGATCTCCTCTACGTTCAGAGGCAACTCACTTGCTTGGTGCAGGGCTATGTATTCAGCGTACTTAACCTTAATGTTGAATTCCTCCATTTCCTTAATCTCTTCTTTGCTGACCGTTCCTTGCATGCTCGTGCCCGTGATCACGGCTGGGTAGAGCAGCCTAGCACCTGCTAGGAAGTCTAGCGAAACCCACCCTAGAGGAGGTATGTATGCTGAGACCCACGCGTGAGGTCCTGCGTCTACAAACTTAATGTAGGACTCACCTACGTTGAATACGTCGCTCCATGGTAAGTAGACATAGCCGTACTCTATCCTCGCTGGAATACCTAGAGACCAGAGGAGGTTTACCAGAACCCTAGACATGTCGTCGCAGTCACCCTCTTTATCCCTGATCACCTCGTCAAGCGATCTCGGAAGAGGACTCCCGTTGTACTTTATGTACCCTGAGACGTAAATGAACTGTGCTGCTTTATACGCAATGAACGCTCTACTCACGGTACCTACGTCATACCCCTTAGATTTAAGCCACTTCACGAAGTCTTCCTTCACTATGGTGCTGACTACCTCAGCAGGAGTCTTCACGTACTTCACCTTAATGTCCGGGGGCACCCTGTCCTGGTACTCCTTAAATGCTTCCGGATCCTTAAGTATGTCTGCTACTATTCCAGCTATATTTTCGGGGTACCTCAGCACTACCTTAACGACCATGTATGCGAGCGTGCCGTTAGTTATGTTTATTCCCACGCTCTTCTGCTCAGGGTCGAACCAGGCTGGGCCACCAATGCTCACTATGTAGGCTCGCTGGTCGTAGGTATCTATACTGAAGTTCTGTGGCGTCTCAAACCACGCTGAAGTGTTTTCACTAGTGAGCACTACTTTAGCTAAGTCAATAAGGTAGAGCTCTTTAGAAACCTCACCTCCACCTCTACTAGCTACCCCGTAAGTAGGTGCTACACTCAGCATGAGCAGAGTGAGAACAGCTGCAGTAAGTATTAGCTGAAGTCCTTTCTTCAATTTCAATACACCACACACTCCAAGGTATTTTATCGCTGCTGGCAGTTAATGAACCTAACTGCACCTAC
>CAYQIX010000103.1:0-3740 GCA_964417765.1 uncultured Desulfurococcaceae archaeon
TGGGTGGGGGATCTACGTTCTTGAGTGGGATTCGTGTTACGCCTAGTACGGAGTCTACTATTACACCGACATTCACGTCCTTCGCGTCTAGAATTATTATTCTAGAATCGCTACTTATTTCCGTAGAATTCATACCGAAGACCTTACGTAGGTCTATGATTGTGGTTATCTGCCCCCTCAGATTTATTACTCCACATATGTATGGTGGGGTATTGGGTATTCGTGTGTACTCTCTCATCTTTATTATTTCTCTTACTTGATGGACGTCAACGCCGAATATCTCACTTCCTAACTTGAATACTACTGCTTGCAGTTCACCTGATTCTTTAGCTGTGACAGCAGCTGCGGTACTCATTTTAGCCTCACCAGGCACTTATTACCTTTCCTGCCTACCTACCCCAGCGCCTGCTAGTCTCCTAAGCTCTCTTATTGCTGACTGCATGTCCTGGATTATGTCTAGCAGCTGCTGTGCAGTGCTGTTGAGCTCTTGTATTGCTGCGTTCTGCTCTTCTACTGCACTAGAGGCCTCTTCAGACGCTGATGCCTGCTCTTCCGTGGCTGCAGCAATCTCAGACACCATAGCCATTACATTCTTCGTCTTCTCCAGCTCCTGAGCTACTAGGTCGGACACGTTCTTTGACGATCCAGCTACCTTCTGTGACGTGTTCGCTAGTGTCTCTAGGGCTGAGAGGGCGTTCATTATGGCTTCGCCGCCAGCCTTCATAACCTCGAGGGACTTCTCCATCGCTGCAGATACCTTCTTCATCTGCTCCTGGATACCGCGAACCATCTCAGCTATCTGCCCAGCTGACTTCCTAGCCTCTTCCGCAAGCTTCCTAATTTCTTCAGCAACTACAGCGAATCCCCTACCGTGCTCCCCCGCCCTAGCAGCTTCAATAGCTGCGTTTAGAGCCAGCAGGTTTGTCTGATCTGCAACGCTCGTTATGGTCTCGACTATCCTGTCTATATGCTTGACCCTCTCAGCCAATTCATTAAGTACATTGCTTGTCTCAGTTATGCTGTTTTCTAGTTCTCTAAAGCTCTCAATACCTCTCTTACCCATCTCCCCGGCCTTTAATGCTTCCTGAGCAGCTGCGCTAGCTTCCTCGCCAGCTTTCCTACTAACATTGGAAACTTCCTCCATGGTCTTGGTTAGCTCGTTAACTACTTTAGAGGTTTCGGACGCCTTCATCGATATGTTCTGAGCGGCTTGAGCTATCTGCTGGATTGAAGTTGATATCTCTTCAGATGAGGCACTGATCTCCTCTATAGCTGACGCTATGTTCTGAGCCACATTCTCTACAGTGTCAGCTACTGACCTGAGCTTGTTGACGCTATTCTGAATGTTCAGTGCTGACACCTCAGCACCTCGCCTAGGAGCGGCCTTTCTCACCCTGCGTTCGCCACCAGCCTTCTCTTCCTTCAGGACTTGAGCGAGTTCAGGGTCTGGGGTGTCCATGATGTGGCACCATGAACTACTTACGGGTTCTATATTTATGCTAAGACACTAAAGCGACTACTAACCACCATCACAGTGTCGAGAGCTGTTCTGCAGGTCATCCCACACAGCCCTAGCGCAGATCACTTCATTGTCTGCCAGCAGTCGCTGATCTTCTGAAGATCTTAATTCAATACCTCTCAGTCTTTATGTAGGGATCACCTTGCCTGGGAAGGAACGAAGGCGTGGCTCACTCCGTGACTTTATTGCTTCAACACTAGCTAGCATGAAGACCGACATGTCGAGGATAGAGTCCGTGATATCGGACTTTGAACGCAGAATTGACGCCATAATGAATAAGATAGATGATCTAGAACAGCGGGTATCATATCTTGAGAAGCTTCTTGGTGTCAGGCGCGATAAAGATGAGAGTAGGAGGTGATGCGTATGGGCGTCTCAATAGCTATTCACTCGTATAGAGGTGGAACAGGTAAGAGTACGACGACAGCAAATCTAGCCGTTATTCTGACTGCACTAGGTCTCAAAGTAGTCGCAGTTGACTTAGACATTACGTCCCCAGGGCTTCATGTCATTTTCGGTGTTTCTTCAGAGATGATGAAGCATACTCTAAATGACTTCCTCTACAAGAGGTGCAGGCTTGAGGATGCCGTTCTTGACATAACGTCACACTTAGGACTCAGCAAGGGTAAGCTCTACTTCATAGGTTCGAGCATGAAGCCTGAGGAAATAGCTAAGTTACTTAAGGAGGGCTACAACGAGTATCTGTTTAAGGAAGTAAGTGATCAACTCATTAACAACTTCGGCGTAGATATCGTGCTATTTGACACACACCCAGGGCTAACTGAAGACACCATAATTTCAGTACTTTCCAGTGAGCTAAGCTTACTTATAATGCGTATGGATAAGCAAGATATAACTGGCACGTACATCACTGCACAAATACTACGCAAGTTCAAGAAAGTAAGCTATGTAGTGCTTAACATGGTGCCGCCGAAACTTGCCTCAGCCCCCGAGCTAGCTAATGAGGTATCAAAACTTGTCAAAGCACCTGTAGTAGCTGTCATACCATTCTACGAGGAGGTGCTATCACACAGAAGTCGCGGCGTATTTGTGCTAAAGCATCCTAAGCACCCATTCACTTCGAGAATAATTAAACTAGCTGAGACACTCCTATCACTCATCAAGAGGTGACAGCTTGAACGCAGAGTCAGTTAGATTGAAGTCAAAAGGAAAATACAGGGTAGTCATAGCAGATGACTCAGCATTTATCCGAAAGTTAATTAGGAAGATTCTTGAGTCAACAGGTGAATTTGAAGTAGTTGATGAAGCTAATAATGGCAATGGAGCTGTGATCAGTTACGATGAGAACAAACCCGACTTAGTGATTTTGGACATAAACATGCCCGTAATGGACGGCCTAACGGCCGCGAAGAAAATACTTCAGAAGGACCCCAATGCAAAAATAATTATCGTCAGTGCGACAGGGGAGCAGAAATTAGTTGTTAAGCAGGCAAGCGAGATTGGTGTTAAAGCTATAATATCCAAGCCTTTTAATCCTTCAAAAATGGTCGATGTGGCTAAGAAGGTAGTCAACGAGGGGTGAGCAGATGCCCCCGCCCTTTATTCATAATAATAAATATAAAATAAAAAAGATAAGAGTACTGATAGCTGATGACTCAGCGTTAATGAGGAAGTTACTACGTGAAATTCTTTCAAGAGACCCTGAAATCGAAGTAGTTGGTGTAGCTAAGGATGGATTAGAGGCAGTTAAAGAGGTTTTAGATAAATCACCTGATGTTTTAGTACTCGATATCGAAATGCCTAAAATGAATGGCTTGGAAGTACTTAAGAAGCTGTCCAAGTTAAAGCCCACCCCTACCGTAGTCTTTAGTGCTTTCACAAAGGAGGACACTCAACTCACTATAAATGCTCTTAACCTTGGCGCAATTGACGTCGTGTCCAAGCCTGGAGGACCTATTTCCCTTGACATCAGTGAAGTAGCGGACGAGCTCGTGAGGAAAGTTAAAGCAGCAGCTAGAGCTGGAGCTAGAGGAATAAGTAAAATTAGGAATATAGCAAGCGCTGTTCAAGTAGTGCGGAAGGTCAAAAGAGTACCGACTAAACTCGTTGAAGCACCTAAGATAGCGGTCGCGATAGCAGCGTCGACAGGCGGCCCCAGTGCATTAGCTAATGTTGTGTCAAAGCTTTCAGCTGATATACCTGCTGCTATTTTCATAGTGCAGCACATGCCACCTTACTTCACTAAGAGACTAGCAGAGCA
>CAYQIX010000104.1:0-3715 GCA_964417765.1 uncultured Desulfurococcaceae archaeon
TAGTGTATTAAGGTCATTACTGGCCCATAACCACACATGCTGATATTGTTATCCATAATGACTCTGTAGAGGCCATCCTCATCAAGCTTAAGTATAGCTTCCAAGGCCATTCTGTCTTTCTTAACGGCTAGTTCGTGAGGCTCATAGTGCGTCATGTCGCTTGAAGCTAATATTACGATATCTCTCTTGACCTCCTCTAACGCTGTTATTAGCGCATTAGCTAGGTCTTTCGCAACCTCAGGTGTTTGGTACATTACACTTATAGGAACTATCTTTATTTCACTGCCGAATAGGTATTGGAGAAATGGGAGCTGAACCTCTATTGAGTGCTCATACTCATGCGCACCAATATCTAGCTTAGCGAAGACACTGTTATTAACCACCTCTTTAGCTAACTCGGCATCAACCTCAACTTCACCTAAGGGAGTTACCCAGACACCCTTCGGATAAACCGAGACTGCTGAACCGTAGCCCGTATGATTAGGCCCTATAATGATGAACGTATCAGGCTTACCCTCCTGCGCTATCTTGAAGTAAGCGTGCGCAGCAATAGGACCGCTATACACGTAGCCTGCATGAGGTACGATGTAACCTATACTCTCCTTAATGCGCGAGACACTTACTTCAGGCAACTTGCCTGGACCTAAAGAGTGAAGAAAAGCCCATTTTATTCTCTCCCGCAGCGACTCAGGATCTGCATCATAGAACTGACCCGCTACAGCAGGCTCTCTTCTCGTCACCTACTCACCACCTTAGTTTCAAATGCCTCTGGACCCACTGGCAACTCGCCATCAGGTGCTAAAACACCTCTCTCCCTAAGAACCTGGCGTGTCAATAACCAGTAAATGACAGCTAAGGATTTCCTCCCTTTGTTATTGCCTGGTATCACTAAGTCAACATTACTTAACTTAGCATCAGTACTTGCTATTGCTACAACAGGAATTCCTATTTTTGATGCCTCAGTGATAGCCTGCTGATCGACCCTAGGGTCAGTAACCACCAGTATATCAGCCTCTACGTATATGTCTAAGTACGGGTTAGTTAAGGTTCCAGGTATAAAGCGCCCGACTACTGCCTTGGCATTAGTGAACTCAGCGAATTTCTGTACAGGAGTAAAGCCATACTGCCTTGCCGAGACAGCTAATACATTTTCAGGTTTATATCTTGCGATAAACTTAGCTGCTATCCTTATTCTTTCATCTATTTTTCTCACATCTAGAATGTAGGGGCCGTCTGGCTTTAACTTATAAACAAACTTCTTCATGTGCTTAGTGCACATGTGTGTTCCTATGTGTACTCCTGATTCTAGATAAACATTAATTGGAACGAGCAGTTCGATTGATTGTTTTCCCTGACTCATACCGTACACCCTCTCACACTTTTCTGCCGTAAAGTACCATCTCATCTATTAAGTTGACGTGTGAAATAAACATCCTTCTACAGCAATACCTCTTTATACCTAGCTCATCAAGCACTTTACCAGGATCTTCACCGCTTTTTACTCTCCTAATAAAATCTTCCCACTTATCCCCTATTACAGCTCCACACGTAAAGCACCTAACAGGAAATAGTACCATATTCTTCACCTATATGACTTCTGTCTCCACCTCCTTGCACTGTACCTCATCCACTTCTCTGGCTCTGTCTGCCTTGGGTCGCCAGCAAGCATAGGCCGACTGTACTCTTTGTATATTTTCTTCAGCTTCTCACTACCTGTAAATGCTATCAAACCTCTCGCTATTGCTGTCCTGACAGCATCAGCCTGAGCCATTACGCCACCACCCTTGACATTCACCTTAATATCTACAGACTCCCAAATCTCCTTTCCAGCCAAGAGAAGAGGCTCCATCATTTTGAGGCGAGCCATTTCTATTGGGTATATTTCTATAGGTATACCGTTTATCCAAACTCTTCCCTTACCTGGCTTTACGATCGCTCTGGCAACTGCAGTTTTTCTTTTACCTGTAGCTATAACTATTCTACTGTTTACTTGCGTGTCCATCCCTTCCACCCCATAGCTTTAGCTATCTCACCAACAGTTATGTATTTTCTCGTAAGCTTCTTTGAATCAACATCACGCAGCTTGATAAACTCTTTATTGGATAATTCAGGAGGTATGCCAATAAATACTTTGAGGTTCTTATAAGCTACAAAGCCCTTCCAGTTATCCTTCGGCAGCATACCTTTAACAGCTCTCTTAATTATTGATATTGGCGATCTCGGCCTCTTAGGCGAGCTCTTCGCCGGATTCCTGAGAGTTTTAAGCTCAAACCATATTTTGTATGACTCTATGACCATCTTAGGGTCGCCGCTCACTACAGCCTTCTCAGCATTAACTACATACACCTTAAAACCTTCTTGAAGGGCTTTAGCTATGTAGCTAGCTAATCTCCCTAGAATAGCTCCCTCAGCATCCACTATTAGCGTTCTTCTTAACTTACCTACATCACTCATATTATCACCCTAAGTCCGCTACCCCTGGGGTTTTCTTTAATTAGATCACCTATAAACATCACCTTACCTCCGGCTGCAACTATTTTCTCAATAGCTTTTTCTGAAAACCCTATAGCAGCTACAGTCACTGGCTTACTTATGAAGCCAGCGCCAAGCACCTTACCTGGGACAACCACGATCTCCCCCTCCCTAGCGTACCTTTCTATCTTACTAACATTCACAACTACTCTCTCCCGTGCTGGCTTCTCGATAAGCTCCGCTACATAGTCCCAAATTGGTGCTTTGTACTTGTTGGCACACTTTCTTAACTCCCTAATTAATTTCCTTAAGACTATATTCGTAGGTCCCGTTCTCCTCATTCTCAACCACCTGCGGAAGTACCTGACTCTTCAACCTGGCCTAAACTTTGTAAGAAATCGTCTAGTTTCCTTATCAATTCCTTAACAGCTAATGTAATAATTTTCTCTACTGACAGTGCACCTGTTGACTCGATCTTTAAGTCGTACATATCCTGATACCAGCTCAGATCTATAGCATCGTAATCACAGACTCTGACGCACTGCCTACATAAATTGCACTTACTTTCATCTACAACCAGCTTGCCGTCCTTGATCGACAACGCGCCGGTAGGACAATAATTAGCACATGAACCACAAGCCGTACACCTCTTACCATCAACTATTATCTTAGCAACGTACGTTGATACAGCTATAGTTACCGGTGACCACTTTATGTGCTCTTTTCCTCTACCTAATCTAGCCTTAGCTTCTAGCACAAGTCTCTGATTCGGTCCTAAAACAACTATTGGTATTTTGTCACTTATCGGCTTAATTGTAGGGTCATCTACAGGCTTTAGGTCTCCTGAGTAAACTGTTTTAATTTCGTCGTCACTGGTCTCCGCCTCTAAAATTAAAGTCGCGAAACACTCCGGTTTGTTCAGCGATTTTTCGTCCGAGCATTTCTCCGGCGGCAGGTACTTTTCTACTGCCTCATCGGACATGAGCGGAATTAGGCCTATTCTATGAGCTATTATTTCATCGTGAAGAACTGATGTATTATTTCTAAAGATTACGTAATCTACCGCCATAGTAGGCACTTCTTCTAGGATAACTCTCCTTATAGCGTTAACTATAGCTAAGGGAACATTCTTGAATCTTATTTTTAAGACGTTATCGCTTTTTTCGAGAATTTCTAGTGATATATCTTTCATTAGTAAAGCACCTTAGACTCTCCTACCACGTCTTCCGCCAGGCCTCCGCGT
>CAYQIX010000105.1:0-3691 GCA_964417765.1 uncultured Desulfurococcaceae archaeon
ACCAATAAAAATATCGTTGGTGTTAATGGCGCCGGGGGCGGGATTCGAACCCGCGTGGGCGAACGCCCACCGGCTCTCAAGGCCGGCCCCTTAGGCCGCTCGGGCACCCCGGCACCAAAAAAGTAGTTTTTGAGGAGTTTATGAATTTTAGTACAAGTACATTTCTTGATAGGCTATGCACTCATAAGCAGCCGCACAAAATAATTTAACATCATCAAAGTAAGCAGGCGACTCAGCTACTAAAAAATTAAATTTAATGTACTTGCTAAAAACCACGAAACTTACTTAGATTATCTAAGCAGCTCTAACTCTATGTACACGTCATCGGGTACCCTGACTCTCATTATCTGTCTCATTACTCTCTCGTCAGCTGCAATATCAATTATTCTTTTATGTATCCTCATTTCCCATTTCTCATATACTTTAGTTCCTTCGCCGTGTGGAGGTACGAGTACTGGCACTACTAACCTCTTTGTTGGCAGTGGTATGGGACCTCTTACTTCTACACCTGCTTTTTTAGCTATATCAACTAGTTGCTTGGCTACGTCATTGAGGTGCTCTACGTTAGTGCTCCATAGCCTTATTCTGACTCTACTACTCATTGCTGGTCCCTGGCTGACGTCACCTATAGCCGTATTTTTAGGTTTGTTTTAAGAGCTATTATTACTTTGTTCTTATTTCTACCTTTATTGGCTTAACATCAATAATGACTCCTATACCTATAGTCTTGCCCATGTCTCTCATGGCAAATCTGCCTAGCTGCGGGAAGTCACTGTACTTCTCTACTACCATAGGCTTAATAGGTTTGAACTTTATTACTGCTGACTCGCCAGGCCTGATGAACTGTGGGTTCTTTTCTGCTATCTTACCGGTCTTGGGATCTAGCTTCCCTATTATCTCAACTATCCTGCACGCTACTGAAGCTGTATGTGCGTGAATGACTGGTGTATACCCTACGTGAATTGCTGATGGGTGCCATACTACTAGTACTCTAGCAGTAAATTCTTCGACAACTGTTGGTGGGTTAGTTAAGTGCCCAGCTACGTCACCTCTCCTAATCTGATCCTTAGAGACACCCCTAACATTAAAGCCTATGTTGTCTCCTGGTAGTGCCTCGCTAAGTCTCTCATGGTGCATCTCTATTGATCTTACTTCACCTACCACAGCTGGCGGCATGAAGACTACTTTATCACCGACCTTCAGTTTTCCTGTCTCTACTCTACCGACAGGTACCGTGCCGACACCTGAGATACTATAGACCTCCTGAATCGGAATTCTCAATGGCTTGTCAACAGGCTTCGGAGGCTCCTTCATCATATCAAGTGCTTCAACTAGTGTTGGCCCCTTATACCAGGGCATATTAGGCGACTTCTCTATAATGTTGTCGCCAGTCCATCCCGAAACAGGCACGAATGGTATGTTGTTGACCTTATATCCTAATGGAGTCATGAACTTCTTTAGAGTATCAACAACCTGCTTGTACCTCGCCTCACTCCATGGTGGATCAGTGATGTCCATTTTAGTTATAGCTACAACTATCTGGTCAATACCCATTGTCTTAGCTAGGACGATGTGCTCTCTTGTCTGACCCTCTCTGCTCATTCCTGCCTCAAACTCGCCTGTCTTAGCTGAAACCACTAGTAGTGCTACGTCAGCCTGGCTGGCGCCAGTGATCATGTTCTTTATGAAGTCCCTGTGACCGGGTGCGTCAATAATTGTCCAGTAGTACTTAGGTGTCTCGAATCTCATGAAGGTTAATGCTATCGTGACACCTCTTTCTCTCTCCTCCTTCAGCTTGTCGAGGAACCATGCGTACTTCTCTGATTCCTTGCCAGCCTTCTTAGCTGCTTCCTCAACCTCCTTGATAGTCTTCTCGTCAATAGCTCCTAGCTTCATTAGCATGTGACCCACTAACGTGCTCTTACCGTGGTCTACGTGGCCTATTACGACCAGGTTTAAGTGTGGCTTCTTTGGCCTACTCATCTTATCACCACCTCTTCACGTCATGTACTTTAGACAGGTAACCTTATAAAATTTTTAATCTCAGCTTCCTTACCTTGAGCTTAATGCTATTCTCTCTATCTCCTCCTTCCTGGCCACAGCATAACTCTTAGGATCATTCCTAGCGGCTAGTATTATCTCGTCGGCTAAGCACTCAGCAATATTTTTAGTTGATTTAAATGCAGCTAACCTAGCACCCTCAGTTATGTGTCTTAAAGCTAGGTCAACCCTTCTTAAAGGTGACACGTCAACTGCAACATGGTATATTATACCTCCGTACATAATCCTAGTTGTCTCCTCCCTCGGTGCTGAATTTTCGATTGCCCTAACAAGAACCTGCAGCGGGTTTTCACCAGTTTTCAAGTGTATTATCTCGAATGCTCTCTTAACAATGTTATATGCTAAGTGCTTCTTGCCGGTGTTCCTGCCAGGTCTCATCAACTTGTTCATCAGCCTCTCAACAATGGGCACCTCAGCCTTGCCGAATCTCCTGTGCTCGTGCCTTCCGCCAGTATGTGGAAGATACACTGGCCTCAGAGAAATGTACTTCTTTAAGCTGGGATCTCTTACCACTACTCCCTCATAGCTCCACTTACCAAATAGCTTAATTTCAATTGTCTTAGGTTCCAGCACGCTACTCATCAACTACTCGCCTAGACCCCTCTTAATAGAAGGCTTTTAAGCATTTCCTAAATACCTGGGAGTGTTTCGTAGTAATTTGATCAAAATTATTAACTCTGGTAACCCCTAGAAGATGATGAGTTATGCAGGAATTATACCGCGTTGTTGACGTAGAGCCTTACATTATGACTAGCGATGATGACTATGTTACAGGAACACTTACATGTTACCTAGAAGATGGCAGTGAGATAATCCTATATAATGTACCATACGACATTACCTTAGCTATCGCGAGACTTAAGGAGCTCGATGAGAGTGAAATATATGAGCCAGACGACTTCAGAGATACAGTATATGGTATATTGATAATGTTCTTACCTAAGCTTAGAGCCCTGGGCGAGTCTATAGAGAAAGTAGTTATTGATGATTTTGATGATGAAAATATGGTGTACAAAGCAAGCCTATATATAACTACAGACGGCATAAGCATAAGAAGAACTATGATACCTAGCCATGCAATATTTCTTGCTTTACTCTTTAATAAGCCAGTATTTGTTACAAAAGAAATAGCTGAAATTTCACGAAATCTTGAAGAGGAGGATGATGAAGAGTTTTGATTGGAATATTACATAAAGGAATCTATGAGGGTATGAGGAATACATTCCGCAAGTCGACTTAATATGAGACTGTACTAGAGTTTAAGTTATGTAGCAACAATTTATCTCATTGGCTTCTGCTTCTTGCCTTTGATAAGGGCATCCAAGGACACTCCATTAACCATTATTACCTTATACCTTACACCTGGTAAGTCGCCCATCGACCTACCTCTGCTGCCGCCTATGCCTGCAATTATTACTTCATCGTGCTCGTCAATGAATGTAATTCCTCCATCATAAGGCACGAATGCTGTCACTACCTTACCATTCTTAACAAGCTGAACCCTAACACACTTTCTGAGCGCTGAGTTTGGTTGTCTTGACTCAACACCTACTTTTTCTAGTACAATACCTCTTGCCATTGGTGCTCCTTCAAGTGGGTCGTACTTTTCCTTGAGCTTTAGCATCCTGAC
>CAYQIX010000106.1:0-3668 GCA_964417765.1 uncultured Desulfurococcaceae archaeon
GCCAAGTTTGACTGAGTAATAGGGGGCTCTCTAATCATGATCCCGCTCACGAAGAGTCTGAAAGATTGATCAAGACGTTATCGGCAATATCTAAAGGTTGACTATAGGTTGAGGACCTCAATAAAAAGCTAGAGATATTTATTCCTTGGAGTGCGGTTTCAAAAAGCATACTGGAAACTAATGTATTGTATATTGTTAGAAATCAAGAGCAGGTGGAGATGTTATTGTCTCTTAAAGTGAAGAAAAGTACAGAAGCAGTTAGTGCAGGTACTAGATTAATTTATGGCTGCTACCTTATGTAGTATGAGCGGAATAGCTGTAAGTATAATTTCACCACAAATATTTTGAGCGTCTTACATACCTTATTAACTAGTTTAAAGGTTAATCTCAGAATTCATAAAATATTTAATTAACTTTGTTACTACGGTATAACTACCTTCATTCTCTTAAAATGCATTATAAACAGGTCTAGGCAGCTGCTGCAGATACTTGCCTCACTTTCCTTTGCATAATTTCTCGAATTAATTTTTGCTTCTTTTTCTACGGCATATAATGCTAATGCTATTGATATTCTTACAGGACCGTCCAGCATACCCGCTATTATTGTTGAAGCACTAATAGTCAAGCTTAATGCCAAAGTCCCTAAGACAAATACCTTCTCTATCTTTACGTAGAGCGCATCAACCATGAATCCCCCAACTATCTTTGACAGAATACTCTATAAAATGTCCGTATGTGTTATTTCTTGGTATTACTCATGAAGAAGTACCTTAGCTACTATTATTGCTGCTTTGGTTGCTGATTTCATTATTGGTTATGTTGTCGCTTCTACAGCTGCCTCCGCTAAGGACAGTAAGCTGCGCAGCGAGTTAGATACGTATAAGCACACATTCAGCACCCTTAAGTTAGCTATCGAGTCTAAGTATGTACATGATGCTAATCTAACTAGATATAGAGTAGAGACATCAGGATTAAGGATGCTAATTCATTAATGAATGAGCTGTGGTATGTGTCTACGCACATAAACTGTAACTACCAACCTAAGATAGTGGAAAGTCCTGAGGTAGACATAAGCGTCGAGTAGGTCTGCGAGTACTTCCGCTCCTAGACGAGACGCTGAAGCTTGGGTCAGGTGACCGCGAGAACAGGGCTATCCTGCTCGTTTACTCAATCCTGAAGAACTTAGGGTTCAGGGCGTGGGTCATCAGCGCCTACAACGAGAGCAGTGGATATGCCTTCGTGATTGCCGAGAGCGGGAATAGCTGGTACGTCATCGACCCTGCAGGGAACTGGCTTAACGGGTACGGAATACGCCCCAAGATAGACGTAGTTGATACCGAAGGTAAAGAATGGTGGATCTGGCTCGAACCGCTCAACATAGAGTTATCAGAAAAACACTGGCTACTCACCAACAAATTAGCAATAGTTGTGTGGTGGGACTACAGAAATAATGACGAAATTGCGCAACCAGCGCTTACTGAAGCAGACCTTAATCTGCTTCTAAGTGAGTGGCTAGAGTACTGGAATAATTGGTACACAGAATACAGAATCATAGACATAGGACTCTTCAAAGAATTTAACAACATAACAGAACTCGCAAAATACTTCACCCAAACATAAGGCAAATATTTTCATTATACACTATCTCATGATTATATTTCTTCTAATTTCTCTATGGTTATTCTTACGGCTATTCTCACTAATTTGACGTTGTTGAGTAGTTCTACTGCATGACGCAGTTTCTTTGTGAACCCCTCTGCTATTATTACCCCTCTTGGTGTTCTTCCTTCTTTTTCCTTTATCTTAGACATATATGCCAATAGCTGAGCTAGTGTTGAGTCATCTGCTATTCCGCTCTTCACCTCTATGACTACTGGGGAACCGTGTTTGTCGTATGCTAGTATGTCTACTCTGCCTGTATCCGGTAGGTGTACTTGCTTTCCAACGAGTCTCAGACCTTCTTCAATGACTTCTAGGCTCTGAGCCAGGGACTCCTCAATGAGTCTCTCTGGTATTTCTGTGGGTGTATAGTGCGGGTAGCGCTCTTGCTTAAGTTCCTCCTGCGGATGTAGGGTATGTGAAGTAAGCTCGGATTGCTGGGGTATTATTATGGGTGATTCCATCAATTCTACTAGGTGTTTTCTGAGTCTTCTAAGTCTTCGAATTACCTCTGCTGGATCAGCCCATAAACCTCTCTTATTTATCTCTTCTTTATTTATAAAGGAGGATGCATATTCTATGGCTTTATCTAATAGGGCTAACGCCCTATTCGGTTCTTTAAGGTAGTTAAAGAATCTACCCCTTACATCCTCCGGATCTATTGGCATAGGCCTAGGCATAGGGGTTGAGTAATCCTTCCTCGCCCTTAAAACAAAGTATGTAGGAGATTCGAACGGGTCAAGATCCTCTCCCATAAGTTTCTTCCTAGTTGACTCTACTATCTCACCCCTATACTGCTCAGGTATGTAATCCCAGAGTACTCCTACATCAACAGGCTTCTCAAGCACCTCAGCATAGCCGTAGACACCAACTAGGTGCCAGCCACTACCACGAGGGCGCTTTGAAATAAAGAATATCGCGCCGCCATTACGGAATCTCCTGGGCTTTATAGCATGTATAGGTGGGGCGTAGCCGTAGTAGTATTCATTACTAAAGTCCTCATAGAAATTCCACCACTCATGCCCGAAACCGTACCTTGCAACATAGCCAAATTCTGACCTCTGACCATATAACCATACCCGATACATTTCATGATCCCACCCACGATAACCATTTGAAGACCAGAAAACCTTCCAAATCACAGCAAGGCACCTATTAGGCAAGCTCATCGCGTTCCTCCTTTAAACTATTACAGTATTATAGTATTAGAAATTTCTCCATTCTTAGAATCACACATAACATTTCCAATACACTCACTTACTTTCAGGTAATACAGGTATTACCTTTATTACCTTTATAACTTGAGTAACTGTTTCGGCATCATTGTCCAATTATTTAAACCTAACTAAGGATTAACTTCTGAAATGAGCAAGAGATAGTAGCTACAGCAATAATATTGCTGACGCACTTCCATTCATACTAATATAATATGGAGCTAACTTAATATGGAGAATTAAGCAATTAGAAAACGGGATTATGAGGCTAAGAGACCGCCCAGCTCTAGATTTAAGACCGCCCTAGCTGAAGCAGCATTCAACTACTTGAGCGGGAATTGGGATTACTGCATACTTCTATTCTATAATGAGAATAAAGAAAGACCTATTAAGGAATACCTAAACCATGAAATAGAGCGAGAAATCATTAGTAAATATGAGCGGGACTTCCATACCTTTGTTTATGTTTTTGAATAATTTGAAAACTCCAGTACCAATGAAGCTAAGGCACAGAGTCTTTTCTACTAATTTACCAAATTAATCTTCTTAACTTAGACTATAGTACTACCTACAGTACTTCCTAAGCCTGAACTAGCACTCTAACTAACTCAGCAGCACTTGCTACTGAATTAGCTAGGGCTTCCTACAGAGCTAACTTCATACCTTTAAATACCCTACTAGCTCTGGTATGTGTTTAGTAACAATAAGGTTAGGTTCTCAGCATTGTCAAGGGAGTTGGGGGGTTAATTAATGAGTTAAGTAGTGATGCTAAGTTAGAAATCCTGTAGGAAGTTA
>CAYQIX010000107.1:0-3656 GCA_964417765.1 uncultured Desulfurococcaceae archaeon
CATTTAATATCACTCCCTCCACATACTAATGATATCGCTTTTAAGTTTAAGGATTTAGAGCGCTACCTCCTTGACGTGCGGAGTTAGTACCTTATCCCCGCGCCCCTGACCTCTAGCGTGAATGGAGTATCTAGGCTTCCCTGAAGCTTTGCATCCACTCCCAGTATCTTCTTGATTAGCCAGATGTTCGTATATGCGTGCATGCTCAGCCTCGCCCCACCAATTACTGAGGTTCCCTTAGCCAGTGCTATGTAGGGTATTATGTTGTCGCTCATGTGCGTATCTAGGGCCATTCCCGTCCTGAGGTCATTCAGCAACTTCTTAGCTGCCTCCTCGCCAACTACTTCAGCTCTCTTGCCTCTCGCTCCGAGCGAGTCCGCACCTAGGAGCGCCTTACCTGCGCTAGCCCAGAGAACTATCCCCGAGCCCGGACCTAAGTGGGAATCCCTGTCATGCTCATACCACTCAAGCTCGATCTCTATCGGGATTCCTGCTAATTCCCTACTCAATATTTCCTTAGCACTCTTTGCCTGCCTTTCAGCTACGTGCTTAGGTAGCTTAACGCAGTGCGACCTTCCCTTAATGAACTTTACATCTCCTCTCTTAACTAGATTTAATGATGTGAGAGATCTCGGCGGCTTACTGACCCTTACCCTAACTTCACCTCCGCCTCTCGGGTAGTGCCCTCTCTTAATTAACTCGACATCTACCTCATATCCTAGCAGCTTGAGGTGATATGTAATGACAGACCTCACATAATCTATTGGCGGAGACCAGGGAACGTCCGTACCGCCAGTTATCCGCACCTCAGTAGGTCCTGATGCGTAGGCCATAATGGGAAGTAGCGTCTGTAGAACGAGCGATATTGAGCCTGCTGTCCCTATGTCAAACTTGAATGTACCTGATCTTATCGCGCCTGGCTTGAACGTTACTGTTGTTGACCCTAACTTGAGACCCTCTACCTCAGCACTGCAGAGTGCTGCTGCAGCACTAATAGCTGTCATATGCTGCCTCTTCAGCCCTGGCTGAGGTCTTTTAGCCCTTATATTCACTATCTTGACGGGCTTGCCGAGTATTGCTGAGAGCGCTACAGAAGTCCTCAGTATCTGTCCGCCGCCCTCGCCGAACGACCCGTCAATAACTATCACTAATCGACACCTGTTACCTCCTTAATCCTCTCAACACCTCCTATCTCATCAATGAACTTAACTACTGACTTAGGAACTAACTCCTTCCAGGATGGGTCCCCTAGCAGCATGAGCTTCCTTATTCTTGTTGACGAGAACTTCACTCTATCGTACGCTGGAGGCACTAAGACTTCTATTCCTGCATCCTTAAACAACCTCAGCACTAGCGGGTTCCTAGCAACACCGTACCTGAACTTCGGCACATACATCTGCACGTAGTAAGGCCACACAGAGTTCATTAGTATGTCAGGAATCGGTATTATATATACCCTCCTGAGATCTACGCCTGCTTCCTCGAGAGCTAGCCTAATCATAACTACTCTCTCACCTGCTGTAAACGGATTAACTATCGTGTGTGACTCCTGCGCTGTGCCCACACCTATTATTAACTCGTCAACCTTGCTTAGGGCCCACTTAATTACGCTGACGTGCCCCCAGTGAATTGGCTGAAACCTTCCCGGGAATAGTGCTCGTGTAACATCTGCCCACACCATGAAGTACCACCTAACTCTATCTTTCTCTGGATTAAAAATAAAGGCTCTACTTTACTGACACTTCCGTATGTACAGCCTCTCTCCCGCACCTACACTTAGGAGCTTGCTAGCTGATGAGAGGTACACAGCTATTTCAGCGAGCCCTAAGCTACCCTCATAGAGTGCGAGCTCACCTGGCTGAACCTCAGAGAAAGTCCTCGCTACTCTTGCCTTATGCCACTTACTGCCACTTAAGCTAACTGACACCTCAACATATTCCCCTAGCTTCAGCTTCAGTAAGCTCTCTATCGCCCTCATGTCGGTTGCCAGCATCAGGTTTCCGAAGCTGTCGACATAAAATATGTTGACAGCTAACACGTTCTCTGAGATCTTCTCTGGAGCTTTAGGCGGCACCTCAATAGCTGTCAACTCACTCACGCTCACTCTCCTGCCTAGGGACTCAGGACTCACACCTAAGCTCAATAGCGCTGCTGTTGGTGCGAAAACATCTCTTCCGTGGAAGGTCCATGAAATTTCGGGCAGTCCAGCTACCTTCGTATTTATCTCATACGCACTCGCTAGGCCGTCGTCCCTAGCCGCAGGTATTAAAACACCATTATCTGGGCCTACGAAGAGGTAGTTTCTGCTCTGAATAATCAGCGGCTTCCTAGCTGACCCAACCCCTGGATCTACTACTACCGTAAATATCGCTCCCTTAGGGAAGTACCTGTACGTGGACTTGAGTATGTAGGCTGCTACTTCGATGCTGTACTTAGGCACCTCATGTGTTAAGTCGATTACTTGCGCGTTTGGGTTTATCCCTGCTATAACGCCCTTCATAGCGCCGACGTACGGGTCGCTCACCCCAAAGTCTGTTAGGAGTACTATTACTGACCTCACCCTTCACCACCTAACAACATTTCTAGGTATGACTTAACTATTATTCTCCTACCCTGAAGGGACAGCTTCTCCAGTATTTCACTTAGCTTGCTCATAAAGTACTCCTTGCTCGGCGGATTCATTACTTCTACCTCAATAAATTTACCTAATCCTGCTACCCTGTCTACGCATACTTTGATATCTGTCCCTATCACGTATACCTCCCTCTCTTTCTCTATTTTGAGTACCTTAAACCCAAGCTTGAGAAACATGTTAACTGCCCTGTCCGGGTCGCTGACCTTCACTGATATCTCCTCCCGTGCTTTAACGTCCTCGTGTATTCTCTTGCCCTTGAATGTTAGCTCACCTAATTCCTCGCCGCTGCTCAGCACTACCTTCCTCACTCTCACTACGGTGTCTCTCGGCACATTACTACATGTCCTCATGTCTATGTAGTAGTCTACCTCATACCTCTTCTCAACTAGCTTGCCTCCTGCCTTAATGATATTCCTTCTAACTTCCTCTTCATTAGTTATAGGAACCTTGACTTCGTACTCTAGCGCCACCTCACTCACCAGTACTTTATTCTGAAGTCCCTGAACTCGCCTCTATACTGCTCCCAAGTAACCTCTACCCTCTCGACGCGTGCTAGTGGCGGCCCTCTATGCGCCCACTCGATAATTTTTCTGACCTTATCTTCAGGTCCCTCAACAACTGCTTCTACGCTCCCATCCGGCAGGTTTCTAACCCACCCCGTGACGCCTAGCCTATACGCTACCTGCTTCATTGTTGACCTGAAGAATACTCCCTGCACGAGCCCGTAGATCCTCAGGTGGGCTCTAACCATCTTCTTAGCCTCGCCAGCCATACACCCTCCCCCACCCTACCAAACTATTAGACAGTGTTTTAGCTTTACCTTCTATGCCCGCTAACTCATTTTAGGCTTACAGCACCTAACATCTTAGAGCTGGTGGCTCTAGTGTGGTTAGGTATGAGCTTGTTGGGGACTTGCGCAGCTACCTGAGGTCCAGGATCTACGGTGCTGTTGATGACTGGGTTAGGAGTACTGCGCTGAGGTTTGGGTATAGGGACTACATGATTGCTAGGTACTTGGAGG
>CAYQIX010000108.1:0-3651 GCA_964417765.1 uncultured Desulfurococcaceae archaeon
TACCGAAGGAGTCGAACCCTACCTTAGCTATGACTGCTGACTTAAGCCCTAACCTGCGGACACCTATAGCTACGTTAGCAGCTGAGCCACCCACCCCACGTGATTCCTTAATAATCACTCCTTCCTCGTCAGGCCCTACGAAGTCGCTGACTAAGAACCTAATGTCCACTAGGACGTGCCCTACAGTAACTACGTCTACCAACGTGAGAGCACCTTCTACTCAGCTAGCTTAACTGCTTCCTCAGGGTCCTTACCCTCGTGCACGACCGCCATAACTGCCTTAGCCATTCCCTCAGGGTTTCTGTGCTGGAATATGTTCCTCCCTACGACGACGCCTCTCCCTCCAGCGTCCATAACGTTCTTGACAGCCCTCAGGAAGTCTATGGGCTTCTCAGCCTTAGGGCCGCCACTCATTAGTACAGGAACGCCTGAAGCAGCTTTAACTACTTCAGTGAACGTCTCCTTACTGCCAGTGTAGTAGGTCTTTATTAAGTCAGCACCTGACTCAGCAGCTGCTCTTGCACCGTACCTGACGATCTCTACGTCATACCTGTTCTTAATTGCTGGGCCCCTAGGGTATGCTAGCTGCAGGCACGGCAGGCCATAGAGATCTGCTGCACTCCTAACAGCAAACCACCTCTCAAGCATTGAATCCTCGTAGGGGCTGCCCCAGTACACGGTGGCTGCTACAGCGTCAGCACCTAGAGCTACAGCATCCTCAACGTACCCGAAGACACTCTGCAGGAGCCTCCCTTCCTCAGGCCTCAAGTTAGTTCTGCTAGTAACCTTCACTACTAGAGCTACCTTACCTCCCCAGACCTCGTAGGTGAGCTTCGCCATTCCAGGAAGCATCATTATAGCGTCAACACCTGCTCTCACGACCTTCTCTAAAATCACCTTAGGATTTACGTGCTCTGGAGGGAAGTCTGAAGGACCGTGCTCGACTCCGTGGTCGAAAGCAAAGATAACGCCCTTCCCGTCTGGTAGGACTCTCCTCAACCTGATGAGCTTACCTACAGATGAGAACGAGGTCACTGCATACCACCTTAGAGAATGTAGAGTCTGAGCTAATAACCTTCACATGAGGTGCCTAGGACTTCCTGTTCGGCTTAGCTCATAACTTAAGTGAAAACTCATCAACTGACCCACGCCACGTAAAAGGATAATTCTCGCTACTCAAGCTGTGCTGGAGCTACTTTGTTTAATTCTCACTGTGGAGGGAGCTCTCAGGTGTGTAAGACCGCCCTACTTTTAAGTCTTGAACTCAAGCTTAGGGTGCGAGTGGTTAAACATGAGAACAATAGTACTGATAGGATTAGCTGTAGCTGTTATGGTTGGGATAGCTAGCTGGGCGTTCTACTCAATAACTACCCAGCCTACATACACTGCAACACCAACTACAACAACTACAGCAAGTCCTACAACTACTCCTACAACCACAGAAACACCAAAGCCGACTGAGACGACAACCACCACAACAACCTCAGCGACAACCACAACTACGGAGACAGTGAGCATACAAACAACTACAACTCCTGCAGGTGAGGTCATACAGCCAGTTAAGTTCAGGTCAATTAGAGACGTGCTATCTAACTTCACTCACATTAAAATGCTCTTCAAGCAGGTGAACGGAACTGAAGTAGCTACCACCACGTACGAGTACACAGTAGCTCCTGGAGGGGTAGTCAGCGGCGAACAGACTAACAAGGTTAATGTGACGCTAACCGCACCTGACGGCACCTCGCAGTCAATTACGTTCTGGGTAACTAAGGACTACAGTACCGTGCTAAAGATCGTGATGCCTGACGGCACTACGTATGAGGGAGCTCAAGCTACGCAGATAGGCTCAATCCTCATGAGCCAGCTTAATGCCTTCATAGTACCGTTTCTCGAGACCCAGAACATGGAGTACACGATAGCTGAGGAGCAGGTGCCTGCAGCAATAGCTGGGTGGGTAATAACGTCCTCACACCCAACAACCGTGACCATAGGGTCGAGCCAGTATAAAGGCTACTCCGTAACACTGAAGAACATTAACGACAACCTATCAAAGACAGCTGAAGTTAACGTGAAGCTAGCTAAATTAAGAGATGGTGTGTGGCTCGTTAGCTACATAAAAGCTACTACTAAGGACGGACTAATATTCGAGATCATACTTGCTGAGCTGAATCAGTAGCCCCCACACCTTGACATCAGACTCCAGTATTCCACGTAAGCTATTTTAACACTAAATACACTTCAGCATACTATTTGAGGAGCTTCTTAATATTAACTGAAGTTATCTTCACAGCCTCAACTCCGTACCCCTCTTCAGCTAGCTCCTCGTACGCCTTCGCTACTGCTAAAGTATCTGAAGGGTCTCGCCCGGCATCACTATTAAGCACTACCCTATCTATCAGGTCTTCGTGCTCCTCAATCAAGTACATGATGTCTCTAGCTGACGACTTGCCCTGCTGTATGGTAAACCCTAAGTAGATGGATCTGTCCTTAACTAGGTTGATGACCTCCTCTGAAAGCGTTAAGTGGTCAATAACTACTACCTCCTCAGGCACCCCGACCTCCTCAATAACTCTTAAAGCATTCTTCAGAGCCGCCGCCTTATCAGCTCTCGGCGTATGCACGATCACTGGCTTATCCAGCTCCTTAGCTAGCTCAAGCTGCTTCCTCAGCAGCTCGACCTCGGCATCACTGCACGTCTCCAGACCTACCTCGCCAAGCACGTCAGCCTTAGGTAGGTACTCTCTAAGGACTTCCATGTACGCGTTACTTAGCTCAGGCTTAAAGCACCTCGGGTGTATCCCAACACCAACAAATGCTCTAAGACCCACCGACTTAAGCCTATCGACCTCAAGCATTAAGTGCTCGAAGTGATCAGCCAGGGACTCCTTACTTCTAGGTATGTAGGGTGTGTAAGCAACAGTAATTACGGCTTCATAGCCACTGTAGACTAAGTCAAGCAGCTCACTCCAACTAAGAAATATGGTATGTATGTGCGAGTCGATAAACCCCATCTTAATCACCCATATCTAGAGCTATAGCTAACAAAAATAAAGTTGCTACAAAACAAGAAAAGTATACCTCACAGCCCATAGCAGTTTAATTCTCAGCTCAAGTTAATTTTAACTTTTAAAGGTTACATACTAAATTAATAGTTGAATCAGATATGGCAATAGTACTAAAGGTTAGGAAGGGCATTCTAATTCTTCCTAAAGAAGTTAGAGAAAAAGCTGGAATTGAAGGGGATTGTGAAGTTATTGTTGAGGTCAGGAATAATTCAATTGTCATTAAGCCATTAAAACCTAAGGTAGTTAGAGTAGATCCCGAGATCATCAATGAGCTCTTAAGGGAAGAGTACGTATTAGAGAACAAGGAAGTATAAAGGGGATGATTCATGCAGGGATGCCATTAAAGGTGGCATTGACATACGAAGACCATTAGAGCATTCAAGTTGCTGGTGGTCTAAAGTTTTAATCCTTCTGCGGTTTCCGAGAAAAATTGGTGGAGTAGGGTATACAGGTAAAGTTTTATACCTTATTCAGCTATTATAAGTTATTGGGGTAACAATTGTAACGGCCGTTACAATTGTTACTGCTACGTACAGATTTTACCGCCGCGGAGTGGCACCCTACGGTACCGGTTGGGGGATGACCC
>CAYQIX010000109.1:0-3494 GCA_964417765.1 uncultured Desulfurococcaceae archaeon
GCCATCATCGCACCTCGGTATTTGTGTAACCTCTGGAAATAAAAATGTATTCCTTCTGGTTCAATGCTTCTTCCCTCTTTTTATTTACATATCCATTAAAGATTATTTCTTGAAGAAATTTACCTTATCGTAATTATTTGGTTAAAAATATGTTTTAAGTTTGTTATTTTCTTTGCTCTCTGCTGCTGGCATGTGCTATTATTTCAGCTTGAGGCACCTGGCCAGTCAGGTCTCGGGAATACCGGTTCTACACCGGGCTGTGGCTCAGGCCATACTAGGACAGGCTGTAGGGTGCCATTTATTGTCTGTACCTGCAGTATGGCAGTGCCTGCATAGATATTGTCGCCATTTTCAGCGAACTTTATGTGGCCTGTTGGGTAGAGCTGTGCAGCAATGCTGTTCTCGTCAGTTAGGTCTAGTGCCAGGAATGCAGCTCTCAGATTGTCTGGGTTAAGTGGGTCGTCTGGAAACATCTCACCTGCCTTCTCTAGCGCCTCATAAACTACAGCCATTGAGTAGAAGATAATGCCGCCAGCTTCAGTTGGGAGCTTGCCGTACCTCTCCTTAAACATCTCAACAACCTTCTTACACCACTTTGTAGGTCTGTATGGGTTGAAGCTGTACGTATTAGTATACCACTCGACGGCCTTACCTGCTGCCTTAATTGAGTCTGGGTCTACGTAGCCACAGGCACCTGCGCCAGCAAAGAATACTGGGTGGAAGCCCATCTGCTGTACAGTCTTAGCTATCAGTACACCGTCATGGAAGTATGGACAAGATACTATAACGTCTGGGTTTAAGTCCTTGAGCTTAGTTACTAAAGGTGTGGCGTCACTTATGTCATAT
Organism: uncultured Desulfurococcaceae archaeon; assembly: GCA_964417765.1. Lineage (GTDB taxonomy): Archaea > Thermoproteota > Thermoprotei_A > Sulfolobales > NBVN01 > B83-G16. Next base: position 847 of record CAYQIX010000109.1, read on the forward strand.
GGGTACTGAATGTGATCTAGTACTTCAACGCCGTACTTCTTGAACTCTTCAATAGCACCCTTAGCAACATATTGCCCGAAGATTGAGTCTTCATTCATAACGACAGCAGTTTTAATCTCAATTCCCTTCTTCTTGGCCATCTCAATAATGAAATCTACAGCGGATTTGCCATGAGCACTTGCTTTAGGAGCTGCCCTAAATACGTACTTCCAGCCTTGCTCAGTTAAGCTGTCGACTAAGCCGTCCATAACCAGAATGACTTTATTCCTCTCTGTAACCTCAGCTACAGCAGCAGTTAACCTGCTGATGTAGGCACCAAGTATTATTGTTGGGTGATGCTCTGATATTAACTTCTCAGCTGCTAGCTTAGCTGTGTCGGGGCTCTCTCCAGCGTCCTCTACAACTAACTTTAACTTAGCACCACCGAGGGACTTTATCCCACCTAACTCATTATTGATAATGTCGATCAACAGTTCAGCTGCCTGCTTAGCCTCAATACCAAAGACGGCGTGCGAACCAGTTAGCGGCTCTATTAGCCCGATAACAACCTCCTTGATCTTAGGCTTTGTGGTTGTTGGTGTTGTTGTAGTTGGGGTAGTTGTAGTAGGTGTTGTGGTTGTGGTAGTAGGTGTAGTTGACGTAGGTGTAGGTGTAGTTGTTGTTGGTGTTGTGGTTGTTGGTGTTGTTGTAGTTGGGGCTGGTCTCGTAGCTAGATACCCAGCTACGCCTGCAATTACAACTATAACAACTATTATTGCAGCGATAACTGCTTTGGAAACGCCCCTACGGAGCATGTTCATACCTTAGCACCACACAAGAAGTCTTTCAGATACCTAAATAAATTTTCCTATGACCCCCTAAATTAAGTAGGGGTAAAAGTAAAATTAATCTGAAGTTACAATATTTAATTATCTTTTTAAACAGGTGTTTGAGTAGTATAATAACGTAAAAACAGCATCGAAGGTATATTTACGTGTCGCATATGGTTTAAGTAGATCACATACTTGGAAAAACGCTTTTTAATTTAGTCCTAATTGCTGTATGCTAGGATACGCCCACGTTTTATTATACTTAGCTCTACTTAATTGATTCCATTGCACTAGCCACGGCTTCTATTATCTTCTTATAGCCAGTGCATCTACAGATGTTGCCTTCGAGAGCTTTCTTAATGTTCTCTGGCGTTGGTTCTATACCTTTCTTTATCATAGCATATGCCGTAATAATGAAGCCTGGTGTACAGAAGCCGCACTGGACAGCTCCAGCCTCAACGAATTTGTTTACTAGTATTTTAACCTCAGGCGTATTCTCTAGGCCTTCTAGTGTAGTTACTTCCATTCCATCGATCTGCACCGTTAACATTGTGCATGAGTAGACAGGGTCTCCGTTAAGGAGTACTGTGCATGCGCCACATTCTGCCCTCTCGCATCCTCTCTTAACGCTTTTAATTCCTAGCTTAAGCCTTAGTGTGTCCAGCAACACTTCATTTGGTTCTACATCAACCGTTACGGGCTTTCCATTAAGTTTAAAGGACACCTTCATCTAGCTTCACCCCTCCGCTTTTATGCCAATACGTGAAAGCGACTCAATTAATGAGTCCTTAGTCAGCACTACCGACATTTCCTTCCTATACTCCGCTGACGCTCTGACATCACTTATAGGTGATATGTCGTGAAGTACTAGCTTAGCTGCCTCCACAATATTGCTAAGACTTACTTCCTTACCCTTAAGGTACTCCTCAGCCTTCTTTGCCCTCACTGGTGTTGGAGCTACTGAGTTAAGCGCTATTCTGACATCCCTGAACTTGTTCTCCTCAACCTTAACTAGTGTAGCAACAGCAACTACTGATAGCGTGAAGGAGTTTCTCCTGCCTAACTTTATGAAGCTGGTGCCGCAGCCCGGCTCATAGGGAATTACTATCTCCTTTAGTAACTCATTGCTCTTTAATGCGGTCTTCCTGGGTCCTAGGAAGAACTCGGTTACTGGAACCTCTCTCTCACCTTCCTTACTCACTAACTTGAGTGACGCATTTAATACGAGTAGCGGGGGTGCTGTGTCTGCTGCTGGTGATGCATTGCATAAGTTACCTCCAATAGTAGCCATATTTCTCACTTGCCATGAAGCCATTTCACGTACTGCTTCAGCTAGTACTGGGGCCTTCTCCTTAATTATAGGTGACTCAGCTATTACCTGAAGCTTTGTTAGTGCTCCTATCCTTATCTTGTCACCGTCATCAGCTATGTAGCTTAACTCCTTAATCCTCGAAATATCAACTACATTCTTTACTGTGTACCTCCTAACCTTAAGGTCTATGATTAAGTCAGTACCGCCTGCTAGTACCTTGAAGTCCTCTAGCCTGCTTATTAGGTCTAATGCCTCGTCAAGCGAGTTAACCCTGTAGTAGTTGAACCTAGGTATGCGGTAGAACATTCTCTCCTCACCTCCACTCACTTAATTAAGCCATGCTTCTTTATCTCAAAGTACACTGCCTCGGGTGTTATCGGCAGCTTAGTGATTCTAATTCCTAAGGCATGCGAGACAGCATTAGCTATAGCTGCAGGTGCTGGTATTAACGCCATCTCACCAACACCTTTAGCACCGAATGGCCCGTACTTGAAGAGATCCTCGACATAGACTGGCTTAGCTATCTC
>CAYQIX010000110.1:0-3444 GCA_964417765.1 uncultured Desulfurococcaceae archaeon
CCATTGGTGCTCCTTCAAGTGGGTCGTACTTTTCCTTGAGCTTTAGCATCCTGACCCTGAATTCTCTCTGACTCCACCTAAACTTAAGTCTCTTCTGCCTTAACTTCCTGGCGGCATAGAGGCCGTAAGGTGACTTCTTCCCCGGCATTTTTCACACCATACCTAATGGGTAGTTTGTTTAGTTCTGCTAATAAGCCTTACTGCATTGTTAATACCCTACACTATCGATACTACGTCAACTCCATAGTACCTCTTGAGGACCAGCCTAGCCTTGTGCACGTTCCTACCGTTCTTACCTATCGCTATTCCCTTATCGTGCGGATCTACCCTGACATATAGAACCTTCCTTCCGTCCGGCGTCTTATTTAAGTTTATTCCAAGCACTCTCGCCGGTAGAAAGAGATTCTTAACAAAGTCCTCCAGCGTATCTGCCCACTCCACGATCTCTATTCTCCTACCTAAGATCTTAGATATCCTCCTTACGTTCCTTCCCTTAGCCCCTACAGCTATCCCTGCCTGCCCAGGAGGCACTATGAATATTATTGTGCCGTCCTCCTCATCTATTATGCAGTCCTTGGCTGATACACCCGTTATGTCGTGCAGTAAAGCCATATACCTTAATTCTTCCCCAGTTATCTTAACGCTCAACCTTCTCCTCACCCTTGCCTAACTCTATTATTCCGGACTCACCAGGATCTAAAACAGCTATGGTTGTAATAGGAAATAACTTACCACATACAGTCCCCAACTCATAGCTCGTACCATTAAATCTGATTATCGGTATGTTCCCTAACCTAGCATAATACTTCACGTCCTCCTCGATCCACTTAGGTATCTTACTAGCTATTATGACTGCCTTTGCTTTACCTAATTTAATAGCTCTTATAGCTCTTCTCGCACCTATTACAACCTTGCCTGTCTTTAAGAGCAGCTTTATTTCATTATCTAGAGACAGAGCCTCACTCATTTAACCCCCACCTCACTCCCTCTTTACTTGAGGCTGAATTTTTAATTTAGTTGGGTTCATCTCTAATACCACCATTGCCGTACCCACAGGAGCTAGCTGACCTATGATGACATTTTCAGTGACACCCTTTATATAGTCAACTTCGCCTCGGGCACTCGCGTCGAAGAGATGCTTAACAGTTACCTCAAATGCTGCTCTAGCAAGCACGCTTGGCTTCTCGCCAGCCACACCGTGCCTGCCAACTTGTCTTACTGTACCAGACCACGTCATTATGTCAGCCACCAACATCACGTGCCTTATATCTACGTCCAGACCCTGCTCCTTCAAGGTATTCATTATCTCCCTAATTAATGCCTCACGCGCTGCTTCTATACCTAGTATGTTCTCTATTTCATGTATACTGTTCGTCTTTGTTTTTGCCGGATCAACTCCTTCCACTCTCAGAACAGCACCTAGATTACTTCCGTCAGTTATTAGTACATAGTATTCCTTACCCGTCTCCGGATCCCTGCGTTTTTGTGGAATAACTTTCTTGATGTCCTTGATGCCTTTTAGCTTTGTTTTCAGTATTCTATCTCTGAATTTTTGCGCCTTAATCACGTCGTAGCCTTTAGGTAGATCTATCACTATAACATAGGGATCTTCAGGATCTTGCTTTATTCTGCCTGCAAGGGTCTTGCTCTTCGATAAAGTCTTGATTATGTCGTCTCTAGTAAGTCCCTTATCGCTCAGCATGTCAGGGTCTAATCTTATTATCAACTGGAGGGCTATAAGATCTATGTCTACACTCTCTACCACATTTTCTAGTTTAGTCATCTCTATCTTTCTCGCTATTTCAACAGCTCTCTCACGGTCGTACTTGTACTCCTCACTCAGGTGAATCTCCATCATTGGAGTCTCAGGAGTCCGCCTAGCATCCACCAGCTCTATAAGTCTCGGAAGACCTAGTGTAACGTTTAGTTCTCTCACACCAGCATAGTGGAATGTTCTCAGTGTCATCTGAGTACCTGGCTCTCCTATCGATTGAGCTGCTACTGTGCCAACAGGTTCTCCAGGCTCTACTAGCGACTCCATGTAGGTTCTAATGACATCGTCCCTTATCTTAACTATTTCCTCTTCATTGATATCAAGTTCTATGCCTTTGTCAAATAGCGTAGTGACTAATTCATCAAAAATCTTCTCAGGTAGAACGTCTCTTGCTGGCTCTGTTAGCTTAATAACCTTGCGTGCTTTATCGACAAACTTGCTAAGCATTTCCTCAAGTACTTTAGGTTCCGTGATTTTCTCTTCAACAACAATACGTGTTAACTTCTCTCTAATAATCTCTCTTAATTTAACCGGCACACCCTCGGGAACCTTCCTGACTATGCTTTCAACAAGTAGCTCCGGCTCTCTCACCTTCGCTATTATCTCCTCTACTTTCTCCTTAATCTTCTTCTCTCTAGATCTAGATTTACCTCTTGCTTTTTTCTGTGACGTCCTTCTCTTCCTTGACTTCTTAGGGCTCATTTCCTCCACCCAACATGCTTTTCTATGATTCTCTCGACATTGACTGCCTTGCCGAAAGACGTGTTCTTCGGGTCTATGCCGTCCTCACCATACCTAAACTGAATTAAGTGACCGTAGACAGACCTAACGGTCCCGTCATACTCTACACGTAAGTCCTGCAGAGCGTTTATTAATCTTCTCTGCATATAACCGCTTTGAGACGTTCTTACAGCTGTATCTACTAGTCCCTCCCTGCCACCAGCCGCGTGGAAGAACATTTCTATTGGTGATAGACCCTTAACGAATGATCCGGATACAAATCCTCTAGCTTCCGGACCTATGTCGCCCTGCTTGAAGTGCGGTAATGTTCTCCCTCTATAGCCTCTATGTATTCTCTGACCTCTCACTGACTGCTGCCCTAGCATAGCTGCCATCTGGGTAATATTTAATGTAGAGCCCCTAGCTCCTGTTTTAGCCATTATGAAGACGTTATTGAACGGATCTAGGTACTTGGTCGCTCTCTCACCCGCCTCATCTCTAGCTCGCGATAATACCTCTAGTATCTTTATTTCCAAGCTCTCCCTTAGCGTTCTTCCAGGTGTTGGCTCAAGCCTACCTTCTTTATATAGCTGAATTAAGCGTTCGATCTCTTTCCTAACCTTTACTATTACCTCTTCAATTTCTTTGTAGGCTTCCTCCGGAATCATTATGTCCACTATGCTCATTGTGAAGCCCCTCATCTCTATGAATCTTAGGAACAATTTGAAGGCCTTATCCATGAATTCCTTACCAAATGACGCCCCGTACTCTCTGACTAAGAAGTGCAGCAGCGACTCAGGTTGTTGCGCACCTATCGCTGCCTTATCAAGTACTCCGAGCAGTAACTTACCCTTCTTAACTACTAGATATGAATCCCAGAAGCACTCTTCATCAGTACACTTCAGGTTACCTGATGAGATCTTAGCTTCCTTAGAGAAGTTGAAGTCCTC
>CAYQIX010000111.1:0-3312 GCA_964417765.1 uncultured Desulfurococcaceae archaeon
CCAGCTGCTAACGTGACCGTATTTCCTGTGAATGTACCTCCGTGAAATGCCCTCTTCTTAGGGTCAGGCACCTTCAGGTGGTCGAGGAACTCCATGATTTCAGCTTTAGCTGCTATGGCGCCAGCGCCTGGGAACCCGCCACCAACCGCCTTGCCGAGTACTACTATGTCGGCTTTAACATTAAAGTATTCCTGAGCACCTCCCAAAGCTAGCCTGAAGCCTGTAATCACTTCATCAAATATGAGCACCGCACCGTGTGCGAGAGTCAGGTTCCTTACCTCCTTCAGGTAGTTACCCTTTGGTGGGATACACCCGCCTACACCCATTACGGGCTCCATGATTACTGCTGCTACGTCCTCATTCTTCAGCACCTTCTCGAGTGCTTCAGCATCGTTGAAGGGCACTGCAATAACGTGCCTTACTGAGTCCTCCGGAAGCCCTGCTGAGTCAGGTCCCTTGTAGGGTGCCTTCAGTGCAGTGTGCAGCGTGTCTGAGCCGCCGTGCCAGCCACCCTCCATCTTAACTATCTTATTCTTTCCTGCATATGCCCTAGCCAGTCTGACAGCATACATTGCTGCCTCAGTACCGCTGTTGCAGAACCTAATCATTTCTGCACCAGGTATTACTCTAGTGAGTAATTCAGCGAATTCTACCTCAAGCTCATGTGCCAGACCTATGTGTGTGCCGTTAACTATCCTCTCAGATACCTCCTCTAACACGAAGTCTGGTGCATGACCAAGCACGTGGGTTCCGTGACCCATCCAGTAGTCATCATATACGTTGCCATCTATGTCCCACACACGCGACCCCTTAGCTCTAACTACGTAGAACGGGTAGGGTCTGAAGTAGCGTATCTGGTAGGTTACCCCGCCAGGTAGAACCTTTCTAGCTCTCTCGAAGATGATTCTCGACTTTGGTGTTTTCTCAATGTACTCTTTCTCTAAGCTGACGTACCACTCCTTGAAGAGTGATTCCAGATTGCTCACTAAGATCAGCCCATAGAAGTATATCTTAGCTTTAGGTATTAATAATGCCTCCTCAAGTACTAGATATTTTTCTAGCCACTCACTAGCTGGGGGTTGAGCTAATAACTAAATCCCTTGCGGGAGTTATTATCTTGGGTGAACTCATTGCTGAATTGCGTTGACTTACTTAAGGAGCTCATTAAGGTACGCAGCTTCTCGGGACGTGAAGGCGAAGCTGCTTCATTAATTAAGGAGTACTTGAGTAGTGCAGGTATTGATAAGGTGTTCTTCGACAGGTTAGGTAACATAGTTGCTGAGATCAAGGGTAGCGGCAGCGGGGTGGTTGTTCTTGAAGGACACATGGACGTTGTCGATCCGGGCGACCTGAGTTCCTGGCGTACCGATCCGTTTACAGCTACAGTCATAGATGGTAAAATCTATGGCAGAGGGGCTGTAGACATGAAGGGGGCCATAGCTGCTCAGATTCAAGCGCTGTCTACGCTTAAAGAGCTTGATGTCGATGTTTACGCTATCTACACTACGCATGAGGAGACCGCTGAGGGTGTAGCGTTTAAGCACGCTATTAATGAAGGAGTGGGTAGGAGGCCTGACGTAGTTATCATTGGTGAAGCTACCTCGCTTAATCTAGGTATAGGGCACAGAGGTAGGGCAGTGATTGAAGTAAGTGTCTTTGGTCTGTCCGCACACGCTAGTATGCCTCAGGAAGGTATAAACGCATTGGTCGCTGCTGCTGAGGTGATTAGGGAGGTGTCCAGACTTACTGATAGATTAGGGAGGCACCCTAAGTTAGGGAGCGAGACCGCCGTACCTACAATTATTAAGTGCAACTCTGAGTCACCACCGAGAATACCTGACTTCTGTGAGGTACTAATTGATGTGAGAGTAGTTACTGGAACTACAGAGGAGTCTCTGATATCTGAGTTTCAGAGCCTGTGTGAGCGCTTCCTCAGGAATGGCTCAGCAAGAGCTGTCAGTGTAAGGGTTAGGGAGGATAAGCTGAAATTCTGGACGGGTGCTGAGGTTGTTGCTCACGAGTTCTTTCCTGCATGGCTAAACACTAATAACAAGCTGATAGAGCACGTACTGAGTGCTGTGAGGAAGTCTGTAAATTCGGGTGCCAGGGAGTATGTGTGGAGCTTCAGTACGGACGGCGTCTACTCAGCTGGTGAAGCAGGGATAGAAACCATAGGTTTCGGTCCAGGAGACGAGAAGCTCGCCCACAAGCCTAACGAGTACGTAAGTATTAAAGAGCTTGAGAAAGCTGTTCGAGGCTATGTGGAGCTGATCAAAGCACTCAGCAAGTACTTGACTTAACCTGGAAAAAAGCGTAGACAATATTGGTTATTTTGTCTACAGTGCATCACATCTGCATCAATATCTTAGGGGCTATGTACGCTATAACATCCACTTCGAGCCCTGCGTTCTTAGGTATCTTAGCTTCTACAACTGACCTAGCTGGTTTATGATCCTTAAAATACTCACTGTATACTTCATTGAACTCACTGAACTTGCTGACGTCTTCTAAATATACAGTAACCTTAACTACGTTCTTCAACGTACCTCCTGCAGCTTCTACTATGGCCTTGATGTTCTCCATAACTCTCCTAACCTTCTCCTTAAAGTCTCCCTCCACTAGCTTCCCTGTCTCTGGATCGATAGGCAGCTGACCCGATACAAATAGCCACCCATCAACACTTATTGCCTGGCTGTAGGGGCCGACTGGCTTAGGCGCCTTATCTGTTTGGATTACCTTTATGGACGCCATAAAACACTACACCATTAAAGAACTCTCATACGTTATACATAAAGCTATGCTCAAGAGCTGATGATCTGGCAGGTGCTACTTAACTTAAGTCAAACCTTTATTAGTTTTGTTCTCTATATAGTATACATGGTGACGGCCGATGTCAGAGATACCTGTTAAGCCTGTGGGAAGGCAGGATATTCACAAGCTAGAGACTTACTTACTCATAGGTACACTGCTTAGAAAGGACGTTATTGAGAGAATAAAGAACGCTGAGGACAGACTTACATGGATTGACTCGCTAGCTGTAGCTGCTGGCGCGCTAGCTAGGGAGAAGGCGGGGATGCCTGTGACTGAGATAGCTGATGAGCTAGGGAGGTCTGAGGTAACCATTAGGAACCACCTAAATAAGAAAACTGAAGCAGGGAAGCTTGTTTGGGAAACTTACGAAATGCTAGTTAAGGGTCAGATAGACCCTGTGGCAGCCGTACTTAGTGCTGCAGGCGACATCGAGAAGTTTAAGGAGGAGCTCGATAAGGTCGTTAAGGAGAGGGATGAGCTCAAGGAGAAGGTAAAGCAACT
>CAYQIX010000112.1:0-3303 GCA_964417765.1 uncultured Desulfurococcaceae archaeon
ACATATTTCCTACTAAAGCACTTAATAGAGCGGTTGAGGAGGTTAAGAGGAAGTGTCTGGGGAAGTAGAACGCGAAATTGCTGAGGAAGAACGTGAGGCTAGGGAGTTGAGGAGGAGGTTTGCTGACTGGGACTTTATTAGTAAGCAGCCACCTAAGATTAGGGAAGCCCTCAAGTACTACATAGAGAAAGGAGATCTCAGGAGGGCGGCTAAGTTAGCCGGGCTAACAATCGAGGAGTTTAGGGAGCTCCTTAGGAGAGCTAAGATCCCTGTAGTCGTCTGAGGTACACTCCTCCATCACTTCTTCATCCAGTCAAGCAGCGTCTTTTGCTTGTCTTTAGCTTTGCTAGCTTCTCCAGTACCTAGCGGCTTAACTACATTTTTCTTCATGTCCTCCCTCACTTCTTCAATCTCTCTAACGACCTTATCTATGAAGTCGTCCCTAACGGGCTTGTAGACCTTCTCATAGAACTTCTGAGGGTCTAAGAGCACCTGCTTAGGGAACTTACTTAAGTACTTCAATGCAGCTTCCCAAGCCGCTTCGTAAGGTACGACACCCTCTATCCTACTCACCACATTCCTGTCGTAATCTTCTGGCAGCTGCTCCTGACCACCCATTACGAACCACCCTCTGGGGGAGACGAATGCTTCCTCACCAGCAGTTTTTACTAGCTTCCTCTCTGACTCAGGTACTTCCTGACCGGTACTCATGTACCTGTACGAAGTCCTCCTACCTACGTAGTACCTGCCGTAGTGTTTTGCCCATGCGTAGAATATCGCTCTGTTCAGCCCGAATGACTTAGCCTTCTCTAAGTCACCTGTCAGTAGGTAGTACCTAGCAGCTTGAAGCAAGGCCATGACCTGGAACCTACCTAACTTACCTACCTCAGCAGCCTCCTTCTTAGCTACTGCTTTCCTCTCTACTTTACCTACCCTAGTAGACTTAACGCCTACTGGCAGGGTCTTCACCCTACCTACTACCGCTACCGCCTTCCTAGCTAGGTCGTCTGCCTCACCTACCTCATACCTCCTCCACACGCCCTCATGCTTGAACTCACCTACCTTAGCCCACGAGATATCGAAGGAGGGCAAGTCGTCAGGGCTCATGCACACAGCTACTAGGTCGTGCTTCCTGTGTAACGAGAGCGGTACTGTGAAGACGCGCTTAATATCGACTAGGTTCTCTACCTTCAGCACGCCACCGGACTCCTTGTGGAGGGCCTCAAGCTTATCCTTAAGCTTCCTGAGCACGTACTCAACTACAGCAAAAGCTACGTCCAGCGGGTGGTACCTGCTGAGGAGGTCCTCGGAGAACGCTAGCTCGGAAATCCTCACGTGAGCTCCCTCCCCGCTCCATAGAACATATACTGACTTACTCACGCCCTCGGACTCGAGGAACTCGCATATCAGCTGAGCTGCTTTAATAGCGTACTCCCACTTACTCAACTCTGTATCTATGTCCCAGAAGGGTGTTGTCGCAGCTATGTTGCCTAGGTCATCGAGCTTCTCCGTGCTTGATAAATCTCTGTACACATTGATTGTAGCGTAGAATGTCCTAGCCTTAAGGCCCCCATACCTCCTGATTATTGTGACAACATCAGCAGGTGATTTAATGGTTAGTGGCTTCTTCCCTGAGTACCTTAAGAATACTCGCTTACCGCTGATAGAGCCCTCAACAGCGACCCACCTACTCCTGCAGAACTCAGATATCTCGCGCTTAACAACGTCACGGCCATAGTGCTTAAGTAATACGTCTAGCAAGAGCTACCCCAATACTTAAGCTTGGTTCTTGAATAGCACATAAGTTGTCAGGTAAATGAAGTTTCACCATAGGCACCGTGCCACGGTCACGTATCAATTACCCGCATTCGTATGCTAAACATTTTCAACCCCCCATGACATATTTTCAGTAGTGGTGTAGAGTGAGAGTTTCTACCGTTGTCTTAGCGGTTGCTGTTGCTGTTGTGGCAGCAGCTGCCTCAGCCAGTATAGTGTACTTCGCGTGGGGACCTGAGAGTATAGGTGCTCCAGCACCTAAGTGTAAGGTGAGTGAAGTAGCTGGGACGACTTGGAAGATCATCTACGTCAACGTCAGCTCCTCAAGCACCTCGCCGCTAGTGCTGCGTGAAGGGACGTACATGTATAGGGTCGTGCCTGCTAGTAGGGAGTACTACGATGAACTAGTATTTACTATTAAGAGAATTAATAGTACGTGCTACAATGTGACCAAGATCTCGAGGACCTATGTTATCGAAGGTAACAAAACTGAGGCCCTGACCCCATCATATAGCTACTACCTAGTCTTTAATTCAGGGAAGGCGATATTTGTTAGGTCGTGGAGTCCTTCAGTAGGTACTAAGTACTTTAACTTAGAGCTGTGGCCTACCTCAGATAACGTAGGGATAATTACTGTAGTACCTCTATTCCTCCCCTACATAGAGCTCGGCAGTAACTGCACCATATCAGCGAAAGTCAACATCTACTTACCGAATCAGTTCATCGAGTACGAGGGTACTGAGTTCCTCAGCGTCGAACCTATTCTCACTAAGTGTAGCGGGCCGGGCGGGGCCTGCTACGTAGTTAACTCTAGGTTAAATGTTACGATGAAGATCTACGGGTATGAAGGAGGTAGGAAGGGCTCACTAATTGATGTGAGGGTAGATGCCTACAGGTTCAGGTACTTAATAGACGAGTCCGGGGTGCCAGTACTCATCGAGGAGTTCATAGGTGAGAACACGCTATTATCTAGAACAGAACTCGCTGCGTGGAAGTAAAGCACGTAACTTAACCCGGAGATTTCAAATTAGTTAATTAATGTTAAACGTAGGATCTTAATAGGGGGTTATTGATGGGCTTAACAGCAGAGGAGAAGGAGAGGTTGTTGAGGGCTCTTGAGGTGGATCGTGAGTTTAGGTACGCTCTAATGGGTCTCCTAGGGTTTAAGGAGGTACTTGAGAGGATCACTAAGCTCGAGGAAGGGCATAGGATGATCTTAGAGAGGATAGCAAGGATAGAGGAGCGCCAACAGAAGCTAGAAGAGAGATTTGTTAGATTAGAGGAGCGTCAGCAGAAGTTAGAAGAGAAATTCGCCCAGCTAGAAGAGAGAGTAGTTAGGTTAGAGGAGAGGTTTGCTAAACTCGAAGAAAGGTTCGCTAAGCTAGAGGATGAGGTGAGGGAATTCAGGCGATTAGTTACCGTAATCGCTCACAGGTTTGGGGTAATTAGTGAGTCTGGGTTTAGGGAGGTGTTGAGGTACGTCGTTCAGGAAGTCTTTAAGGTAGCTGAGGTTAGGCGGTGGGTCTA
>CAYQIX010000113.1:0-3300 GCA_964417765.1 uncultured Desulfurococcaceae archaeon
AAAGCAGTTCTGTCGTTTATGAGTATGAGGTGAAGTAGACGCCGCCATCAACACCCATTATCGGTGTTGTAGGAAAAACAAACGTAGGGAAGTCGACATTCTTTCAGGCAGCAACACTAATACACGTTAAGATAGAGAACAGGCCGTTCGTAACTATAGAGCCAAACATAGGTATAGCCTATGTCAGAAAGCCCTGCGCTCACCCAGTGCTTGGCCTACCACAATGTAACCCAAAGAACTCTCTCTGCATTAAGGGCATCAGATTCATACCTGTAAAGTTAATGGATGTTGCAGGATTAGTTAAGGGAGCCCATAAGGGCAGGGGCCTAGGCAATAAGTTCATGGATGACTTGAGGCAAGCCGACGTCCTCCTACACGTAGTGGATATGGCTGGCTCGACCGACGATGATGGTCATCCTGTTAAGCCGGGCACGCACGATCCCTTAGAGGATATTGAGTCCATAGAGTTTGAGGTTAATGAGTGGTTCTATGGCATCATATCAAGAGATTGGGTGAGGTTCTCCCGCTCCCTAGACACCATGCCCTGGGACAAGGTGGTTGATGCACTAGCAAAGAGAGTTTCAGGACTGTCGATAAGGAAGGAGCACGTTATTCGAGCACTAAAGGAGGCTAAATTAGAAAATACAAAGCCTGGCTCCTGGCGTGAAGAAGAACTTAAGCTATTTACTAAGAAGCTACGTGAAATCTCAAAACCAATAATAATTGTGGCTAATAAAATGGATGTTCCTGTAGCCGAGGACAATCTGAAGAGAGCTATCAAGAAATTCGGCAGTAGTAAGATTATAGTGCCCACCAGCGCAATATTTGAATTAGCGCTCAGGAAAGCTGCTAAGTCAAACCTCATCGAGTACTTGCCGGGGGATAGCTCATTTAGTATAGTAGATGAAAGCAAGCTAAACAGAAAGCAGCTGGCTGCTCTAGAGAAAATATCTGAGTTTATGAAGAAGTATGGAGGAACCGGCGTTCAGCAGGCTCTAAATAAAGCTGTATTCGATGTGCTAGGCATTATTGTTGTTTATCCTGTAGAAAACGCTAACAAGTTTACTGATAGTCAAGGAAATGTGCTCCCTGATGCTTACTTAGTTAGAAGCGGAACGACAGCCAGTGAGCTAGCGTACATGATACACACAGATCTTGGTAAGGGCTTCCTTTACGCTATATTAGCTAGGGAGGGTAAGAAAGTAGGTGCTTCATACATCCTAAAGGACGGCGACGTAATTAAGATAGTTTCAGCTACCGCCAAACACTGAGGTCTACCTTACAGTACTTCTTCAGCTCTTCAGTGACGCCATCACCCTTAACTATAGTACATGGCGGTACGTCATACTTCACAGCCACACCTGGATATATCCATGAGTACGCTCCAATCTTTACTCCTGGAAACACCGATACATTAACACCTGTTTTTACGTAACCACCAATCATAGCGCCCAGCTTCTTTCTGCCACTACTCTCTCTCCTACCCTTAACAAATACCTTAACTTCAGATTCATCAAATCTTAAGTTAGCAAGTATCGTCCCAGCACCTAGGTTACTATGCTCACAAATTACGGAATCGCCTACGTACGCTTGGTGAGAAACATGCACGCCCTCCATTATTAAGCTCTCCTTTACTTCTACGTTAAATCCCACCTTAGCACAGTCTAGTACTACAGTGTACGGCCTTAAGTAGGCATTAGGACCTATGACAGCGTTACTACCTATCCATACAGGTCCTCTAATATAGGTCCCGGAACTGATTTCCGTACCCTCCCCCACGTACACATTACCCTTTATTACTACGTTAGCCTCAACCTCTCCATTAATCTCGGTTCTCGATAACTGATTGAGCAGACACTTATGAACCTCAAGAAGCTTCCATGGTCTTCCAATATCCACCCAATAATTCAGCTCAACCACCTTAACTTCCGCATGGGGACACATGACATTGATAGCGTCAGTGAGTTCGTACTCTCCCCTAGGGCTTGGCTTCAGCTGCTCCAGGTATCTAGCAATTGACTTATCGAACTTATATATGCCCGCATTAATTAAGTTGCTAGGCGGTTCAGCAGGCTTTTCAATTATATTCTTAAGCTTACCGCCCTCAGAGATAAGCACGCCATAACGGCTTGGGTCGCTGACTCTATACGCACATACTACATTACCTCTTAATTCAGCTAGCCTTCTTAGGTCGCTGTAGTCAAAGAACACATCAGCGTAAATGACTATGAACTCGCTGCTACTTACCTCACTAACAGCTACACTCAGTGCGTGACCTGTTCCTAAGGGTTTCCCTTGATCTTTGATAACTATGTTGAAGTCCAGTTCACTCTTTACCTTAGTAACAGCCTCTGCTAACTGCTCACGCAGATAGTTAACGACAATGACCACGTTCTCAATGTTTCCTAGCTTGTTAATTGCCTTAAGGTGCTTAATTAAGAGCGGCTCACCGAGTATGGGTACTAGTGACTTATGCCTAGTGTGAGTTATCGGCTCTAATCCTTTGCCGTAGCCTGCAGCCAGTATGATTACGTCCATAACCTACTCCAAGTACCTTAGAGAGAGTACACTACAAAATACTTTCGCATATAAAGAACTAAGGTAGAAGGCTGAGTAATCATGCTGCGTCACTGCTGCGGCTGAGGAACTATTATAGCTGGCCTAGGACCTTCAGGAGTTGGCACGGTGAGTAGCTTTGACTTGTATATCTCTGCTTTCCTTATCGGGTATATCTTCTTACCCTGCTCCATTATCTCAGCTGCTAGCTTGCCAAAGATCATCGCTTTAACGTACTCGTCAAGAGTCATTTCCCTTGCTCTCTCTTCTAGAATCTTAAACATTATCTTTCTTATCGCCTTCTTCTGGCTTGTCTTACATCTAAAAGCTGTCAATGCTATCCCAGTAACCCTCAGTCCATACCCGTCTTTAGTTGTCACGTTTATTATAGCAGCAATCTTACTTGACTTTCTCCTCACAATAGACTTAATGTAGTCTCTCGCTAGCTCATGGCCCTTAAATCTAGTATATGCTACATCACCTTTAACCTCATATACTTGGAAGTAGAGGTGTATGTGGTGCTTACTGAAGTCGCCAGTGAGGTCGAATAAAGTAACCTCAAATACCCTCCCTAAAAGTTTCCAGTCTCTATCAGCTGGGGTAGTTCCTATAGACACATTGCCAAATAGGGGCGGAGCTAAGACTGTGTACCATTTCTTCAGCTTCCACTTATCTCTAACTGTTACCTTCGGCATTACCGCCAACCTAGAATGTAGATGTATATGGGGTTTATAAGAATTAAAG
>CAYQIX010000114.1:0-3248 GCA_964417765.1 uncultured Desulfurococcaceae archaeon
ACTCTGAAATTAGTGAAGGAGGTAAATCTAGCACCTAAGATGTAGTTTTTACCTAAAACCCATCTCACGACTGGGAGCCCTCCTATACTTAAGGCGGCAGGTATGTGAGGATTGAGAGTAATGGCAGGAGGAACTCTCAAGAAGGTACTCATAATCACGTCGGCTTTGTTAGTTGCCTTATCCATTGCCTCATTAGCGCTGTACTTAAAGTCTACTGAAGTAGTCTCGGGGGACCCCAGAATAAGCTTCTTCATCGGCTTAGCCGTTTCAGAGAGAGCTGTTAGGGTAGCTAGCTTCTCAGCTAATCTAGTAGTTGACGGAACTAGTGTGGATCCTGAACGCATACTGCAGGAATGCTTTATAGAAGTGTATTTGGATCTCGGCAACTTAGGCCAGCGCCGCCTACTATCTACAGACATCAGCGGCTTCGTAATCAATAGCTCGCTGATCTACAAGCTGGTCAGTAATTTAAGTAAAGTGCCGAGCTCAGTAGCATTAGTCATCATGCCGAAGGTTAGTGAATTGAAGGTCATTGAGGTGCCGGAACTCCCTAAGGCTCGCGCTACTGAAGTACTGATGGTTCATCCTTGGGTCCCGTGTGTTGTCAAGATACCCGCGGAGGTAGGGCCCAGCAGTGCTACCTTTAATTACTCTGACTTAGCCGTTGATACGCAGTACAAGATTTCAGACTTAAATAAGCAGGAATTTGAGTGGGGGGCTCCCGGATACATTTATAGCATAACCATTAGCGCTAACGGAGAGGACGTCCCCGTCAATAAGGTGTATTACCTCCCTACAGAGGCAGTACAGACTAAGGATTTACTCGTGAACTTAGTGCTTCCAGCCCTGATAGCCGTAGCGTTAGCTCACTCATTCTTAGCTGTAATTGCTGCAAGTAAAAGCTAACGCTTTTTCACTTAAAAGTTCGGAATGAATTCAAGTCGTAAAGGTGTGCGCTTCTTAGCCGTCTCCCGCAGGGGGTACTACCGCCCTTAATTGAGTCCCTCACTAGCGGTATGGGAGTATCTGCAGATGTGGAGATATTAGCCTTGATGCATGCTAGTTACTTGTGTGGTACTGTGCTTTCTAAAAATCCGCTAGAACTGAAGCCTTCAAAACTCAAGGCTGAGGAGGTCGTTCAGGCTATTAGGTTAGCTATCATAGCTGAGTTAGATGCGATAAACTTGTACGTTCAGGTAGCTGCAGCTGTCGATGATGAGAAGGTGAAGAGAGTCTTTGAAGATGTAGCAAAAGAAGAGAAAACTCATGTCGGTGAGTTTCTGGCTCTCCTTAAAATTCTTGATAAGGAGCAGGCTGAAGAGCTTAGGAAGGGTGCAGAAGAAGTAAGTGAATTAAGTGGTACGTGACCTCACTCAAGCTATGGGTATTCCTCCCAGAGCTACTGTTTTTCTCTAATCTCAGTTCCTAGCTTTTCCCTTATTCTCGCTTAGATGCTAAGGCCGCAGGTAGATAAAGTATTGCTGTGAGGGCGAGAGTAGGTAGTGAGCTACCGTAGTTGCTAGCTATGTCAGTTATGACGGGTATTTCAATCCCCAGTATTGATGATGTGTTCAGCAGGAGGCAGAATGCTGAAGAAGCAGCCCAGATAGCTACTGCAGTTACGTTGACGCCGGACCTGTACCAGTACTTCCCACCTTTCTTGAGGAGTTCTTTAGGATCGTAGCCTCTAATGAAGTAGTCAATCACCATTATTACTGCTAGCGGGACGAAGACGCTGACTAGGAGTAGGAGGAACCACTCATATGCTTCTGTAGGGAAGAAGATAGCTACTGCAGTGCTTACTGCACCAACAATTAGGATCTGCTTCTTCACACTGACTCTAGGAGCTACGTTCTTGAGTGTAATAGCTGCTGAGTAGATATCGAGAAATCCTGTAGTAAGTGTTGAGAAGATTATGATTAACATAGCAGGTATGCCTAGGCCGTATGAAGCAATTATTGCTATAGGGTCTGGAGCACCTACAGCTACATTAGTTAGAGCACCAATGAAGTAGAATAGTGCACATGATATGAAGTGACCTATGTAGGTGCCCCAGAAGCTTCCTCCGAGGCTCCTCGAGAACCTGGCGTAGTCCGCTACCAGCGGCACCCACGATATAGGCATAGCTACCACTAGGTCGAGCCCTAGCCAATAAGACATCCCGTCTGTTCCGGGCTTGAACATTAGTTCACTTATGTTGAACTTAGTTAGGGTTACGTAGGTTAGCCAGGCAGTCAACACTAGTAGTAATGCAACTGACACACTCTCTAGAGTCTTCCACTTCTCTGGACCTAAGTAGCTCCACAGAGTTAAAACCACACCTATCACTATGACCCATAGGTAGTATGTCGACACCCCGGTAAGCATTGTAAGTACTTGATCAGCTGCTTTAGCACCTACCACTATCATGATTGCTGACCAGCCGATTAGCTGAATGTAGTTGAGTATTGACGGAAGTACTGAGCCCCTAACACCAAGTGCACCCCTAGCTAGAACCATCGTAGGTACGCCTGTCCTGTAGCCCATCACAGCTACCAGAGCCATGAAGATGTTGCCGAGTACTACGCCTAAGATAATTAGCGCTGTAGCAGTTGCTAGTGAGAGTGCTGGAGTGAGTAGTGCGCCAGCCCAGAAGACAGCTATGCCTGCGTCGGAGCCGAACCATATCGCGAAGTTATGCCAGAAGCTATACGTTCTCCGCTTCTCAGGTACCGGCTCTAGGCTGTAGCCGTAGCCTTCATTCACCTACCCTCACCCGTCCAGCAATAGGTAGAACGGAGTTATAAACATTTTAATAACCTAGTTATCATAAATTAAATTGAGTGTGATTAACTTGCTACCTCATGAGTTGGTGAGTAAATACGTTGTGCCTTACTTACGCGCACTAGTTGCTGCAGAGCTGACTAGCTTGGGCGTGAGTCAGGGCAGAGTCTCTAAGCTACTTGGTGTCACCCAGCCTATGGTGAGGAAGTACATTAATGAGGGCAGGGATAAGCTCTTTTCAAGGCTTGAGGAAGCTGGCATATCTCGTGAGGAGATTGAGGCAGCTGTTAAGGTGCTTGCTGATATCGGGCTGAAGAGGGGTAGGGTGGAGTACTACAAGACCTTCTCACAGCTAGTTAATTCCTTCCTAAGTAGGTGCGTGCTCTGCGACTTACATAGGAGGTTAGACCCTGAGATACCAGCTACCTGTGACTTATGCAGGAAGCTCTTCCCGCAGCAGGTAGACCCTTACATAGAGGACGCTA
>CAYQIX010000115.1:0-3118 GCA_964417765.1 uncultured Desulfurococcaceae archaeon
CTAGTATGTTTAGATTCAGCTCAAGCTAAAATGTATATAATGTCTGAGGTAGAGAACTTTGAGGACTAAACCGTGAACTCTATTGGTGCACCACCTCCTGAAGTAGGAGAGGTTGAACTCATCAGGAGGAGGTACAAGAGGTATCTGATAGTGGCACTGACCCTCATAGCTCTTGCTCTAGCACTTACGTACACAGCCATGAGGATTAAGTCCCTCTGGCTAATGATAATTTCACTCTCAGTGCTGCTAGCCGGCTTCGGCCTGTTAATGAGTGGCTTAGTTCTCAGAACAGAGCATAAAGTAATGGAGGAGGGCGGGTGGAGGAGACCTCAAGCACTTTACACTGCCCCTATGTTGCTTCCTTATACTTATTAAAAATTTATAATAAGTTATATCTCACAATATATGTAAATACTTATAAATAATTTTTAGAATTCCCCTTTGGGAAAGCACTACGTCTGGTGGTTAGGGAATGGCTTTGCTTGAGATTGATGGACTGAAGGTATACTACTTCACTAGTAAGGGTGTGGTTAAGGCCGTTGATAACATTATGTTGAGGCTCGGGCGTGGTGAGAGCTTAGGTCTTGCTGGTGAGTCAGGCTGCGGGAAATCCACGTTTGGTTTCTCTCTTCTCAGGTTGGTGCCGCCCCCAGGAAGAATTGTGGACGGGCGCATAGTATTTGATGGTGTGAACATACTTGAGGTAGATGAAGAGAAGTTCAGGAAAGAGTACAGGTGGAAGCGAATAGCCATGGTTTTTCAGGGCGCTATGAACGCACTTAACCCTGTCAGGAGGATAGGTGACCAAATAGTTGAGGCCATACTAGCTCACGATGAGAACGCTGATGTTGAAGAGTCCTACAAGAGAGCTGGAGACCTCCTAGAGCTCGTAGGTATTGACAGAATAAGGATCCGCTCCTACCCACACGAGCTTTCCGGAGGTATGAAGCAGCGTGTAGTCATAGCTATGGCTCTAGCTCTTAACCCAGAGCTGCTGATTGCTGACGAGCCCACGACAGCTCTTGACGTAGTTGTTCAAGCGCAGATCATGAACCTCCTCAAGGAGCTTAAAGATAAGCTCAAGATGTCCTTAATCCTTATAACTCACGACTTAGCAATAATTGCTGAAGTAGCTGATAAGGTTGCTGTAATGTATGCAGGTAAGATCGTTGAGTGGGGGACCTCAGAGCAGATATTCCTTAGCCCCAAGCACCCATACACAGCTGGGCTAGTAGCGAGCATACCTAAGCTCAGGGGTGAGAAGACTCTGTACTGGATACCTGGCCAGCCTCCAGACCTGATTAACCCGCCGCCAGGCTGCAGGTTCTACCCGAGATGTGCTAAGCGGATGGACATATGCAATAAGGAGGAGCCACCTATGGTTGAGATTGAGCCTGAGCACTATGTTGCTTGCTGGCTCTACGCAAGGAGGTGAGGCTCCATGTGCGCTCAAGTTCAGGTAGCAGATGTTGATCTAATAGGTAAGGGAGAATTCATTATAGCTGCAAAGAACTTAAAGAAGTACTTCTTCTTGAGGAGGGGGATAAGCGACATCATTAAGAGGCGCAGGCTATCTGTCAGGGCTGTAGATGGTGTGACCTTTGCTATTAAGGAAGGGGAGATATTCTGCTTAGTTGGTGAGTCAGGTTGCGGGAAGACAACAACCGGAAGGACGCTAATAGGGCTTACGACACCTACTGCAGGAGAGATATTCTACTATCCTAAGGAAGAGACTGTTAAGTACTTTAATGAATTAGGAATATCCCCTGTTAAAGGAAAGTACTACCTCCTTAATGAGGTCTTCAGAAATAAGAGAGCTAATAAAGCGCTTAGAAGAGAGCTTCAGATAGTTTTCCAGGATCCCTACGCATCATTAGACCCTAGATTAACAATATTCTCAACACTTGAGGAGCCGCTCGTGGTTCATGGTATCGGAGGGTCACGTGAGGAAAGGTTAGAGCTGATTTCACGAGTACTTGAGGACGTCAGGTTAGTACCACCTGAGGAGTTCATTGGCAGGTATCCGCACCAGCTCTCAGGTGGGCAGAGGCAGAGAGTCTGTATAGCGCGTGCACTGATACTCAATCCTAGATTCATTGTTGCTGACGAACCTGTCTCAATGCTTGATGTGTCAATAAGGGCTGAGATACTTAAGCTGATGCTCGAGCTGAGGGAGAAGAGGAACCTGACGTACTTATTTATAACGCATGATCTAGCTACAGCTAGGTTGATATGTAATAGAATAGCTGTTATGTACTTGGGTAAGATAGTTGAGATGGGTCCATGTGACTCAGTGATCAGTAGGCCCTACCACCCCTACGCTCAAGCATTAGTAGCTGCTATACCTGAGCCTGACCCCAGCAATAGGCTGAAAATGCGTAAGCTACGAATAAAGGGTGAAGTCCCAAGCGCAGTCAGCATTCCTCCAGGCTGCAGGTTCCACCCGAGATGTCCTGACGCTTTCGAGAGGTGTGCTAAAGAAGACCCACCTATGGTTGAGATTGAGCCTGAGCACTATGTTGCTTGCTGGCTCTACGCAAAGAAGTAGCTTCGTATGCCTTAGTAATCTGCGCTACAGGCTAATCACTAATTCTTTTTAGGAGGCGAAATTCTTGCTAGGAAGTAAGTTACGGGTAGCAATCCCGCATTATAGGGTCAAGCTGCCTTCCGGCGAATATGTAGTGGACGCCTACTTCATGAAGGAGGTAGACTACCTGCCGAGGCGGGCACTCCTAATATACCCTACTACGGTCGTATCTAGCAGCGTTAGTGAGGCGTCAGTTAACGTGTTCCTTGAAAGTAAGTTAACAGTACATGAAGTATATGACATGCTACGTAGTACGTATGAAGAACTTCGGATTAGGCTGTCGAGAGATATTAAGAGGATTCTACATCGCTCAAGACTCTCAATACTTATACCTATGCCTAGAGCTGCTCTAGGTGAGATAGATAGTGAAGTGAGGAGTGCTCTAATAATACTTGAGAAGGTGTTTAGTGGCAGTAAGCTGAGGGCTGAGGCGGACCTACTTCGGTGGGGTAAGGTTCATGTAGTTGTTGAGCTGAAGAAGTCCGGGGGAGGCGGGATAGAAGTTAAGGCACCGCGTCCAATACCTAAGAT
>CAYQIX010000116.1:0-3110 GCA_964417765.1 uncultured Desulfurococcaceae archaeon
ATTAGATGATGAGCGGAACACGGTATGATTGATGATAAGCCCCGCAATACTGACCATTCTATAGTATCAGCCGCTAGATCTTCTCGAGGGTACCTTAATCCTTAATAGGGACCTACTTATTAGCTACTTGTGGTGAGATGTTATTGCTAGTGACGGCAACAATGATGAATACATTGAATACCTCAAAGGTATAGCCCGCAAATGGAGAGAGATATGGGAGAAAGAAAAAGTATTTGAAGCTGATCCAGAGGCTGGTAGACCCAAGTTCTTCGTAACTGCAGCCTTCATGTACCCTAATGGCCCAATACACATAGGTCACGCGCGAACGTACGTTATACCCGATATTCTCGCAAGGTATAAGAGGGCTAGAGGGTACAACGTACTCTTCCCGATGGGCTTCCACTACACAGGGACGCCCATACTCTCAATGGCTGAGAAGATAGCTTCCGGAGACACAGAGTACATTAATAAGCTAGCGGAAAGCTTTGCTGTGGATGCGGATACTCTTAAAGAACTTACAGAGCCACTAAAACTTGCTAAGTACTTCCACGGCATATCGAAGGAGGCAATGAAGGACTACGGGCTTTCCATCGATTGGCGCAGGGAATTCACGAGTATAGACCCGGAGTTTAAGTCATTTATACGGTGGCAATTCGAGAGGTTAAGAGAAAAGGGCTACATCGATAAAGGCTCACACCCCGTAGGTTGGTGCCCGAAGCATGAGATGCCTGTTGGGATGCACGATACTAAGGATGACGTAGAGCCTGAGATAAGTGAGATGATTATAATAAAGTTTAAGCTCGAGGGCAGCGATGCGCTAATACCTGTCGCGACTCTACGTCCTGAGACAGTATATGGTGTAACCAACTTATGGATTAATCCGAATATTGAGTACTGCCTATGTGAGGTGAAAAGCGCCAATAGTGGCAGCACTGAGAAGTGGGTTGTGGCTTGCGAGGCATACAACAAGCTAAAATATCAAGCAGACATGAAGGTCTTAGGCAGAGTGGATTCGCTTACGCTAATAGGTAGGTACGCGGTTAACCCAATTACAGGGCGCAGAGTTAAAGTATTGGAGGCAACGTTCGTTGACCCGAAGTTTGGCACGGGCCTGGTAATGAGTGTTCCTGCTCACGCGCCTTACGACTATGCGGCATTGAGGGATTACGTGAAGAGATTTGGTGAGTGGCCTAAGGAGCTAGAGCCTATACCATTGATTAGAGTTGAGGGTTACAGTGCTATTCCCGCTAAGGATGTAGTTGAAAAGTTTAATGTGGTAAGTCAAGAGGATAGTGAACTGCTCGATAAGGCTACTAAGGAGCTCTATAGGGTAGAGTACGAGTCTGGTGTCATGAGGGCTGATCTTGCTGAATTAGTTAGCGATGCTGAGGTAACGGAGTTCACAGCTAAGTACGTCGCTGGCAGGAAGGTTAGTGAGGCTAGGGAAAGAATAAGAGAGTTTATGTTGGACAGGGGTATAGCTGAGGTAATGTACGAGATACTTAATGCACCGGTCTATTGCAGGTGCGGTACTGAGATTGTTGTTAAGATACTGAGGAATCAGTGGTTCATAGATTACGGCAACGAGAAATGGAAGGAGCTCTCTAAGAAGGCGCTAGCTAGGATGAAGATAGTGCCTGAAGAAGCTAGGAGTCAGTTTCAGGCCGTCATTGACTGGCTGAAGGCGAAGGCGTGTGCACGCACTAGAGGTCTGGGAACTGAGCTACCCTGGGAGAAGGGGTGGGTAATAGAGTCGCTTAGTGACTCAACAATCTACATGGCATTCTACACGGTAATACATAAGATAAGGATGTACGGCATTGACTCAAGCAAGCTAACTAAGGAATTCTGGGACTATGTAATGTTAGGTGAGGGTGACCCAGTAGAGCTCTCACAAAAGCTCGGAGTGCCTACTAATGTGCTCCATGAGCTTAGAGAGGAGTTCGACTACTGGTACCCGCTCGATTCCAGGCATAGTGGTAAGGACTTAATACCTAATCACCTCACATTCTTCATATTCAATCACGTAGCAATATTTCCCGAGGAAAAGTGGCCAAAGCAGATAGTAGCTAATGGTTGGGTACTGATACGTGGGGAAAAAATGTCCAAGTCGAAAGGAAATATCTGGACGCTGAAAGGCTTAATCGAAGAGTTCTCTCCAGACGCTACAAGATTAGGCTTTGCTATAGAGGCGGAGGTCGAGCAGGACCTTAACTTCGATTACGACAGATTTAAGCAATTACCGGAGAGACTAAGGGAGATAGAAGAGCTAATTAAGGAATTAGCTAGTAGCGAGTTAACTGATACGTACGGCGTCTTCGAGAGGTGGCTTGAGTCCAGGCTCGCGAGTCATGTCATTGAAGCATGCAGTGAGTTAGATAGGGTGAGAGTTAGAGCAGCAGGTATTAGGATCTTCTACTTAATGTTCCAAGATCTGAAGAAGTACTTAAGTATGGTTGAGAAGCCAGGTAAGGTTGTAAGACAGTACATTGAGACATGGATCAAGATGATGGCACCCTATACGCCGTTCTTTGCTGAAGAGCTATGGCATGCTATAGGCAAGAAGACTTTAGTAGTTACTGAGAAATGGCCTGAACCTATGGAACTTAAGAGGCATTATGATTCGGAAGTAATGGTTGAGTATATAGAGAAGTTAATCGAGGATATGAAGGAATTGACCAAGCTGGTTAGGGGAGATAGAGCAGTAATTTATGTAGCACCTAGGGGGATGTACAGGTTATTCTTCCTTGCGTATGATAAAATTAAGTCGGGTGCTGGAATAGGTGAAGTAATAAAGGTATTAATTAATGAGCTGCCGAATGTCTCTAAGAGGGATATACCTAAGCTAGCTAAGATGCTGCAGGACATCATAAGCCAGTTAAAGCCTGAACTAGTCAGTATGTTAAGAAAGACTGATGGTATTGATGAACTAACTGCTGTGAGATTATTTAAGAAGTATGTAGAAGCTAAGACAGGAATTAAGATATCTGGCGTCTACGAGTCAACAGACCCCTCAGCACCTGATTACGGAGGAAGAAAGAAGTCAGCGATACCGTGGAGACCCGCTATCTATATTTTCTCAGAAAAGTAGTAACTTTGACTATGATGTT
>CAYQIX010000117.1:0-3084 GCA_964417765.1 uncultured Desulfurococcaceae archaeon
ACTTCTTCCCTTGCTTTTTCTTTAGCTCCTCCTCCCTCATTACAGTCAGTATGCGAGCTATGTTCTTCCTCACAACCTTTATTCTCCCTACATTAGTGAGTGTCCCTAGGAATGCCTGAGTTCTTAGCTTAATTAGCTCGATCCTTAAGTCGTTAAGCAACTTCCTCCTCTCCTCAGGGGACATCTTCCTTATCTCATCTGCTGAAAGGCTCATGCAGCCTCACCTTTTTCTTCAAGTTTTTCCGAAGATCCGCTTGCTGCCTGCTGCACCTCCTCAGGCGGAGTTATTCTCACAATGTCATCTGGCTCACCTGGCTTGACGATGATCACCTCAATACCATACATTCCTGGTTTCCTCAATAAGTGCACAACAGCTCTATCAACCAGTCTCTCGACATGAGCCCCTGTCTTGTACACCTTGCCTGCTCTCAGCTTTTCATAACGTGCTCTCTCACTAGTTAACTTGCCGCTTATTACTACTTCAGCACCCACAGCGCCCGCTGCCATGACCCTTCTAAGAGCAACAAATAAAGCCCTTCTAAAGTGGTAGCCTCTCTCTATGGCTAAGGCCAGCCTTGTCGCTACAACCCTCGCATCGAGCTCTGGGTTCTCTACCTGAGTAACGGTTATCTGCGGATTTTCTATCTTAAAGTACTTTTCTAGGACTTCAGTAAGCTGGCGTATTGTCTGCCCTCTCCTACCTATTATTAATGCTGGCCTATCAGCATAGATTATTACGCGTGTTCCGAGCGGCGTCTTTATTAACTCAACCCTAGAGTACCCTGCACGCATAAAGTTCTTGGCTAGGTACTCATCGACCTTTAGCCTTAAGAGATTTAACTGAATAAAGTGTTGCTTTATGTTGACCAAGCTCACACCTCCTTAACAATTACTTCTAAGTGTGTTAAGGTTCTGAACTTAGGTGTTGATCTACCAAAAGCTCTAGGCATCCACCTCTTTAGGTATGGCCCCTTATGTGCCGCAGCATGAATTATAACCAGCCTATCCACATCTAGATCCTTTACCTCGGCGTTATTTTCTACGTTTTTGAGGAGCTTAAGAATAAATTTAGCTGCCTTGACGGGATACCTGCCTATAGGGGATTTCCACCTTGGGAAGCGATTCGGCAGCCCTCTCTTGTGGGCAATAGATAACTTATACCTAACATAAGGTATCGGGACCTTCATCTTTATGACGTCCTCAAGAAGTTTTTCTGCCTCCTTAAGCTTCATTCCTCTAATAATTTTGAGTATCTCATAGGACTCCTTAAGTGATATGTCAGCGTCCCAGAGCATAGCCTTAGCTGTCCTTTGCGGGTCGAGCTTCTTCACTGAGTAGTGCCATGTAGGCATACGTTCACCACCTTCTCCACTGCCTAGACCTTTTTAGGAGGGGCTTATAAGCTCATAAGCTTTACTCTAAGCTTAAACTAGCCTTAAGGTCCCTATAACTTTTGCCATAACAAAATGCTTTATTAGTTTACATTACAGACTTGAGTTAGGGAGATTTCGCTATGAGTCATAACATCCAGTTAAGAAGAGTCGATGACTATACGTGGGAGATACCTAAGGGAGTTAAGAAATGCATGCGCGTACCTGCAATCGTCTTCGCTGATGACTATCTGTTAAGTAAAATGAGAGATGATCTTACATTAATTCAAGCAGCTAATGTTGCCTGCCTCAGCGGCGTTCAGCTAGCAGTCTACGTCATGCCGGACGGGCATCAAGGCTATGGATTCCCTATTGGTGGAGTAGCTGCAATGGATGTTAACGAAGGAGTGATTTCACCTGGAGGTGTTGGTTACGACATAAACTGTGGGGTCAGGTTACTTAGGACGAACCTAAGTATTGACGACGTAAAGCCCAAGATAAAAGAGCTGGTAGATGAGATTTTCCGTAATGTCCCATCAGGCGTCGGCAGTACAGGTAAGATAAGGCTGAGCATGGGCGAATTAGACAGAGTTCTTGAGGAAGGTGTTGAGTGGGCTATTAGGAGGGGCTTTGGCTGGGCTGACGACCTCGAGCATATAGAGGAGAGAGGTTCTATGAAGGCTGCCGATGCGAGCAAGGTAAGCAGCACCGCTAAGAGGAGAGGTGCTCCACAGCTCGGTACCTTAGGAGCTGGTAATCACTTCCTAGAAATACAGGTGGTTGATAAGATATACAACCCAACAGTAGCTAAGAAATTAGGTATAGAGTACGAGGGTCAAATAACAGTGATGGTACACACAGGTTCGAGAGGTTTAGGTCATCAAGTAGCAAGTGATTACCTAGTGACTATGGAGAGAGCAATGCGCAGATATGGTATAACACCTCCTGATAGGGAACTAGCTTCAGTTCCATTCAACAGCAAAGAAGGTCAAGACTACTTCTCAGCTATGGCTGCTGCAGCTAATTACGCTTGGACTAACAGACAGTTGATTACACACTGGGTTCGCGGGTCATTTGGCAGAGTATTCAGAACAGACCCTGACAAGCTCGACCTACACATAGTATATGATGTTGCTCACAACATAGCAAAGGTAGAAGAGCACGTAATCAACGGTAAGAGGATGAAGGTAGTAGTCCATAGGAAAGGAGCTACTAGAGCGTTTCCGCCAGGACACCCAGAAATACCTAAAGACCACCGCGACATCGGTCAGGTGGTACTAATACCCGGATCCATGGGCACAGCAAGCTACGTAATGATCGGAATTCCTGAGGGAGCAAGAACATTCTACTCGGCTGCCCATGGCGCAGGACGCTGGCTATCCAGAGCAGCTGCCATAAGAACGTACAACCCTGGAGTGATAACACAGAACTTAATGAGTAAGGGCATCTACCTAAGAGCAGCAACAAGGCGTGTAATAGCTGAAGAAGCACCAGGTGCTTACAAGGACGTAGATAGGGTAGCTATGGTTACGCATAAAGTCAAGATAGCTGCCCTCGTCGCTAGACTAAGACCAATAGGTGTTGCCAAAGGTTAAACAATAATGTCACTTAAAGTCCTGAGCAACACATACGTGATTTTAAATCGCTTTATTTTACGGGCTAAAGTATTCTTACACGATAATTACTTGGTTATTAAACCTCTACCTAAGATAGG
>CAYQIX010000118.1:0-3017 GCA_964417765.1 uncultured Desulfurococcaceae archaeon
TATAGTGCTGGGACAGTAGGTATAATGATTAATATAACTAGTACTGATGCTTTTATTTTTAGCATCGATTATGCTGCTCTAAACTATAGGAAACCAGACTACAGTAAACCCTTAATAGCAGTGGTCTCTAACAATAGTAAGTACTTATACATTTACAATGCAGTTAGTAGGGTGTGGCATATAAAAAGTTTGCCAGGGATATTAATTAATCCTTACGTAAGTTACGATTATATTAGCACTGTATTTTACATGCTTAATTATACAGATATACTAAATTACGACCCGCTCACTGATGATTTAACATATAGCTTTAGTCTCAGTAAGGCTGCAGGCGATGGGGCCTTCATTTTAATGATGTATAACACCAGTGATTGGTTGATATACACGCCGGGAGGGGGCGATAACACAGTATTTATCTACACCATTGACGGTACCCTTAAAGGAATATCGTCATTGCCTGAAAATATTAGGTCTTACACATGTACTGCTTATGATCCTGTAGGTAAAGTTGCATATATAATGTTCGGAGATACAGGGGATCTATACAACATCTCAATAAGTTCTGATGGCATATTAACTATTGTGTCAATAACCCTAAGTCCAGCGCCACCAACTGCTTACCCAGTAGGTATGGACTTCGGTAATGGATACTTATGGGTTATTGGTAAGGGAGGCGGAATTCATAAGATAGATCCAATGACAGGCTCGGTCACCGCACTGAGTACTCAACCTCCGTACTATCCTTTAAGTGAGGGTGATAGGTTGGTGTATGTTAATATTGCTGGTACTGCATACCTCTACCATATTAGGGAAGACGGCACGAGTGAAGTTTGGAAAATCCGGGTTAGCTAGGTCTGCCTCAGCTAATAAAGTAGGTTAGGTATTGATTATTATTGACCTGTTTATTGTGCTCAACAGTAGTTGTTAAGTTAATAACGATATTAATGCCCTACCGTAAGTTATTAATGGTGGTTTAGTGATTCCCCATTACTTGAGCAGCTACGCTACCATATACTCAATGAATGACTTGGATTCGGTATTCGCTTCCGGCCTTCTGCTTAAGGTGTTCAGAGACGCACGTAGACCCTCTGCAGTTTTTATTTTAAGGGACAACGTGCTCCCTCATGTGAGCCTAGGTGACTCCATTCTGCTGGGGCTGCACCCCTCACTAAGTTATAGGGTGCTGTCTAAGTGCCTCTTAATAGATATTCACGGTAACCTGAGTGGTGCCTACTTCCTATACCCTGACAGGTCTATCGAGCCTGTTGAGGAGGTGGACCCTAGGCCTCCTTCTCTAGTTAGGTTAGTTTACGTGCTGACCAACCCTAATGTGCCTTCTGTAATGCTTCAGTTAATTGACGTAATTGATGAGATATCGGCTGGCCACAAACCTGCGGAAGGACTTGCAGGCAAGTTGATCAAGGCCTTCAGGTACGGCAGAGAGTACAACTCATTCATCTACAGCATCATAGACGACTTATCATCAGGTGATGTCGACTCTGCACTTGATACTATCGAGTCCTACGCAGCTAGGTATGATATGGGACGTGACAGGTATGTACTGGAGATTCTTGGGAGGGTCCTCCGAGACAGAAATAAAGCAGTAACATTCTACGACATGGGCAGTCTTGAAAGAATATATGTTGATGAAGTAGTCAGCGAGTTGTGTAGGGAGTACAGTGCCGTCTTACTTATAGGTAGTGTACGGGGCAGGGCCGAGGTTGTACGCATTTACTGTAGAGGTGATGTTGACTGTGTGAGGATTAGGAAGGAGATTGCTGGTAAGTTGCAAAGCTATGGAGTTAGGGTTACAGAGCAGGTTAATGGGGCAGTAATTGAATTTACAGGTGAAAAACCTAAGCTGATGGAATTAATAAGAAAACTCAGAGCATGAGCTGCAATTGAGGATATCATAGCTGAAACTATATTAATAGGGGACCTTAAATGATACGTGCGGATGAAGCAGAAATCATTAAGGATCGCGCACTCGCAATGCTTAAAGCATCTAAGCACCATCTGAGTACTGGCGACTACGATTTAGCTTCTTTTCTAACAGAGCAGGCAGTGCAGCTCTACCTGAAGTACGTGATACTCAAGATAACGGGTGAGATGCCTAGAACACATTCGATCAGGGAGCTCCTTCAAATATTAGGTAGGGTAACGAATCAGGAAGATGAGATCTCTGAGTTTATTCGGCGCCATAGATCAATGCTAATTAGGCTTGAGGATGCTTACATAGCTTCCAGGTACCTCTTCAGGAGGTATGATCGAGATGAAGTTAAGGAGCTGGTAGATTTTGCGGAGGAGCTGATTGGCTATGTCGGAAATCTTTAAGTTAGGTGCAGAGAGAAGGAAAATTATTGAGAACTGGAGGTTCTATGTGGAGAAAATAGCTAAGGCCTGCAGGGAGTTGCTTAAGGACTGCGAGGTCTTTGTTTTTGGCAGCGTCGTTGAGGGAAAGTGGACTGGCGGGAGTGACGTCGACGTTCTATTGATTGGTGACGGTGTCCCTTTAAGTAACAGGGAAAGAGCAGAGATCAAAGCAAAAATAGAGGAAGCAGCTGGCCTTCCCCTAGTTCACCCATTCGAAATACACCTAATCGACAGGAGTGAGGTGAGCTGGTACAAGAGGCACATTAAGAAAGCTGTAAGGATAATGTAGGTCAGGCGTTAAGCTTTTATTCCGCAGGTACTAAGGTGTAGTGTGGGGTGTTGTCATGGGTGATGTAGTTTGCTCAGCTTAGGGTCTACAACACTTTAACACGTAAGTTAGAAGTATTCAAGCCACTAACAGGCAACAGAGTCTTCATGTTCGTGTGCGGGCCAACAGTATATGACTTCTCGCACCTCGGCCACGCCAGAGTCTTCGTATTCTTCGATACTGTAGCTAGGTACCTCAAGTGGCTAGGATATGCAGTATTCTACATAGTGAACATAACTGATGTCGACGACAAAATAATCAATAGAGCTAAGGAGACCGGCAAGCACCCACTAGAACTAGCACGGGAGTTCGAGAG
>CAYQIX010000119.1:0-2866 GCA_964417765.1 uncultured Desulfurococcaceae archaeon
CGCGGGTTCGAATCCCGCCCCCGGCGCCATTAACACCAACGATATTTTTATTGGTACTTTATTTCCAGGCTAGGTATTTACTTAGTTGGGGGACATGTTGTGGGTAAGGCGCTAGCATTAATTATCGCGGCCGTCATAATCACAGCTTCACTCTATATGCTATACGGTGGAGGATTTACTAGTATTACTTCACACATCTTACCCAGCTCAAGTCCTAGTGAGAAATATCACTCATCTACTACAATAACACAACACGTATCTGTAACATCAACCACAGAGTTATCCCCAGTTATAACCAGTCATACTTCTGGATTCACAGAATCGAGCAAAACTATTTCCACTAGCTCACAGACTCATACGGAAGCAGAGGCAAGCGAAGTAGCCACTACATCCACTGAAACAAGGACAACGCAGTCACACACAACATCTAGTGCAAATGCTGCAGAACCTAATGAGGAGTTAACTTACGCAACTGCTAAAATTACGCACTTATTCTCAGTAAATGTCAAGCCACTAATCCAAAACGCCCAAGTTTTCCTTTATACTAATGAAACACATATCATAGCTGGAGGCAGAGGTCTCATAGTAAGCATAGCCTTCTACAAGCCTGAGAGCATGCTACCCAGCTACGAAATTGTGCCAGTAGGTAAGTATAAACCAACAACGATTCTAGCGGACTACGCATACGTAAGTAATTCACTGACGTTACTTGTAGTAAAATTAAGTAAGATTCTACATGTGGTTAGTCCAGGGAAATATACTGTAATTGTGTGGAGTGGGTATTCTTCAAGTGCTGTTAATGCGCTAGAGTGTAAGGCAATCGTAGAGCGGAGCAAAATATTATTTGATGATGTAAAAATTCATGGAAATCCTGCTAAAATCTCATGTAGTATGGTTGGGGGAGAAGACGCTGCAGGTTACTTAACTAGTTTAATCTGTTATTTTGACCCAAGTATCCTAGAAAAAGTTAAAAACGTAATCTATAGCCGCAACTTCTCAGAGAGTGTGCAAGAAAAGATATGGAAAGCGCTTGAGTGGATTGACAGAAACATAATATATGACTATGACAAAAGCAAGGAAGCTTCAAAATACATAAACAACCCGTTAACAACGATAGAAGAAGGTAAAGGTATCTGCATAGATTACTCAGTACTAGTTGCATCAGCACTTCTCTCAGTAAACGTGCAGCCTGTATATATCTTGAGCTTAGAGGACTACCAGCACGCGGTTGCTGCGGTGTGCCTCAATGGTACAATCTTTATCTTAGATCAGCATATACCGCCCATGGAGCTGCAGGATTATGTAGAGTATGTGCTCAAAGGTAAGCTTGGTAGGGTCAACGCTATTCAAGTAAGACTAGCTGGCGGTTCTCCCATCATTGAGATAGTTAATGATATTAAATTAGATTTGAGAGATAGCTATCCTAATGACTCAGTCCCTGACAAATTAAACAGAGAAATAGCCGCTGCTATTGCGAAGACCTATCCTAACCTATTACCTGATCCTAAGTTAAGTTCGCTGATTACCACAGGTCTTCTTCGCGCTAAATTAGCAATTAAGTCGCCAGTCTTAGCCGGCATAGAAACAAGCTCTAATGTGCCTATAACGGTTTACTACAACCCGCTATTTGAGGTACAGTGGGCTGATTACTTAGCTGGCGAAGCTTCCGAGCTCATGTCAAGATATTACGCAAATGTAGTAAGAAAAGGAGGTTATTTCTGGGTAGCTGTAGAGAACGGCTCCATTTACTTAGCTGCGACAGCATATAGAGTTCCTAACACTACGTTGACATTACAGGGCTCTCAAGTAATCATAGAGATAAGATCTCAAGAAACGCTAACAAGCGTGAGTGTGCTATTCTATAGGCCAGGAGAAGTTAAACCTATAGCTGGTATAGCACCTGAAGGATACGTGTATAGCGGCATGACAACGATAACGGCTAAAGTATGGGATGTAGGCAAGTTTACGGCCAAAATAGTCTTTACTACTCAGGACGTTGCTGAGAAGCTAGCGCATGGAAAATACACACTGGCTATATGGATTAATGGAAAAATTGCTTGGGGTACTTGGTATGAAGTATAGCAAACAGGGAATATCTGAAATCAAAGTATCAGAATTTCCGGCTCAGCTCATTAATGTCACTAGACCCTCTTTTCATCATCCTTATATAAAGTAAGATGTTCTAGAGTTAATTAAGTTGTCCTGCTGCCTAAACTTAAAGATCAATAAACTAAGCAGAGAGTATTAAAGACATAATTAGTAGAATGTCGTGGTACTGAGTAAGGGAGCGTGCGCTGAAGATGCCCGAACATAATAATGCACAGGGAGCTGCAAAGAGGGAATTGTTGGGATATTTGCTAGGTTTTCTCATATTTGCTGTCTGTTACTTCGTAGCATATGTTTTATCATTAATTCTATACTCAAGTGTTGTGAGATCCGTCCTAGTATATGAGGGGGTGCTGGTTCGCGTATCTGCTTATGCCGTTGTTCCTTGTATAGCGTCGCTAATTACTACCTTCTTTGGTACGGCATACCATGTTATATGCTCATGTAGAACATCAAGAACGTTTCTCCTAGTGTCGCTAATAGCACTTATTACAACATACTATAGCTACTTGCAATTTATTATTATATCAAGAAAAGTGGCAGTTTACATGCTGCCGCTATTTAACTTGCTGAGCGATAATAAGCATACGGTTTTATCACTGGACTTGGGCCAAGTAGGTCTTCTAGGAATTGTTTATCTCCTTAGGCATGAAATACGAAAGCTCATACAGAAGAGGGTCTAGAAATAGAGAATATGCAATGAAGTTTTTAAGGCCTCTACTCTTTAAGGGTTTGGGTGCCGCGGTAGTATAGCCCGGCC
>CAYQIX010000120.1:0-2854 GCA_964417765.1 uncultured Desulfurococcaceae archaeon
GCCACGGCTACGAGGTAGAGTTCCCTGTTGCGTTAAATCTGGAGGATATTCGCCTTGTGGGACACATAGACGCGTTTCATCCTGATAAAAGAACCGCTCTTGAGATAAAGACCGTGTCAAAACGCCCTAAGACCCCATACCCCAGCCATAAGCGCCAGCTCGAAGCCTACATAGCCTTAGCCCACGCAAAGAAGGGCTACTTAATCTACATCACGCGCAACGATGGTGATGTCGCGGTCTTCGAAGTGAGCCCGAACAAATTTACCTTGAGGGAGTTAGTAGAGCGCGCAAGATACCTGTCGATGTGTCTAATCAATAGAGACCCACCTAAACCTGAGCGAGGCCCGCTCTGTAATTACTGCGAATTCAAATTCCTGTGCTTCAGGCGACAACAATGACTATGAGTAAGAGAGAATCAGTTAGCGACGCCTTGGCCCGTGCTGAGTTAGAAGTAGCTAGAATTATTAAGTACTTACGTGATTCAGTAAGACACTACAACAACATTAAGTCGCATGAATATTATGTGCCTCTACCTAAGGTGAAGTCCATTAAGGCAAGACGTACGGGTAGAGAGAACCTGCGGATTGTCTCGATCCATATACCATCGAGCAAGGTACCTGAAACCCTAGAGTATGTACATGTAGCGGCATACCTTACGATAGACCCTATAGTAAAGAAATGGAACTTCATCAAGCGGTATGACTTCATGACCAGGACGCTTAAGCACCTCGAGAAGTCCCTAACACCTGAAGGTATTGTTGCTCAGCACCACTCATTTATTTATTTCATTGCTTGGGGCTTCAGGGCAGGCGTCTATGACGAAGTAAGGGAGATTAACGCCTTCTACAAGGATAGGGGGTTTAATTGGCGTATAAGACCCGTTGAGTTGAGGTATGATAACAGCCTCTATAATGAAGTCAATAGAGACTTAACAAAATACCTAGGTATTAGGGCGTTAAGATTGCTCAATTCGGTGGGCAGTAGAAACCCAACGATTTTCTCTAGACCTAAGCACTTCATAGACTATATCCTGTTCGTTCTAGCCAACTTAAGCGGAAATAAAGACATTACTTATGAGGTAGAATACTTAGCTCAGAGATATGAGGTAAATATTCGCGAGTACGAGAAGCTGCTTTTTCAGCTAGGTGTCTCGAGTGAAGGTAGAACTGAGGAAGCACCCATAGCTGCAACACCTTTGACCGAGGTAGCAGCACCCGCGATAACCTACAGGAAGGAATCCTTAAGCAGGGACTCAGAGCTAGCGGAGTTCTGGGCAAGGTATGAGAAAGCTGAAGTAGAGTAGTATTACTAGGTATTTAAAGATAATTTAATGAAACGTTGTGTGAGATATGATAATAATTAAGCATATTTATGCATTAGTCATTTTTATTAAGTTGATTTAAACATAATATAATGGGATTTTTAAAAGTGGGGATTTAGGTGATTCACTATGTCATGGCTTAATATTATTACTCCAAGTGCGTTGGCAACATATACGTTGATAATAGCTATAGCGTGTGCTATCATAGCTTATCTAAACTACGGTTTGCCGTACTCGATACCTTTCGCTGGGTCAGCTATCGCTTTAGGGATTGGAATTGTCCGTAGGATCCAGCAAAAGAAGAAAGCTTAGGACTCTACCGAGGTCTTTTTCTCATTTTATGACGATATACTACTCAGTCATCATAAGCTATACGTCAATAGAGGTAGTGAATACACTAACAAACCATTCCTTTAATAGCTTAGAAGAATACGCATTCACATGGTTCGCAATTATAACAACATATCTTATAATCGCACCTAGCTTCATACACTATACTATGTCAATAAAGCGCTGGAAATATCTACTCAATCCTTGGGGTATTATAAGGTTCGTCTTTGACGTAATGATAGTGTCCACATACGTGGGTCTTCCATTAACTTTATGCGATCCAACAAACTTTATGCTTGTCGTATTCTTTATATTCTATCTTTACACGGTTTGGGATATGATCAGAACGCATGAGTATAAAAAAGGTGGTGCTCCAGACAAAGTAATACGGGAACTTAGTGTTCGCGAAAATATAAATTATGTCTTCGCAGCAGTGATATATACGTTATTTCTCCTGATTGTCACCCTAGAGTCGGTAGTAGTCACCGCGATATTGCTAATAGTAGTGGCTGTTATCCAGGTGTTTTACAGAATCATAAAAATGAAGACCTACTTTAAATAGTAGAACCGAAGAACTAATAGGGAAAACTTCAGGAAATAAACATTTAATATTTAGTAGCTAAGAAGAGGTTTCGCTAAGAAATTCGTCGCTAAGAACTTCTGCTTCCTTCTCTTTCTCTCTATGTTACTTATATTCTATTCTAAGAAATATACTAGTTCTTAACTAAGAAATTTCTTAGCTAAGAAATAAGTTAGGAAATCTCACCCTAGCAAAAGGGCATATGGGAAACTCTAAGAGTGCAAAAGGGCATATCACCATGAGACCTTAGGAAAATTCCATATCCAAAAGAGTATATGAGCATTCTATTGAGTAGATAGTAGAGAACATGAGTCTCCATTAAGAGAGGAAAAACTCACGCGTGAAAAGAGTATATCAGATTTTTGTATTAACTGCTCTTTTGCACCCTGCAGAATTCCTAAAGAGCATATGGGAAAATAGATCATCCAAAAGAGCATATCGACTATCACGCCTCACCGAACTACAGCGGATATCACAGACAGTATTCCCGATAATGATGCCGCATAGAATCCGTAACCAAACGCCCATGCAATGCAAACTGTGCCGAAGTGTGGTGAGTTTAGTGTTACATTACCGAAGAAGGGACATACTCTAGGTACTTCCTTCACACCCAGCAACACAGC
>CAYQIX010000121.1:0-2828 GCA_964417765.1 uncultured Desulfurococcaceae archaeon
AGAGTTTCTTGGGGGTGATAGTTGGACGTAGCTGCGATCATAATTGTTAGTGGGGTTGCTGTGGGGTCGGTCCTTCTGCTATTCATATCGATACTATTTAAGAGTGCGCACTCAATGATTGCTGAAGTGGGCAGTGTTGCTGCAGGAGGTGAGGGAGGCAGCACTGAGGTCGTTGAGGAGGCAGCAGTAAAGTCTACAGAGGCTACGGAAGTGAGGGAGGCTGCTGTGAGTCAAGCACCTCAGGTTCAGGAGTCTAGAGCTGAGGCTAAGGAGGTGAGTCAGAAAATTAGTTCTGTTGACGCTAAGATACTTGAGTTAAGGAAGAAGGGATTGAGTATTAAGAAGATAGCTAAGGAGGTAGGCCTCTCACCCTCCACAGTCTATAGGAGGTTAAAGAAGCTGACGTCAGGGAAGAAGTAGCAGTAGAAGGAAAGCACCGTGCTTTAGCATTACCTCAACTCACTTAAAACAACAAATCACTGTTTCTTTCTAAAAACCAGCGTAATCGACACAACCTACTTTACCTGAGAACTCACTATTACTTCGGTGGCTTATTCTTGAAGAAGTTAAAGTCAGCTTCTCTCCCTGAAGATGAGTGCGGCAGGCAGTACCACATATCACTAAAGCCTGGGGACGTGCCTAGATACGTTCTTCTTCCTGGCGACCCAGGTAGGGTTGCGCTAATAGCTAAGTACTGGGATGAGTATAAGGAGGTAGCGAAGCACAGGGAATACGTTACCTACGTTGGGAAGTATAGAGGTGTGGAGATAGCAGCTACGTCCACAGGGATAGGCGGGCCAGCTACAGCTATAGCTGTTGAGGAGCTGCTACGGGTTGGTGCTGATACATTCATACGCGTAGGTACTACTGGAGCTCTTCAAGAGTACATAGAGCTAGGTGATGTAGTAATAAGTACTGGAGCTGTCAGGTACGATGGGACGAGCAAGATATACGTAGGCACTGAGTACCCTGCGGTAGCGGACCTAGAAGTTACTCTAGCACTAATTGAAGCAGCTGAAGAGTTAGGCGTCAGGTACCACGTAGGGATAACAGCAAGCAGTGACAGCTTCTATGTAGGTCAGGGGAGGCCAGGCTACAGGAATTACTTACCTGAGGAGTGGGCAGGTATTGAGAAGAAGCTGCAGGTAATTAACGTGCTCAACTTTGAGATGGAGTCAGCTACACTATTCACGCTAGCGAACATATACGGTGCTAGAGCAGGCACAGTCTGTGCTGTAATAGCTAATAGAGTAACGAATGAATTCATCCCTAACATAGGGGTTGACAAAGCAATAAAAGTAGCTAATGAAGCAGTAAGAATACTCAATGAGTGGGACTCAATAAAGAAAGAAAAGGGAGTTAAGAGGATGTCGATGAAGGTCATTAAAGAGTATCTGATCAGGAAGAGTAGGGTCAGTGAGGTATAGTTAAGTATTTCAGCCTAATTGATGATGGGGTGGTGGAGGCAAGTCATGGTTAAGATCCTGATTAAGGACGCGACAATACTCACTCTATCGAGCAGACACGACCTGCTAATAGACAGAGGCTACGTCTTCATTAAGGACGGCACAATAGCTGGTGTAGGTAAGGGCGAGCCTCCTGAAGACCTCCAGTATCCCGAGCTCTTAATTAACGGAAGCGGCAGGTTAGTGATGCCTGGACTCTCCTCAGCTATAACATCAGTAACCCTCTACCCACTCAGATATAGGTTAGGGGGCATATCATGGAGTGAGGTAGGGGACTACCTCTCAGTACTCACTAGGACGGACGTATACTACCTAGCAGCACTAACATTTATTGAGCTAGTTACCAGGGGCGTCTCTTCAGTTATGGTTGCTGACATATACTTAGATAACGTAGCTAGAGCAGCTAGCGATGTAGGCATATATGCCACACTAGCAGTTCCGTTCGACTGCGGCATAAAAGACTTCAATCCTGAGAACGAACTAAAGCTACTCATTAACAGGTGGCACGGTAAGGTAGAGGGTATTAAGGCAGCAATACTTACGTGTCGTGAGGAAAACGAGAAAGTCTACTCACTAGCGAAGGAGCTAGGTATTAAGGTATTCGTACTGAAGCCCTCATCTACTAAGGCACTTAAGTACGGTAATGTAGTATGTATAAATCCTGTCGAAGGCAGGGGTGTAGGAGTTGTTAGGTTCGGTAACGACTTGAGTAAGTGGGTACCTGACGAGGGTTTAGGGATAGGTGTCAGGTCATCCTACAGCATGCTCGACGTCGTCAGAGAGGTTATGTGGCGTACAGGTAAGCACCCGCTAGACGCGCTAGTATCGTCCACGCTGATAAATACGTCGCTAATAGGCTTCGACAGCTTAGGTGCTGTTGATGTAGGGTCTAGAGCAAACATAGTGATGTTTAATATGTCGGAGCCTCCTGGGTGGCCCATACCGTCTAACATCAGCTCTATAGTTAAGGCTGTGGTGGAGGGTGATTTGAGGGTGGAGTCACTGATCATTAATGATGATGTAGTTGTTGATGCTGGCGAGACCTTGAATGTTGGAGCAGACCTGATTAAGAAGGCGGTGAGTAGGCTTGAGCCAGTAATTAAAAAGTACTACGCTTTAGGAAGGAACTAGGTGAGCTGACCTACTCCTCAGGTTCTTTTGCTTCAGCAGCTTTCTCCGTGATACCTACAGCTCTCTTCTTAATGTAGTCTATGATGTGCTCAGCTTCCTCTCTACTAACGTACCTAGCATTTCTCGTGAATTCCTCAATGTTCTCTCTTAGTGCCTCATCAATTCCCCTACCCTCTGTCATTATCTTTATCTTCTCAACTATTATTGGGTTAGGCTCGAGTGCAGCACCCT
>CAYQIX010000122.1:0-2819 GCA_964417765.1 uncultured Desulfurococcaceae archaeon
CTCTTTTGTAAAATGAGTAAATAAAAAAGTAATAGATCAGTATTATGGAGTGCGGTGAAAGTATATTTTGTTATGCAGCTGCCTGACAAACTATCTCGATGCGGGGGTAAGCAGGACAATGTAGTAGTGTGTTGCTGCCGGTGAGAGCTTTACCTCATACCTTAACGTCACACCTGGTTCTAGCTCATCTACATTTACTACCTTTCCGAAGCTAGAACCGCTGAGCACCACAAGCAATGCAGACTTAGTTTCATTCCCTATGTTAGTCACGTAGACTACAACGGAATCTATGAAACCCAGCACATCCCTCTTCTCTTTAACTCTAAGCCTTAGGTCGGGGTCCTGACTGTACTGCGTTATGCTTACATTAGCTATCTTAGTCACGGTCTCCGTGGTAACTGTTGTTGTGAAGGTGTTCGTGTAGATGTATGAAGTGACCGTAGATGTTGCTGTGTGGAAGCTGTTAGGAATGAAGTACCCACCTAAGAATGCGACTATAAGCAGCGCTGTAGAAACAGCCAACACCTTCTGCATGCGGTCACCAAGTTAGAATATCCTCGAGAATATTTTATAGAATCCGTATATGACTAAGCCGAACGCAAACACCGCTAGGATAGATACAGGGTCTATAGTTATGACTGTCTGCTGCGGTTCCTTCACTATTATGGTTACTGTAGTGGTTACTGTCTCGTTGGTCTGCCCTGCTAGTAGAGCGGTGCTAGTGATCGCCGCACTTCTCAATAAGTTCCTCACGCTTCTTATCAACAATTTTCCTAGCCTCACGGACCAACCCCTTACGTCTTAAGTCGCTGTCCTTAGTAACTATTAGCTCGAGCAGGTTCATCCTCGACATCGCCTTATTGTAGGGTATAGTACCTGACACACAGTCATCTATTATGGCGTCAGCTATGTCACGCACCTCACGTAAGTTGTCAAGTCCTTTTCTGCCTGTATCTTCTACCCTCTTACCCAGGTACACATTCTCACGACTCATATCTATCACCCGAAAAAAGCCAGAGCATGAAGGAAAGCCAGACAGCCAGCGCTGCTGCAATAGCGTAGAATGCTGCACTAAAGCTTGCAAACTCTGCACTCACCAAGGCAGTTCACCTCCTGTAGGTCTGCTGGTAGGTCTTGGCGGGTTCTGAATCAGCTTAATGACAATAGCGATAATCACGAGCGGTATCATAGCAGCAATTAGTGACCAGTAATCAACGCTCTGCTTTGCAGCAGTTGCGGTTGGGTTGCTCACTACAGGCTTGGGCGGGTTGACGAAACCGCCCTGCAGCTCACCTACAGCATAGCTGTGTGGAATCATCCTGCCTGCAAATACGTAACCCACTACATTCTTCCATCCTATATAGTAGCATGGTGATGTGGAATTGAACTCGTAGAGAGGTATCGAGTACCAAGGTTCGCCGTCGCAGTAAATTAGGACTGTGTTGAAGTCTCGGTTTATCAGTATGAGGTGCTCGTGCTGCGCTGTTGCATTAGATAAATCTATGGATGTCGTTATAACCGATCCATGCTGTTCAAATACTTTTCCGTTGCTTGGGTTAGCCCCTACGAAGTCAAACCATGTAGTACCGAACTTGACCTCAGCGCTCGGCGAGTCCTTAATTATGAATAGGTTATATGTGAGGTATGTGTAGGTAACTGAGTAGCCGAAATCATCGACGAATTCCTTTGGATTTACCTCATCGAATACCGCACTCAGTGACTGGAAGCTTGAACCGGTACCCCACAGCTGCTCGTTCTGCAGTAGCACGTAGAGAACTAGGTTCTGGGACATCAAGGGCTTGTCGTACCTTATGTAGACTATGCCGTTCCCTTCTTCGTCGTAGTACGAGATGTAGAAGGGCAGTGGTTCCATGTTTGAGTCAACTATCAGTAGGTCCTCGAGCTGCGGGCTTACTAGACCGCTCTCTATCCAGTCCTGAATAGGTAGCTTAACCCTGAAGATGAATCCCGTATCCGTCAAGCGCTGCGGCAAGTAGCTTAGCGTGATGTAGATAGGTATTCTGTAAGACCAGCTTCCCGTTATGCCGCCCTGCACTATAGTTATCGAGTCTATCGGATATTCCCTAAGCTGTGGTTCGCTGTCGGTGTACTCTATAAAGAAGTTAGTGAATACTTTGGTGTTGTATAATATAAAAGCTGAAGTTACATTGAACTCACCTTCTACATGTGCGTTAGTGCTCTTTACATAAAGCACGGTCCATGTCCTGTCTGTTGAAGCTATAGAACCTACATCAACACCATAATATGTTACATTACCTACGGCATCCCAAATTACTGTAGCACCAACATAATTAGCTAGATGTAAGCTACCGCTCACCTGAACCCATGTGTATCCTGTCGTTGCATTCGTCTTAATCTCAGCAGAACCATTTATTGGGAACATGCTTAGGATGTCGGCTAATTCACCGTAGTGGTACTCTAGCTGCGGAAATGAAACCTCGTGCGGGTAGTTGTAGATTACGTCACCTTCGAACTCGAGGCTACTCAAAGGTATCTTGGCAACAATTCTGTAAATACCGTTCGGTAAGCTAACAGCCATATCGCTAGAGTCCACAGTAACCTGCTTCACCAACTGCCCACTACTTGCATCATAGAACTCAATAACCGAAGAAACAGGGAAGTACTTGAGGTGTACGTAGGTGTCGTTATATAGTCCTGAAATGACCCACAGCCACTTAGACTCAGCGGGAACCCTAGAAACACCGCCGTAGGGGGTACCAACTATAGACTCATTCACGAGGTTAATGTAGTGGGTTCCATTAAAGAAAGTTGGATCAACAAGATATCTCGGTTGTTTT
>CAYQIX010000123.1:0-2797 GCA_964417765.1 uncultured Desulfurococcaceae archaeon
GCCTTCCACTCGCCCCAAACTTCCCTCAGCACACCACTTATTTCTCCTAGGGTTGCCTTAGCTTTTATTGCCTCTAAGATAGGCTCGAAGATGTTTTCATCCTCCTTTTCTGCGACCCTCCTTATCCTATCTAGTCTATCCCTTACCTTCATCTGGTCCCTTTCAGCCCTAAGTTTCTTTAGCCTGTTAACGACTCTCTCCCTAACCCTAGGATCTACCTTAAGCACCTTAATGTTCGGTATTTCTTCTTCAACGAACATATTCACACCTATGACCGGAATTTCACCCTTCTCGACCTTTACCTGCCACTCATATGCTGCCTTAGCAATCTCCCTCTGCGGGTATCCCAGCTCGATAGCCCTAATCATTCCACCTAGCCTATCTATCTCATCTATAATCTTCCACGCTCTCTCCTCTATCTCGTCAGTTAGCCACTCGATATAGTATGAGCCAGCTAACGGGTCAACTGTGTCAGCTACCCCGGCTTCATATAGCAGTACCTGCTGAACCCTGATCGATAATTTGACTGACTCTTCCGTTGGCAGCGAGAGTGCTTCGTCATATGAGTTTACGTGAAGTGACTGCGTACCGCCCAGTACAGCAGCTAGTGCTTGAATAGTTGTTCTTATTAGGTTGACT
Source organism: uncultured Desulfurococcaceae archaeon (assembly GCA_964417765.1). GTDB lineage: Archaea > Thermoproteota > Thermoprotei_A > Sulfolobales > NBVN01 > B83-G16. Next base: position 640 of record CAYQIX010000123.1, read on the forward strand.
AGTGGCTGCTGAGCTGTGAGTAGGACCCCAGCTGTCTGAGTGTGGAACCTGAGCATCATAGATCTCGGGTTCTTAGCTCCAAACCTCTCTTTCATTATCTTAGCCCACATCCTCCTAGCTGCCCTGAACTTAGCTATCTGCTCAAAGAGGTTCGTCCTCGCCGCAAAGAAGAACGACAGCCTCGGAGCAAACTTATCGACAGGTATCTTACCCCTCTCTAGAACCCACTTAACGTACTCTATGGCGTCAGCTAAGGTAAAGGCTATCTCCATAGCTGGTGTAGCACCTGCTTCCTCGAAGTGATATCCTGATATGCTTATTGAGTTCCACTTAGGCATGTTCTTAGCTGCATATATTATTAGGTCTGTAGCGTACCTCATGGACGGCTCCGGCGGGTATATGTAGTTGTTCCTCGCAATATACTCCTTAAGAATATCGTTCTGAACAGTACCGCTTAAGACTGCCTTATCTACTCCCCGCGACTCAGCGACCGCTATGTACATTGAGAGTACCTCGATTGCTGTAGCATTTATCGTCATAGAGGTCGATATTTTATCCATCGGTATATCCTTGAAAACTATGTTCATTTCAACTACGGAGGGCATCGAGACTCCTACTTTACCTACCTCATACCAAGCTAGCTTGTGGTCTGGATCCAGACCCAACTGCGTGGGTAGGTCGAACGCCATACTCAGTCCTGTCTGACCAATACTGAGTAAGTACCTGTACCTCTCATTAGTGTCCTCTGCTGAGCCATATCCAGCATACTGCCTGATAGTCCATGGCCTGCCCCTATACATTGTTGGGTAGGGGCCTCTAGTAAAGGGATAGCTTCCCGGAAAGCCAAGCCTTTCTAGGTAGTCCCAGTTCTTCTCCGCGAGATCTACTGGAGTATAGAGCCTCCTTACCTCAATACCTTCCTCAGTCAGGAACTTAGCCTTACGCTCAGGAAACTTCTTCAGTATTGGTTCTACTACCTCCTTTTCCCACTCCTTAAGCTTCTCCTTAATTTTCTCTATGACGCTCACTACTCACACCTCTCTAAGATCTCTAGTAAGACACCGCAAGTCGCTTTCGGATGTATGAAGTTTATCTTTCTCTTACCTCCTGCTACGATCTTTGGCTCGCTGTAGATTAATGGCACGTTCCTCTCCTTAAGCTTCTTTGAGACCTCATCAACATTTTCGACTCTTATTGCTATGTGGTGGATACCTTCGCCACGCTTGTTAATGAACTTAGTGATAGCTGAGTCCTCCGAGGTGCCCTCAAGGAGCTCTATAAAGACATCGCCAACCTTGAATATAGCTATTCTCACCTTCTCCTCTGGCACATCCTCTCTCTCGACTAACTCTAGCCCAAGTACATCCTTATAGAACTTTACTGCTTCATCAAGATTCTTAACAGCTATACCTATGTGATCTAACTTCATTTCTTACCACCCTCCTCTGCTGCTCTCCTATAAACCTCTACCACTTTCTTTAAAGGTGTGCCAGGGCCTAAGACCTCGTAAACACCCATTTTCTTCAGCTCCTCCATGTCATCTGGAGGTATTATACCTCCAACAACAACCGGTATGTTAACATTCCTCTCCTTCATTAACTTAAGCAGGTCGCTCACTAACTCCATGTGCGATCCCGAAAGTATTGAAACACCTATAACGTCGACGTCTTCCTCTATTGCTGCCTCTACAACATCTTCCGGTGCTTGATGTACCCCTAGATATATTACCTCCATACCTGCATCACGAAGCGCTCTAGCAACAACCTTAGCTCCTCTGTCGTGACCATCAAGACCTAATTTAGCAACTAAAGCCCTTAACTTCCTAGACTGAAGCTGCTTTGAAGCCTCTACCGCTTGCGACTGAGTCAAGTGTTTCCCTTAAAGTACTAGGGCAGATGAAGTAAAATACTTTTACTGAATTGCACCTTACTACTCTGCGAGTATTTTAGCAATAAAGAACCCTTCTGTTAGGTGCTTGTGAGGGAATAGCCTCATTACCCTATCGCTTAAGGGAAGTCCCTTATATCCTGAAGAAGCCCACTTCAGCGTCTTTTCGAGGGTTACTCTGTCCTTAAATAGTGAAATTACTAACTCGCCCTCCTCAGGCATTATAGAACAGACTGAGTACACTATCACCCTACCTAGCTGTATAGCATTC
>CAYQIX010000124.1:0-2777 GCA_964417765.1 uncultured Desulfurococcaceae archaeon
CTACCTCCTCACCTTCCTCTATACGCATTAATATCTTCTTAGCGCTCTCCTTAAGCCTTAAGACATCCTCCGGCAGCGCTCTCTTAGGCTTAAGAAATGCGTAGAGGAAGACAGATGAGTCAATAAACCTCACGCAGCTTCCCTCCTAAGCAAGTACTTCTTAAGCACGCTATAGTCCCTGAAGGCCTCACCAGGCAAGTCAACCTCAACCGAGTCAAACAACTCCTTAAGATCCCTAGACCTCACGGGCCTCAAAACTATTTCACCCTCCCGCACAAACACAATGAATCTATCTGAACTAACTTTCTCCAGCACCTTCTTAGGTAATCTGATCCGACCATACCTATCAACCGTCACAACCGACAAACACATCTCCCTTGCTATACTACCAATCAACCAATATAAAACTCTAAGACTCAGCCACTTATTAGGCCTCGTCCTAGCAGCGCAACCCAGCACTAGCTCTATATTACTTGAGCAAGTGAGTAACGATACTCTCGACCGTCTCAGCTAGCTCTCGGAGAGTGTAGGTCTTTGTGGCGTGCATTATGAGTATGGAGGCTACAGCTAGCGCAAGCGCTGATGGTATCTCACCTACGTAGCTACTTAACGGTATTGACATAAGTATTAGGGAGGTCTGGATAGTCCAGAGTACTGCTAGGTGATTCCAGATCTTGACGTACTTCCGCGCTACAGGCAGTGGCGCTATGTTTGCTATTAAGTAAGCTGTTGACGCCCCAAGCAGCCCAAAGTAATTAGTCATTACGGGCAGCAGAGCAGTAAGTACTGCAAGCCTACTTAAGCCAAGTACGGCAATCCCCTTTACATTACCCTCCCTATTTAAGGCCATGATCGCTGTAGTTAGTGCTGTTAGAGGTGCTATCGAGGTCAGGAGGACCTTAAGTGGGAGAGACCCGGCAGCTAGGTCAGGGTTAATAGCAGAGAGTAGTGCTGTGCTAGCACCACCTACTAAAACTACTATTGGTGTAGCTAGTGAGAGCCCCACCCTGAAGCCCTCAGCAAACGTGTCAGTACCTCTCCTAATGCTTACAGGAAGTGCAGCGCTGAGTATGGAGTTAGGTATGGCTGCTACAGCAAGAGAAACCATCAAGGCTATGTACAGTGTTCCCGTAGGTACTGCCTCCCTGACTAGGAAGGCGAAAATGTAGACACCCAGCATCGTCAGCAGCTGGTTCGAGAACACGTACGGGTAATTAGAGAAGCTCAGCTCTACTAAGCTCCTGAACCGCGTCACAGTAGGTCTCAGGTCGCTCACGCACTTAAGTACGGGCAGTAAGAGAAGCAGTGCAGCAGCGAGCAGAGCTAGAGGGTAAGTTAAGTAACCTACTATAGCTGACAGCGCACCTAAGCCAGCCGCAGCTAAGGCAACACCTACAGCAATCTTAGCTATAGAGCTAGTTAACATAGCTATAAAGTACCTCTTAAACTCCTCAAAACCAACCAGTGACTGAGCAGCAGCGATAGAAACGATGGAGAATAGCGCGAGGGCAGAGGCGAAGGAGGTCAAGCCGCCGTAACCTAGCGAGTAAGTTAGCGGCACCGTCACTACAGCAGCTATAGAGCCTAGCACCAGCGCAAGCAGCAGCGAGGTAGTGAACGCTCTAGGGCCCCTGGCAGCTACCTCCCTAATAACAGCTATGTTTAAGCCAGCACCAACTAACGTAGAAGCAACACCTGAAGCACTCACAATAGCTGAAGCAACACCTACAGACTCAACACCTACCAGCCTAGAGAGCACGAACCAAAAAACAAAACCAGACAGTGAAACCGCTAAACCACCTAGGAGAACCCACGTACCGCCGCCAACAACCTCAGCAACATCCTCCCTCACAGCAACCATCTACAGTAACCTAGGGGGAGAGTAATAAAAGAATTCCTAGCTGCGGATGCCTACCACGAACTAGGTGCGGGCCGTAACTCAAGCACCTTAAGAAATAAGCACAGCTGCCCCTAAACTTCTTCATACAGCGACAGCATTCAGTAGGAAGTAGTGGTGTCTTCATGGACGCTCCTTAACGTACTCACCCACGGATATGGCCTTAACACCTACATTCTCTGCTTTCTCTCTAAGTTCCCTGTCCTCAGTTACTAGGGTGAGGCCTTCTTTCTTAGCTACGTACAGGTATGATGCATCGTAGAAGGTCAACTTCAGCCTCAGTGCTAGCTCCATAACTTCCCTGAAGTCCTCATCTGAGGATATGCTACTGATATTCATTGTCTTAAGTAGCTTAGCTAAGCACATAGCCTTCCTTACAGCTTCTCTCAAGCTAACTGAGGTTCTGAGAGCGCACTCCTTCCACACTACATTACCTAGCTCATAGCGCGCTAGATCCAGCGTGTGCGCGCCCACAATGTACCTGAGTGCACCACTGCCTAACCTCTTCAAGAGTATCGCTATAGCGCTGGAGTCGAGCAGGTACACCTACCTAGACCTCCTGTACTCTCTAACAGAGCGCACTATCTCGTCATCAGGCACCCTAGAGAAGAGCTCCCCAAGCTCTTCAGCCGCCTTAGCAGCCTCCTCAAGCTCTCTCCTCCTAACCTCCTCCTCTAAAGCCTTCCTAACCACCTCACTAATCCTCACACCATACCTGTCGATCTTCTCCTTAAGCTCCTTAGGAATCCTAACACTAATAGTGACGCTCCCCACCAGATACACCACAAATATAATGCAGCAACTGTATTTATGAATTACGTAATACACATATAGTAATACAGCTAGTCATTAAGCATACTCAAAGCAATTCACTAGCTAA
>CAYQIX010000125.1:0-2599 GCA_964417765.1 uncultured Desulfurococcaceae archaeon
CCACCTTGTACTTTTGCTCTTATCATTCTCCACGGCATATTCCATCACTTCCTCTTAATCACTCTTATATCATCACCTGGGACAGTAGCCTCCATCTTGTAGGAGGCCTCAAGTATATTGAGTGTAACCACGTTCTTCTGCACGTCTACAGATATAACTGAAGCTTTTAAGCCTTTAAACGGACCAGAGATAATTTCTACTATATCTCCTGGCTTCACCTCTTCAACAGGTCTCTTCACCTTAATTAGTCTCTCAACCTCCTCTCGTTTTAGCGAACCCATGGCTTTCCCCTTAACGTGCTTTATGTCACGTGCTATTCTATGTACTACGTGAAGACCTTCTGCTTCAATGACTATGTATCCCTTTATTTCAGGAGGTACTACGATGGCGTATAGGCCTTTTACTTTCATTCCCTTAGCGATTGACTCGAGCATCAACGCTACGTTAGCCTCCTGCCCTGCCGTCGTCCTTAATACGACGTACTTTATAGGCCAGCTTCCCTTCCCGCTTTCTTCACCCACCTACACCACCCTGAATTAGAGAAAGTGCTAGATGTATCAGGAAGCCCACCGCTCCTGCCAGCAATATACCACCTATTGTTATCTTAAATAGCAACTTGTATTCATCAGGTTCGGGCTTCTCAGCTATAGCAAATATCCTCCTCCACGCCTCTAATAGCTCCCTTACTCCCACACCTCCTTACCTCGCCTTAAACTCATTGCTCAAGCAACTTATTAAGTATTTCATTAGGGTCATACCTAACTAAGTCTTCGTAATCCTGACCAACACCAACGTATAATATAGGCTTTCCCACAGTCATTATTATACTTAGTGCTGACCCGCCCTTGGCATCAGCATCTAGCTTAGTAAGTATTACAGCGTCAACACCTACAGCATTATCAAAGAACATGGCTTGCTGAATAGCGTCATTTCCTGTCAGAGCATCAAGAACAAGGACCTTCATGTCAGGCTTTACTACTCTGACGACTTTCCTGATCTCATTCATTAAATCTACATCAGTATGCATCCTACCTGCTGTATCTATTAATACAGCATCTAAGAAGTTCTTCTCAGCATGTATCACACCGTCTTTAGCTACAGCAGCTGGATCAGCGCCATACTTACCCTTAATAAACGGTACTGATAATCTCCTAGCGTGAACCTCTAACTGCTCCTGCGCTCCAGCCCTGAAAGTGTCCGCAGCTACGACAACAGGTCTTAAACCTACCTTTCTTAGTTTATACGCTACTTTAGCTATGGTTGTAGTTTTCCCTACTCCATTCACACCAAGAAACACTATCTTAAACGGTTTAGGCCCTTCCTTAACTAAATCAATTAAGTCCTTGTCAGACATGCCCTTCGCGAGCAAGTTATAAATTACATCACGTATCTTCGACTTAACAGCATCTTCAGAGCCGCCAAACCTACTAAGTTTCATACCTACAAGCTCTTTCTTTAAATTCTCTTTGAGTAATTCAACTACATCGTAAGCTACGTCACCTTCAAGAAGCATTATTTCAAACTCAGAAAATATTTCCTCAAACTCCTCCTCGCTTAGCTCCTTCTTAGTTATTGCCTCACTGAGTTTCCTACTCAGATTATCAAATGCCTTCTTTATCCTATTAAACATCGCACCCCACTCTAGTTGTTTTTCTGTTAGTGAGAGATTAATATAGGTTCTTGAGTACTAAATCGAGAAACAAAGGTATCTACATTCTTCAATAAATCACACCAAAGATAAATATGGAGCTTATTTTTGAGATACTCCCTTAGCCTGAGCGAGAGCAGCATTAACTATAGCCTGTAACTGGCGATAATATCTAACTGCATTATTTAGTTCACTTTGAAGCGCATCTATAGCTTTTTTAACATCACTTTCTTTCTTACTCAAAACTTCAATTGCCTTATCCAGCGGTAGTTCCACATAATACTCTAATCCTATATGCGCAATCACTCTATCCCTAGTTATAGGTGTTACCTTAACCATTACGTGACCTCTCCTGTCTGCTGGAGCTATCAATTCTTTAATATCTCTACTATTAAGCTCAGAAATGAATTCTCTACTTGATATTATCTCTACTAACTCACTATTTAATTGATTAATCTGACCCTCGAGTGCCTCAATATATTTCCTAGCTTCTGCCAATTCAGCCATTAGTGCATCAAGAGATACTGCTATTCCCTGACTAACTTTATCACTCAAAGTACCATCCTCTCAAAGTTTCTAATTGCTTTATGAATTTAGATTTGGACTCTTCTGGTTTAATCTCCTTAACTTCAAGTATTTTTATATGTGACCTCTTGAGTTTGTGCCTACTACCTAGCTCTGATAGAACTTTCTCTATAGCGTGCTCCTTAGTCAACGCCCTCACGTCAATTCTGAATGTCTGCCACTCTCTAAGCTTGTCTGGACTGAAAAGCGCAATACCCGATACCCTGAACACCTTTACTTCGCCCATACCTTCACCACCTACCCTATATTTAGGGCTTTTGTAATTCTTAATATTTCGGGACCTGTAGTTCTCTCACCTACTAAGGCCCCGTAATTATTCGCTACTAAGCCAGTCCTAATAAATGCTACGCCAAAGTTTACAGTACC
>CAYQIX010000126.1:0-2589 GCA_964417765.1 uncultured Desulfurococcaceae archaeon
CTGAGGTCTACCTCAGTATCTACATCAAGTAATTCGGGGTATCGGCAAATAACTATGTCGCGCCATCTCCCACCAGTACTCTTGAAGAGCGATATTCCCGTAGGTGACGACTCCCTGCGGAGTTCTTCCGGGAAGCATGACCTATCGCAGACTAGCGTGACTACATCGGCATCAATGCTTAATGCCTCACCTATGAACCACTCCAGCAGATCGCAAGTAATGAATGGGGTGTCAGCAGGCAGCACTAGCGTCGGTTGCTCGAGGATCTCTAGTGCTGCCCTCAAGTCGTCAACGTAGCTGCCTGAGCTGCTAATCATTACCTCAGCACCTAGCTTCCTGCAGAATTCGATCACTTCGAGATGCTTAGGTGTAGTGACTACGTACACGTGCCTCGATAAGCGAGAAGCAACCTCAAGAATGGTCTCAAGTATTGTCCTACCGCACACCTTAATCAGCGGCTTACTGACGTACCCCAGCCTAGACCCCCCACCCCCAGCCATTATGATGACGCTGAGTGGCGCCCCCACTAGCGCTCACCTACTTCTTTAAGAGCTCGTCATACACCTTACTGAGCACCGAGGCTAGCAGCGCCCCAGCAACGTCATCAGTGAACACAGGCAGTGACTTAAGTTTCGTGATAGTATCCTTAATTCTGTCAACCCAGTAGTAAGCGAACAACCCCTTAAAGCCGTTTAAATAGAGAGACAGGGAGATACCCAGCACTTCATCAGCTACTATGCGTGTTAAGTCACTTACGAATTCATCCTTACTTAAATAAGGTATGCAGCCACTGACGCCTCTAGCGTCAAGTTCTTCAGCAGCAAGTATTATTGACCAGACGTTCGGGTCTTCCAGAAAGTCTTTGAGTGTGGCACTTACCAACTCCTTAACTCTACCTAGGTCCACATCAGGTACAGGCGCCTTAAGGTATAGCTCTAGAGCAGCACTTACTAGGTCACTAAACCCCATACCCAGAGCACTCGTAAGTAGGTCATCAATCCTCAGAGACTTCAGCCCTAACTCAACAATAGACCTAAAAACTAAGTCAGCAGCTGCACTACCTACTTCAGTACCTAGGCCAGCGTACGGGTGCATTCTGTCACCAACTACCGAAGCAACTACGATGGCGTCAGACACCGTACCTACTGCCTTAGCTCCCGGCCCGCACCCAAGCCCTAGAGAAGATAATGCTGCTGTTTTAGCACTAGCAGCTACGGCAGCTAAGTCAACCAGTGCTGCATCACTCAATGGCACGCCTACCAGAACAAGCACGTTAATAGTTCCTTCATGCATGCCTCGTGGCTTCGCACCTAAGCAAGCTACAGGCTCGAAGCCTGCAGTAATGACTGAAAGTACGGGCAGAGGCTCACTCAATTCCTTAATTACACAGAACCTCCGGATGTCAGCAGCAGTAAGAAAAACTGATGTCGAATTACGCGGCAACTTCAATTTCTTAATAACTGACTCAGCGTAACCTGACGGATCCGGATCATTGAAGTCCCTGCTCACCTTCTTAAATACTACGTGAGTTAACCTCCTCAGACCTCCTCCATAAACCGTAGAGCTAAGTGCCTTAACCTCCCTGCAAAACTCGACTAAAATCAGGTCATCTAATTCCTTGATCTTAGCTAGCATCATACCAGCCTGCAGAGCTCAGATGACAGCTAATATCTAGATATGGATAGCCAATCCAGATATTAGGTACGGCAATATAAGTTAATATGGTGCATTAGAGTAGCTGATTAGGGGGTTGGTATGGCTAAGTACATGAATGTAGAGTTAGAGGTAGTGAAGGGAGACATAATTAAGCTTGAAGGTGTTGACGCCATAGTTAATCCAGCTAACTCGCAGATGATAATGGGTGGTGGAGTAGCTGGAGCTATTAAGAGAGCCGGAGGTAAGGAGATAGAGGATGAGGCTAGGAAACACGCGCCAGTACCTGTTGGTAAGGCAGTAGCTACTTCTGCAGGTAGGCTTAAGGTTAAGTACGTAATTCACGCGCCAACAATGGAGTATCCTGCAATGAGAACTACTGCTGAGAAAGTCCGTGCTGCAGTAGCTGCTGCCTTAAGTACGTGCAGGGAGCTGGGAATTAAGTCAGTAGCGTTCCCGGGCATGGGTACTGGCGTAGGCGGTCTAGACCCTAAGCTAGCTGCTGAAGTAATGGTTGACGCCATACTCAAGCACGTTTCTGAGGGGACAACACTAGAGAGGGTCGTGCTAGTAGCTTATGACGACATTCTATACAGAGCATTTAGAGAGGCTGTTGAAAAGATCAGGTCTAATTAGCTCTATGAGACCCTTGGGTCGTAAGGTATGGGTAAGGCAGTACTTATTTCTGGGCTGCTGCCGTATGAGTCGGGCAAGACGTACTTCACTACCTCACTAGCTGAGGCCCTCAGGTCCTTAGGGTATGAGGTAGCAGTATTCAAGCCTGTAGCAGCTCACAGTATCTGGTACCAGCTTAAGATATTCAGGAGCTCACTGAAGCTCGGTGTACTTGTCGGCGAGGACGTGCTCAAGTACATTAATGCAGGCTTAATTACTGACCCAGACCTTCAGAACCCTATAGACATACTCACTGCTGTG
>CAYQIX010000127.1:0-2583 GCA_964417765.1 uncultured Desulfurococcaceae archaeon
TTCTTTCCCCTGATGATGTTTTGGCTATTGTTCCGTCTCCTATGAAGTACCCTATTAGGTATCCAAATTCATTGTCTAAAGTAGCTTTCTTCTTACCTACTGGGACTTCTTGTATAGGTAAGTAATTAGTTGGTAGCGGCACACGCTTGAGTATCGGTATTAAGAGCTTATTCTTAAATGCTTCGCTAGGTTTAACAGGCTTAAGCTTTTCACCATCAAACGCAACTAAGCTATGATCTTCAGTAACCACTGTCATACGTCCTGTTTTTGTTTTTATGACTAATACTTCGCGAGGTGCTTTATGCCTGATTAAAGCCCTTACTCTCTTAACCTCTGTCTGTAGTGTTAGCGGCGAGATTGACACCGTATATAGTTCTTCACCTATTTCGTCAAGATTAAGTACTTCAGTGTCATCTGATTTTCTTACGCGGCTTCCGTACCTCCTCATGTACTCGTCAATTATCCTTCCGATAGGTTCGAACTTTATTTTACCTGTTTTGCTGAAGAGTAGTATAGGTTCACTATAGCATAAACTCTTAGCCGTGCCTGGATCTCCTAAGAGGAGAACATGGATGTCTCCTCTTATTTTCGTCCCGTCAGGTGCTATTTTAGGTACACCGCCGAAGAGAAGTAGCGCGACAGCTTCCTTTATGTCCCACATTCCATAAATGGTTGGCGCGATGCTCGCTATTATCTTCCTTCTAATTAGCGGATCCTTACTTAGTTCTCTTATCTTCTCCTCATCCTCAGGACTAAGCTTTAGCTCCTCCAAGAACCTTTGTGCAACTATTAAGTTATTTGCCTCAATAAATACGGAGAAAACAGGTTTAGTGCTTCTCTTGGAACCTTTGGAAAGCCTTACTATACCCACAACTGATACTCTATCGCCAGGTCTGGCGACGTCAACTATATCATCAGTTAAGACAACTTCAACAGAGCGTGGAATCTGTCCTGCAGGCACCTCCTCGGGCCTTTCCTGTACGACAATTAACTGCCAGTCCCTGTATTTTGACTTCTCTATCAACAGCTTAAAGCTGCCTCTAGTCAACCTACCTTTCCCAACTCCTTCTTCCTCTAATGATGTAATGCATATAGGGCAGTAGGTAGGTTTTTCCAATTCATCACCTAATTCTTCACTAGGGCTCGGGGGCCACTCAAACTCGTGTTGCTCGCCACTAGGCAGGGTGTGCAGGTACACAGCCTTAAATAGCTTCTGACGAGGTGGTGTTGCCCTTACAATGATCCCTTCAATAAGTACAAGCTTATTTATGTGGTCGCTGCGGATCCCTCTTATTGGTGTCGTCTTTATCCAGCCATTTAATCTAGGGTAAAACCTGTACACTTTTTGTGCGTAGTCGGGGTTCTCTTGCCTAACTAATTCCTTAATACTTTCTGAGAAGGCTTGCAGCGCTGTATCTGGGTCTTCCTCTATTACATCAATTAAGTGTGGGTCATAGTTAATGAGGTCTTCGTAATCAATGAGAAGTGACTTGCGTTCTTTAATTATCATCTCACGTATTCTGTCTCTATACTTAAAGTTACCTTTAGAATCCTTGAACGTTCTTAGGAAGTCAGTAAATAGCAGCTGAAGTGATTGGATCTTACTTTCTTCGCTTTCTTCAAGGCTCAAAACATCGTTATTCGCGTTGTACATCTCCTAAAACCTCCTTAAACCACGTGCTAACCAGGTTCTTTGTGTGGTTGAACAAGATCTTCTCTTCGAGCAGGAGCTGCTCTTCAAACTCTTCCAGCTTGCCGCCAAGTAAAGCTACTTGAATTATCTTGTTCATTCTAATGCTTATTATGTCCTTTAAATCAGCCTCTACCTTAATCGTTGCTAGTAGCTCTTTAGCGTTTACCCGTCCTTCACTAACTCGACTTTTTAACTTCTTATACAGGTCTCTAGCTTCTAAGTAGAATCTCTCCCTTAAGCTCTGGAATTTACCTCGAGGCAGTCCACGCTCCACTATTAAATACTTAGCAAGCTCTACCTCACTAAGCGGGGTTTCTCTTACTTCAACAAATCCTTTCTTCTCGAGACTCTTAGCTAGCCATAGAGGAAGAAACGCTTCTTCACCACGATTAAATGTTTCCCAACCACCTTCGGTTCTAATTCTACCTAAGTCACGCAGTACCGCTACTCTCACTGGAGATAGAAGGTGGTATATATTAGCAAGTACAATATTTCCTTTAATCATCCCCCACACCTAACCTCCTTATTGCTTCACCACATATATAAGAAAGCTAATAAGACGAAGGAAGAATTATTTAGAGGTTCTACTGTCATTAGCTAAGTAGAGTAATAATACCTTAAGTTACTACAATAAGTCAAAATAGCTTATTAAGCACTGAAAAGCGAGGTATTACGGATGAAGTGAGGCAGCCGTCTGATCAAGTGATGAAGGCTCGTGTTTCTGACCATTATCTACTAAACAATTCAACCTACTAGTTAATCTTGAAGTTGTAATATATTGTTGTGTGTCAGAATACACCGAAATAATGACTAAGATAGTAGGGCTCTGGAGGGCCGTGTGGCGGGCCCGCCGGGATTTGAACCCGGGACCTACGGGTTAAGAGCCTCGG
>CAYQIX010000128.1:0-2523 GCA_964417765.1 uncultured Desulfurococcaceae archaeon
CCTGAGTCCGCGAATACATCCTTGAGCGTATTGAGGAGCTGAGTGGGTAGTGTAGCACTCTCTATGAGTAGCGGAACACGTGCTTCAGCTAGTGCCTTAATGCTTACAATGAAGGCTGTAATTACTGATGCCTCTGATCCTCTGCCCGGGTCTCCACCGTACAGGTGTGCTTCGTCTAATACCACACTTGATGTGAATATAGCTGCTCTAGGTACTTCATAGTGTCTCCTGTACTTTCTAAATTCGCCGACCGGCACCCTAGCTAGGTTATGGAAGAAGCTGTTGAATGTCGTTATTAGTAAGGTCTTTAGGAAGAAGGGAGATTTCGAAGAATCTATAGTATCCATGAACTGGTACCCTACGTCAGCTAGCGAGATGTCTAGGTCTGTGAGAGCACTCTCTATAGCTGCATCAGCCTCGAACTCCCTGCAGTACCTGCTAGCAGCCTCACTTCTGCCTATGACATTTGCTACCTTGCAGTATAGTTCAATAGCTATGGATCTCATCGGGAGTACGTGGATGAGTGATGACGCCGTACCGTACTTGCTCATGACTGAATAGAAGCTCATTGAGGATGTAGTTTTACCATAGCCTGTGGGGGCCTCGTATATTACTGCAGGTACGTCTCCGGACTTCACTAACTTCTCAACAGTATCAATGAGTAGCTCGTTGAGAATCCTAGCCATACCCGCTACACCGCTGACTCAGCTAGGCATGCATTCATTAGTCTAGAAATTAGCTTTGCTAACTCAGCTAACCAATCAGCAGGTTTCTCGATTCCCTTACTCTTAATTCTTTTAATTAAGTATCTGGATGCCTCTGTTGACGTCCTGCGAATTTGCTCTGAAAGCCTCATTAAGGTAGATGTAATAGAGTATAGTATATCGAGCGAGCAGGTTCTAGCGTATGTTATGAGGTCGCCAGCTATTCTCGTTATTAAGTCTCCATTATGGCGCTCAACATCAGCTTTAGTGCTTAATGACTCAATAGCTACATCAGCTAAGGTACTTAATTTCATAGCTAGCTTACTACTTAATTCGCCAGTATGCATCATTAAACCCACTATGCCCTCGGTAGATAGCGGTTCCACAGATATTATCGTTGCTCTGTTACGTCCTTCCTGGGTACTCACTAATTCAGCAACTACTTCATCGCTGGTGTAGCCCAGCTTAACCAGCTCTGCTGACAACTTAAGCACGTATAGCACTCTAGGAGCGCCCGCAAATCTATTTAGCACCCTTACAGCTACCTCATGCTTCCTTTTAATGTCAGTTAGTGAGGCAACTATCAAGTTGCTGGAGACGCCCTCCGGCGGAAGTACGTAATAGTGAATTACCTCATCATCTCTCTTAATCTTTCCTGCGTCAGCTAGTAGTACACCTAGCATACCGAGTAGCTGGAGGAAGACCGGGACCTTCTCTAGGCCTACATATCTAGCGGCCGGTCTAGCTAAGTAGACTCTGCCGTACTCGTAAAAGTTAGATTTAAAAAGATTGATTGGTGTCAGCTTAGTCTCTATCAAATTTCTTGTAATACATTCTGCGCTGGATCTGGCCTTAATTATGTCTTTCAAGGCCTTAAGTAAGTCTGTAACTGGTGCTCTGCCGCCACTACTTAAGCCAAGTAAAGCTGCTATTTTAGCAACTATCCCTTTATCATTACCTGTTAAGTATATACTCCTATTACCTATTGAGTTAAGAATGTTCTCTAACTCTACGTACAGGTCCATACAGCTAGTTACTGCTAGCATATTGTCTCTTATCTCCACCCCTCTCAAGTACATTACTGCTAGCTCTATGAATCTACGTACTATGAAACCCCTAGGTGGCAGCTGAAGCGAGATAGCGTAGCTCATTAATCACCCACCTCTTTCGGCAGTAATATTGCTGTCCTTACATTGCGGGTCAGGGGCACCTCAAGTACAAGTGCGTCAGCCCTAACTCTAATCTTCATTGACCCTCCAAATAATCCCCTCGCTCTTGGATTCACTGGAATTAAGTAACTCTTCCTTGAGCACGCCTTTCCAGCCAGGTAGCTCTCAGGACTCAGCTCGCAGAGCTCTACTTCAGTACACGACCTCTCACACACTGCTAGTTCTGACAGCGTTATGAAGTGAGTCTCTACTGTGGTACCTGCTCTAGCTATAGTAGCTGGTATATTCTGCACCTCCACATCACTAACAGATACTAATCCCTCCTTACAGCCCACTGCAGTTATCCCCCAAGCTACCTTACTTATGAGTTCCGCCTGGTCATCCCTAACTACGTAAGCCAGCACGAGCTGATTTTCTGCTGAAGGTGCGTATATCTTGCTCATTGCCTGTGCTGCAAAATGGTACCTGTTCTCCTTGTGCCTTTGGTAAATGAGCATTATATTTCTCGTTACGTCGCTGTGCCTCACCGCTACCGGAGCGATAAGTGCAGACGTAGCGTACTTGATCACCCCATCTAGGAGCAGCTTTGCTGCAGTACTATATGTCTTCCCACTCATCTTTAGGATCTCAGGTAGCTTAAGATACTTAGC
>CAYQIX010000129.1:0-2505 GCA_964417765.1 uncultured Desulfurococcaceae archaeon
CTCCTTAAAATAATTAGTAGGAGAGTCCTCAGTACCTTAAGTCCTAGTCCACTAGGAACTCTAGCAGTGGGTGTATGTAGTTGCTGAGTCAGCATTACAGCACATTCTAATATTATCTAAATTCCCTAATTTGATTTTCAGTTAAGTAATTAGGGTGGATTACTTCGAAATCCTTATTAGCAATTATGAAGTAGGGAGATGGAATTTATTTAGGGTGTAGTGGGGTATGGACCTGCGCAGGGCACGAGACATAGTTACTGACTTAGTTGGAGCTGTAGGTAAGGTAATAGTTGGTAAGGAAGATGTAATAAAGCATGTCATAGCTACACTTGTTGCTGGCGGCCACGTACTTATTGAGGGTCCTCCAGGCGTTGCTAAGACATTAATGGCTAAGAGCATTGCTAAAGCTATAGGAGGGTTATTCAAGCGTGTTCAGGGGAACCCCGACCTCCTACCAACTGACCTGACCGGGTACTACATCTATAGCTTAGATGGCTCTAAGAGATTTGTTCAAGGCCCTCTATTTACTAATATATTAATGTTTGATGAGTTGAATAGAACACCCACACGGGTTCAGTCAGCACTTCTTCAGGCTATGGCTGAGCTCCAAGTAAGTATAGATGGGATCACGCATGACCTACCTAAGCCCTTCCACGTAGTAGCTACTGAAGTACCTGCCGAGGAAGAACTGGGTATTTACCCTCTGACGCTCACGCTGAGGGATAGGTTCTGGATTAAGTGCTTTACTACGTATAATAGAGAAGACGAGGAATTCGAAATAATTAGGAGGTCAGATAAGTTGTACTTAGTTGATGTAGGTGATGTAGAGCAGGTAATTAGTCTTGAGGAGTACGTGGAGTTACAGGAATTTATTAGTGAGGGCATATATGTTGATGAGAGAATAATTAAGTATATTGCTGACATAGTTAACTACTTAAGAAATCACCCGCTAGTCAGGCTGGGACCCAGTCACCGAGGCTCTATATTCATGTATAGAATAGCTAAGGTTCTCGCTCTTATGGATGGGAGAGACTACGTGGTGCCGGATGATGTTAAGAAGATAGCTGAGGAGGTACTGGTACATAGGATTATACTAACTGATGAAGCTGAAGTAGAAGGTAGGAGGCCACAGGACTTAATTAGTGAAGTATTAAGTAAAGTTGAAGTTCCTAAGGAGTAGTGAGCCTTGCGTAAGCAAGCGCCTGCACTCCTCAGCGTTATTGATGTGCTCACTATTTTCTCAGTTCTTTCACTAAGCTACTTAATTAACTTAAGTACTGCAGACAAGATACTACTGCTTATTGCGGTGACCGCACTCTCAATTAATTTCTACGTAATTAAGTTGCGTGTTTCTGCAGAAGCCCCGCCTCTATGGCTTATTCCACTGCTGGTACTATTGAAGGTGTTACTTGAGAATTTCTTGGGTATAGAATTCACACTACTTTTACTTTATATTGTTGTACTGCTCGCGTCGGTACTAAATAATGTGTCATCTATAGAAGCTTTAGAGCGTATTAGGTACTTAGAGATGCTCTTAGTAGTAGCAGTTACGTCATTAATAATACAGCTCATCTATAACTGCAGGTATGTTGCGTGGGCTACTTTAGCACCTGTAGCAGAATTCACACTAATTTATATATTAAGATTTAGAGGGCTTGATTCTCATGGGGTTGCTCGCGGATTAACTACTGGGTTAGGTGCTGCTGCAGTAACTCTAATACCTCAGCTACCTGTGTACGTGCTAGCTGCACCACTAGTTCTGAACCTACTGAAGTCCATGATTACAGGAGAAAAGTTAGTGGTTACTTTAATTTATCTTGATTACCTACTTAGATTAGTGGTTGTGGTGGTCTTAGCGTGGAGTACAGGTATGTTATAGCTGGAACAAATATTACACTGATTTCAGGTATTTTTGCTGCATTCAGCTTATTAACAGGTAATAACGTCGTTTTAGGTGTCTCACTCTCAACTTTAATTTTAGGTATTGTACTGCTGACTATTGGTGTAACTTACGTTGAGCCTCTGAGGGATCTCATTAAAGTCTATGCTAGTGACATAAATTTGTTCGTGACTAAGGTCTTTGAGGATAGTGGACTCATAAGTGGGCATAAGTTAAAGGTGTGCTTAACTCAAGATAAGGTGCTTGCTGTATTCTCAAGTAAGGGTGTCAGCTGTAGCGAAGTTAGTGCAGGAATTGGCTTAGCAGGTGAGTCGGTGTACTTAGCTGTACCCGTTAAGTACTTGATCCCACAGGGTGAGGCCGAGCTAACTACCGAGTCAAGACCTGAGCTACTTGACTACCTCAGGGACGTACTCATTAATAGATACAGGATATGCAGGAGTATCAGAGTTCGAGAAGAAAATGATGCGTTAGTTATTGAGCTTGTGTCTCTGAGCAGTGATGCTAAGTCACTAATAAATACTCCTGCTAATCCAGTTAGAATAATTACTTCAGTAGCCCTAGCTAAGTACTTCAACAAAAACATTGAAGTAATTCATGAAGAA
>CAYQIX010000130.1:0-2468 GCA_964417765.1 uncultured Desulfurococcaceae archaeon
AGGCTTAATTACTGACCCAGACCTTCAGAACCCTATAGACATACTCACTGCTGTGCCGGACGTAACTAAGTTCACCAGCATAGACAGCTACTTAAGCGCTATTGAGTCCGCAATATCTCAGGCAGTACTAGCTAGGGTTTCATTCACTGTAAGGAGGTACTTCCTAGCTGAAGACGTCCTAAGGAACTTAACACCTAAACTTAGAGAAGAGGTCAGGAAATCACTAAATACTTTCTCACCTGTAACGAGGGTCAGCAGCTCGTGGCTCACTAGCTACCTTAGTGGCAGGGAGGCGGACGCCGCGGTGAGGTACGCAGCCGAGTCATTACTCCAGAAAACTGACATACTGCTTATTGAGTCGTTCAGCAGTGCTCTGCTGCCTACAGCTTCACTTGCTCCGTACATTAACGTGCTGGTGATTGTTGCACCAAGCAGAGCAATGATTTACTCCGGGAGCAAGCTCAGCACATATGTATCAGCGATCAAGTCAGTCAATGAGCTGGACAGCAGACTCTTCGCTAGACTGTTGAAGCCGGATGCGGTAGTTGAGGTACTTCCAAGCGAGGATTGGCCTCCGCCACCTTTAGACCGTGAGGCAGTAGCTCCGGTGCTTAATCTTCTCAGTTATGAGAAATACTAAAAGAAAGCGCGCGTGCAAGAGCGCCTCGATAAACTACTTGACAGGAATTTAGCTATATACACGAAGCACTACACCGAATTCTCGATATAATTCTCAAGTAACATATGTCTACCAAGTACTAAGTTACTTTAAGAAAGTAAAAAGTGAAATTCAGCGTTGTGAACCAAACACTCTCTATCCTCTTAAGCCCAGCTCCTCCTCAATGCACTTGATGAAATCCTCGACTATCTTAACCCTCTTAGTTGCTAACTCCCTACCTTCAGGGGTCTTCATTAAGTCAGGTAGTTTGAGGATTTTAGTCTTTAAGTGCGCTACTGACTCCTCGATACCCCTGCCTATAGCTCCTGAATATAGGAATACTCTAGCAATTCCTACAGCACCTAGTGCGTCTAGTTTGTCTGCATCACTCAGTATCTTAGCTTCAAGAGACTGAGGCTCCCTACTAGCAGAGTATGAGTGAGAACTTATTGCCTCAACTACTAATGCAATCTTTTCTCTCGGATAACCTACTGACTTGAGGAGTAGTTCAGCAACCTTGGCTGAGGTGAAGGCGTGATCCGCCTTGCCAGGCCCGTTCCTTGCTATGTCATGTAGCAGGGCAGCTAACTCAATGACTTCCCTGTCTACTTCATTGTAGCGTGAAGCTATCTTGAGAGCTATCTCCCTAACTCTGCGAACGTGAGGGTATCCATGAACTGGGTCACTGCTCATAACGTTCTTGACCAGCTCCTCGACAATCTCGACGATCCCCAATAAGCCCCCCGCTTAAAAAGCTCCTTTCACCACGTAATGTTAAAAAGCCTGAAGCCAATCAGCAGGCTTTTAATGGACGGTCTTTTAAGGAATTAAGTATCGAATACGTTATACTGGTGCTAAAGTATGGCAAGTGTATCCCATGAAGTAGCTGTTGAAGGCGGTAAGGTAGGTGGTGAGGTGCTAGAAAGCATACATGACATATCAGCAGGCTTTAATGTAGTGATCACAATCAGTAAGAAAGGTGAAGTAGCAGACTTAAAGGTCTACGAACCCATTAAAGCATTTGACCCTGAGGCTGTAGCTAAGGCATCAGCTCTCCTTGCTGGCATTGCCTCCTTCATAGCTTCCCAGCTACGTGAGGGTGGGGTCAGGGAGATAGACCTAGTTATGGATGATAAGTTAGTTGTCATGATACCTGATGGAGATAAGATGAAAGTAGGTGTTTCAGCACTTACGTAATTTTTGCCTTAATATTTATTTATGAATTTCATTTATGAATATTGAAATACTTTAATGTAGCCTATACGACGTAATCGTCAATTTAGTATTTGACGCACTCGCTACTTGTAATGTGTTTTGTTTAAAATGTCATGAAAAGCCAAAGTTTTTTATTAACTACCTCTTAAAAGTCTACTGGGCTACAATGCCAGCTCTTCAAGAGAGCGAGGCCGCTATTTCAGCATCTTCAAGCAGGTTTAAGGTCACGGTCATTAAGTACCGCTGCAAGGAATGTCAGCTGTGCATTAACTTGTGCCCTGCTAAAGTATTGGTTAGAGGCAGCAAGCCGAATGCTAGAGGCTTCAGGTACCCGATACCTGAATTTATTGACAAGTGTATAGGCTGCAGAACCTGCGAATGGGTCTGTCCTGACCTAGCTATTTTTGTTGAGGTGGTAAGGAGTGAGGGTTGAGTACGTAACATCTAATATCGCTATAGCTGAAGGAGCTATGGCTGCAGGGCTTAAGTTCTTTGCTGGCTACCCAATAACACCAACTTCAGATATTCTCGAGTACTTAGCTGAGGAGCTCCCTAAGAGAGGAGGTGTAGTTATTCAGCTAGAAGATGAGATAGC
>CAYQIX010000131.1:0-2441 GCA_964417765.1 uncultured Desulfurococcaceae archaeon
GGTAGAGCTATCATAGAGCTTGTTAAGCTCCCTAAGAGGGAGACAGCTAAGCGCTTCGAGCCTGAGAGATTAGCTCTCCACGTAAGGCTCTCCGACTCATTCAAGGGTGTTTTCATAGTTGAGTATGAAGAGTTGAGGGATATTGCTGAAGCACTAAGTAGCAAGACAGTTGATGAGGTAGCTAAGGCTATTGACGCAATAAATAGAAAGAAGAAGGTTATTGAGTACGAGCTCTAAGCGTTCGTCAAGTAAAGACATTTATTTAGTTTTACCGCGATTAAGCACTTGGTAGTGTGCTTTAAGGGTAGATAGCTTTGGGTATGATACCTGTCAGCACAGGGCCTGTGAGGGCTAAGTCCCGCGTCACGCTCTTGCTCATACTAGTTAACGTCGTCGTGTACCTGATCACTACTTACGACAAGATGTTCTTGACTGTGAGCGACTACTGGGTTGACAAGGCAGCGCTGATACCTGTGGCGCTCATGGAGCCAGCCCAGTGGTATAGATTCGTAACCAGCATGTTTCTTCACGGGGGTCTCTTCCACATATTCTTCAACATGTACTTCCTCTACCTGTTCGGCAGAGAGGTTGAGGGTGTCTTAGGTTCCCTGAGGTTCTTCGTGCTGTACATGCTCTCAGGTATAGCAGCATCTATATTTCACGTAGCCCTCACAGCAGTCGCAGGCATATACAACATATTCATACCTGCCTTAGGCGCCTCTGGGGCTATCAGTGGTGTGCTTGGCGCGTACCTCCTACTATTCCCGCATAAGAGGATGACTATATGCTGGTTCTTCTGGCTCCTCCCATGGTGCTTCACAACTAATGCCGCGTACTTCCTCATCTTCTGGTTCGCTACACAGGTAATCTACGGGTACGCTAGGTTCGGCGGTGTAGCATTCTTCGCTCACGCCGGAGGCTTCGTAGGTGGTATGCTCCTGCTCGCTCTCCTAGCCCCGAAGTGGGTTAGGGAAGCTAGGTTCAGGGTTGGATGGGATGTCTGGAGATTTGGGTACTACTTCGTTGAGAGGAGAGGTCTAGGCAAGTTCACTAAGGGCATCCTAGCGCTACTGCTTCTCGCACTTCTCGGCGGTGCAGCATACGCTATTGCTGAAGCAGGCAGCATCAAGTCCGGAATCTACATATACAGCGTCGAGGCGAGCATGCCTGGTGCCCCTAAGGCGGAGGACTTCGCGGTATACAGCATCGATAAGGGGCTGGTCCTAGCACCTACTACAGACGCCGCTAGGGTAGCGCTAAACAGGCTCTACTGGGCCAAGCTCCTGACAGGGCCACCTAATACAGTTACTGACTCATTTCACTATAAGGGCGTAGTCCGAACAACAATTGAGGGTACTCCAGTATCTGTGCGGCTGGATCTCACTGCCTACGTCAAGTATGACAAGTATGGAGTGCTGACTCAGTGTGTAGGTAAGATGGTTACTGACGTTATTCAGATATCACCGCTGGGGGTTAGGCTAGAGAGGAGCGTCCCTATAACAGTTAACATAAGTGCTGAAGGACCTGTAGAGAATGTCGGTAAGTCACTTATAGCTCCGGCAGCAATCCTCTCACTAGCGATTACGCTGCCAGCAATGTATGTTGTTCTAGCTAGGGATAGGGAGCTAGTTATTGAATAGATTAAGTTCTTAGCCTAGAGCGTAATTAACTGGTCGGGTGCTCTGATGGTGGACATCGCAGAGGTGATATTCTCAAGAGCTTCCGTGCGCGTATTTAAGCCTGACCCGATACCTGCTGATGTAATCAGTAAGATCCTGGAGGCCGGGGTGAGGGCGCCTGTAGCTGGAGGTGTGGAGAAGTGGTTCTTCATCGTAGTGGCATCTGAAGAGAAGCGGAGAAGGCTGCACGAGCTGCTTAAAGAAGCACACGTAATTTACGCTACGAAAGTACTCAGGAAGCCCTACCCGGAGGAGAGCGTCAGAAAGTGGGTCCAGAGGATGGAGGCGGGGATGTACTACGCGCCAGCATACATTGCTGGATACATAGACATGCGAGAGCCCAGGCACAGAGAAGAGTACCTAGATGAAGAAAGGATATTCCTGCACCAGAGCATAGCAGCAGCATTCCAGAACATGATACTGATGGCATGGTCCCTAGGAATAGGCTCAGTATGGCTCGGAGTACCGCTATTCATGAAGGAAGAATTCAGCAAAGTACTCGAGCCCCCTGAAGGACTAGAACTAGCAGGAATCCTAGCACTAGGGTACCCAACAGAAAAACCAAAACCCAAACCAAGAAAACCGCTAGAGCAGGTAGTAAGGTACATATGAGGCACCCACACCCAGGAAGGTACTGTGATGAATAAAGATTAAACCAGAAACAGAGTATTTTTCACGGGCCCGTCGCCTAGCCAGGACAGGGTGCCGGCCTCCGGAGCCGGTGGTCCCGGGTTCAAATCCCGGCGGGCCCGCCACTATAAT
>CAYQIX010000132.1:0-2385 GCA_964417765.1 uncultured Desulfurococcaceae archaeon
CACCGAATGGCCCGTACTTGAAGAGATCCTCGACATAGACTGGCTTAGCTATCTCCGGCACGTCCATCGCCGTAGGTACTACGTAGTCTGTTAGGTCGGGATTGAGTAACCTTCCTTTCTCATCAAACACTAGCTGCTCCATGAGGACGTAGCCCATGCCCTGTACTGCAGCACCCTCTATCTGGCCCTCAACCTGCTGCGGATTAATTATTCTGCCTGCTGCTAGTGCCGGCCATATCTTGAGAACCCTGACCTTGCCTGTCTCAATATCCACCTCGACCTCAGCAATCATTGCGACATAGCTGAATGCGGGATACGCCTGTCCCTGACCTACCGTGTCGTCGAACTTGCCTTTCGGTAGGAAGAAGTATCCAGTAGCTGACAAGTCAACACCGCGTGAATAAGCATGCTTAATCAGCTCCTCCCAAGTCACTGACTTCTTCTCATTCCCTCTCACGTAGACCTTGCCTTCCTCTATCTCAACTTCCTCAGGTGTGCAATTAAGCAGCTCTGACGCTAGCTTATTGAGGCGCTCGCGCATCTTGGCAGCAGCTACCAGTACACCAATTGCTCCAATACTTGTTCCTCTTGATGCGTGTGTGGCGCCGCCATCCGGAGCATCGCTAGTACCAAATACAACCTTGATTTTTTCTAGCGGTGCTCCAAGAACTTCAGCTACTATCTGTCTATGGGATGATGTCGGTGAGCCCTGACCCATTTCAACTATTCCAGTAAGCACTGTTACTGAGCCGTCCTTATCTATCTTAATATACGCGTTAGACCAGTCTGGAACACCTCTGCTTGTGCTGATACCGTGCCACGCAACACCAATACCTATACCCCTCCTGTACCTCCCAGTACTTGAGGTGCTATACTGCTTTCTCTTTTCGTACCATCCTGAGGCCTTAACCAGCTGCTCAACAGCGTCAGCGATTCCTACGGAGTGATCTAGTAGCTGGTTAGTTATGGTTGTTAAGCCAGGTCTCAGCATGTTCTTTAGTCTAAGTTCCACTGGGTCCATGCCGAGCTTCCTAGCTAGCTCATCCATCTGAGCTTCAGCAGCGAACTGAACTGACGGATTGCCGAACCCTCTGAAGGAACCCTGATATACCTTGTTGGTATACACGCAGTAGCCGTCCACCTTAGCATTGGGTACGTGGTACGGTCCTGATGCATGTACTGTGGCTCTCCATAGAATGAACGGACCTCTATTAGCATATGCTCCAGTATCGTGTATTATCGTTACGTCTATGGCAGTGAGCTTGCCATCCTTCGCAGCACCCGACTTGTACTTAATGATTGTTGCTTCTCTCTTCGGGTGCAGCCTCATTGACTCCTCCCTAGAGTACATTATGAATGACGGCTTTCCTGTCAGGTATGCCACTAGTGCTGCCTTAGCCGCCGTCAGAGGACCTTCGTCATCCTTACCTCCAAACCCGCCGCCCATGTAGGGCACTATCACCTTAATCTGGCTAGCTGGAATGCCCAGCACGCGCGCAATTATTGACTGAGCTAAGTGTGGGTACTGAGCAGCTGTAATAACTGTTAATCTCCCGTCAAGGCCTGGAATAGCTAGTGCTCCTTCAGGCTCCAGATACAGATGCTCCTGATGATGCGTTCTGTACTCATTTTCAACGATGACATCTGCTTTACTAAATCCTTCCTCTACATTACCCTTCCTAATACGTGTTCTGAAAGCAATATTGCTGCCTACTTCCTCATGAACTAGTACATCCTTACGCTGGAGCGCCTCCAAGGGATCTAGGACGTAGGGCAGCGACTCATAGTCAATATGTACGTGTTCTGCAGCCTCGAGAGCAGCATCCACGTCTTCTGCAACAACTAGAGCGACTGTCTCACCATGGAATCTAACCTTACCCTCAGCAATTAACGGCTGATCAGGTAGTGCATACCCTACCTGGTTTTCACCTGGAATGTCTGACGCAGTAACAACCCTGACTACTTTAGGCAATTTTAGTGCTTCATCAGCCCGAATGGATTTTATTTTGGCATGTGGCTCGGTACTCAACACCTGCTTTATGAACAGGATTCCAGACTGGAAATAGTCCTCGACATACTTAGCCTTACCTAGAGCCTTCTCAAGGGCATCAGCTCTCGCTACTCCCTTACCAACAACAATGAATTCCTTAGCCCTGAGCCACTTGTCAATTAATGCATACGGATCCTCTACTGAGGTCATGTTTTCACCTTAATTCGGGTAGTTATTCTAGTATCCAAAAATAAACCTTATCATTAAATGCTCTTGATGAGTAGAGGAAAAGTAATTTGAACATGCATTTACAGTTGCTTTTTACCATGGAGCACACCTATAACATAAATATAAATACTTACATGTAATTATCTTGTAATTATATTTGTGATATT
>CAYQIX010000133.1:0-2351 GCA_964417765.1 uncultured Desulfurococcaceae archaeon
TGGACTCCTTAAGCAGCAGCGCGTAAGGTCCAACTAAGTATCCGTTCTCGAACGGCACAGCCTCAATATCCTTAAGTAGCTCAAGTGCCTTAGGCGATGTTGTTATGTAGTACGTCCTTAGCTTCTCAACTTCAAACCTATTTTGTATTGGAATGCCTGACATCAGTACAACGTACTCAACACCTTTTCTCTCAACGTAGTTCAATAACACCTTAGATAGCTGGGCCATGCCGACCTGCGGCAGCATGAACTCGCTATATATTAGAAGTAAGTTATCTTTAGCAAAGATCCTAACAGGTAGCTTAATCTCCTTATTGCTAACTACAACCACAGGTGGCAGGAAGCTATAGGAGTCTATACCGCCTACTTCCTCTAGCTTCAGCGACTTAACAATATGCCACGCTCCAATAACGCCCACCAAGCCTGCGTCAGGCAGCGCAATTACGGCGTACGCCGGCCTCTCGAGCCTGAATGACCTGTACTCAACAAATCTAAAATCACCTAAGAACTCCTCTCTGTAAACCTCCACGGACACCACCATATAATTTAGTTACTGCGGAGGTATTAATCAATAGTTTAGTGTAGGAAATGGTGCGCATAAAAACTACATTTTCTTGCCACGCATAAATTCCAGTATTTTCTTGACCTCGTCACTTCTGCTAACTCTCTCCCTTATAGGTGCTATCAACTTAATTAGATAACTGGCAACTGCGTTCTTTAAGTCGAGGGGGTGTACTTTGCCATCAACATACAGCTTCTCTAATTCGCTGTAACTCCAAACTGTTACCGGGCCACCGTATTTTGCTGGCCTCTCAATGACGAACTCTTTTTCCTCACCTCTAAATATTATGTGTTTAGCAATGCTCAACACAGGATTGTCCCTTACTTCTCGTGGCGGACAATACGCTTTCCTTATCTTGTTTCTTATTTCTTCATCGCTATCTAGGACGAATATAGCTGTCTCAGGTTTAGATTTACTCATCTTTATCTGAGCTAAGCGCTCATCCTTGCTGAGGGCACTCATACCTACATCCATCCTGCCTGGGCCCTGAAGAGACGGTATTAGTGGTGTGTGAACTGCAACAATCTTTTTTCTACCTAATTTCTCAGCTACGTCCCTAGCTAGCATGTGAGCTTTTCTCTGATCTAAGCCACCGAGAGCTAAATCCAAATTTAATTCAAAGATGTCCGTCACCTGCATGAGAGGATAGATAAGTTTTGAGAAGTCCGTCACCGCTTCCTCAGCTGTCCTGCCCATTATAGTTAGTGCTCTCTTAACCCTAGCTAATGAAACCTCCTTAGCACAATTTAATAGTGTTCCCCAGTACTTAGAGCTATCCACTAGCTCCTCAGCATACACCAACCTAAACCTACCCTCAAGACCAAGCAAGTTCATGACATCTACAACGTGCTTAGCTGACGCCTTAATCAACTCCATATCACCTCCGAACTTATCGTTAATCCACGCATGCCATGTAGCAGCAAGCAGGTACATATCGAAGCCAGCCTCAACTAAGTCCTTAAACTTAAAGGCCCACACCAGCCAGCCAATATGAAATATACCGCTCGGTTCAAAGCCTAAGTAGCCCTTACCACCACCGCTCTCAATCAGCTTCCTAAGCTCTTCCTCAGTAACGACCTCCTCAACATCTCTAATCACTAACCTAAACTTGCTCTCAGCATCCACCGCATTAACCACCTAAGAAAAATGAAGTATTAGGTAAATTAATGTTAAGTAAAGTACCTCCTGCTAGGCCTGCAGGCACCAACCAAATTAATTTCCTCACCGCACGTAGGGCACTTATTTTCATCTAGGTTACACTTGATAACGCCATAATGCGATCTTTTAATAAGCACCTCACCGCAGTTAGGGCACCTAGTATGCATGTACTCGAGAGTATCTACGTTCCCAACATATACGTATCTAATCCCCACATCCTTGGCTAGCTTATATACTTCAAGAAGCTTCTCCATACTTGTTGCTGGCTTATTATACATGTATGCTGGATAGTACCTATTTATATGCAGTGGGACATCAGGACCTAAGTACTTAATATGAGATTTTAGCACCCACTCAATACACTCTTCCCAATCATTAGCACCAGTAACTACGAGAAAAACTGCTTCTACATGAATTCCTAGTTCTAGTGCATACCTAGCTGTACGGAGTATTTCCTCGGGGTCTGCTATGCCTATAAACCTCCTGTAAGTTTCAGGACAACCCTTAATGTCGACATTCATGGCATCAAGTCCTGCTTCCTTAAGTAGCTTTAGTGCATCCCTAGTGAGTGAGCCGTTACTCACTATTGTCGTGTAGAGTCCTCTTGCTTTAGCTAACTTAAATACATCCA
>CAYQIX010000134.1:0-2338 GCA_964417765.1 uncultured Desulfurococcaceae archaeon
CAACCCTAGGAGAAATAAGTGGTGTGCTGAGGGAAGTTTGGGGCGAGTGGAAGGCGCCTGATGTCTTCTAGGCTTAAACACCACTACCTATAGACGAAGAATAAGGCAATACCTTCTTTTCCTTCCCTTAACCCATTAATCAAGTTCTTGTTTAAGTCAGCAGCTGCTTTAGAAGCACGGATGCCTGCAGTATTAGGTGACGTGTAAGCTGACTTCCTAACGATTATTCTAGTCTCATCACTATAAGTCAGGTTGGGCGAGCCCCTGGCTACTACAATATCATGTCCAACGCCTTCAACAGCTATTACTATAACTAAGGTGCTCCTGTCACTAGCTACTAACTTCTTAAAGGTATCATTAAAGTCAGCAAGTGACTTATCGGCTGAGACACCTATTATGCAGTCGCCTCTAGGTGTTAAGTAATCTTCCTTAGTTATCTCGAAAGTAGTAGTGTGCGTAGCACGCACATTTGGGTGCCCCCTAAACCTAACTACCTCAAAGCTGAACCAGTTGGGGCAACCCAAGCAAGGACCACCGATGTAACTGATTACGCTGTTACTTAATTTAGCTTTATTCACTGAATTAGCACAATAGTATTAGAGGCTAATATATGAATGGAGATGACTTCGAGAAGAAGAGGAGAGAGCTAATTGAGCGGCTTATTAGGGAAGGCATACTAAGGGATGAGAAGGTAATTAGGGCTATGCTCACTGTCCCTAGAGAGGAGTTTGTTCCAGCTAACTACAGAAACTACGCCTACAATGACACGCCACTACCTATAGGTTACGGACAGACTATTAGTGCCCCCCATATGGTTGCCATCATGACTCAGGCACTTAATCCTGACCCAGGCGATAAGGTGCTGGAAGTAGGTACTGGAAGCGGCTACCAGGCAGCAGTCCTAGCCGAGATAGTTGGGGATTCCGGGCATGTATGGACTATAGAGAGAGTAAAAGAGCTAGTTGAGTTCGCTAAGAGCAACCTCGGCAGGCTCTCCTACCTCAGGAGGGTAACAGTCATACATGGTGACGGGTCACTAGGATATCCTCCAGCAGCCCCCTACGATAAGATCATGATTACTGCTGCAACTCCCGAAGTACCTAAGCCGCTGCTAGAGCAGCTGAAGGTAGGTGGTAGATTAGTAGCTCCAGTAGGTGACAGGTACCTCCAGAGGCTCGTAATAGTCACTAAGGAGAGTGACGATAAGATAAGGCGGGAGTATAGCATACCCTGTGTTTTTGTCCCACTAGTTGGAAAGTATGGCTTTAAGTATGACGAATTTTAAAGTTTTTAAGGAGCGATTAAGATTTACCACAGCAGGTGGTTGAATGCCGGAATTCAAAGTAGTGGTTAACGACCCTGAAGCAAAGGATCCAAAGGTAGTGTGGGTTAAGGTAGTCGGCGTAGATGACCTTAAGTATACTGAGGAGCATAAGGAAGGCAGGTCCATACCTGAAGCGAGAATGAATCCAAAGACGCTAGAGCTGCTCAATGCGCCGTACAGGATAGTGACGCTGAGGATATGGAAGAATAGGGCTGCAAATGAAAAAGTGAAGTTTACCCTAAAGGTAGTAACGGACGAGAAGGTACCTGAGAACACAATATACGTCCCTAAGGCTCTCCTGACTGATAAGTTAGGTCAAGAAGAGGCTGTTGGGGAAGTCTTTAGGGCTAAGGCATTTCAGGTGACAGTCACAGGTGATAAGGCGGCCGTATTTATTGGCAAGAAGATAGGTGAGGTTGTTGATGCTTCGGTTGTAGGTATCGGGGGTAAGAAGCTCTTAATTACGGGCGGCTCTGACTTTGCGGGCTTTCCCATGGTACCTACACTACCAGGCGCAGGCAAGAAAGCACTACTGCTTGCAGGTCCTCCGGGATTTCACCCTAAGAATAAGGGTGAGAGGAGGAGGAAGTACGTGAGAGGTAATATAATAAGTGAAGAAATTGTGCAGATAAACACAAAGCTTATTTCTGCATAAGAGTTGCAAATCAAGTAACAAGCAGTGAAGCCTTAACTAAGGGGAGACCTTTAGGACACTTAATTCTTTCAAGTACCTTCACCACCTTAACCTTCGCTCTGTCAGGTAGTAAGTCGGGTCTACATAACTTATAGTACTCGCAGTCTCTCCTATCACACCTGATCTTTGAATAAGGAACTATCATTGACTCAATAGCATACTTCTTCAGAATGCATGCTTCTACAGCTGCCTCCTCGACCTCAACCGTAATTACGTACTCGTTTAGCGGGCACTTATTCTTTATATTTAGCACCCTGACAACTCGGTACACGTGCCCTACCTTAAGCTTATCTATGCAAACCCTCTTGAATCTGCAGTTG
>CAYQIX010000135.1:0-2318 GCA_964417765.1 uncultured Desulfurococcaceae archaeon
CCCCTTGCACTGGCTGCACTGGAAGATTTGCAATTATCTCTGCTACTTCACCAGGCCGCAGGTACTTGTGTTCAGTGTAAGTGTATGTCTGATTACCGAGAATTACCCTGTATACATACCAGGTGCCCGGATCTCCGCTTTCATTAAATTGGAGCAGATACGTAACTTGCTTTATTATCCCTGACTCATTTACGTAGTATTTAACAATTACGTCAAGTTCCGACAGGTCCTTAACTGTAATTGGCCCTTCATTGCTTACGTTGAAGTCAAGTAATGTCCCAGAGAGTGTCACGTTCTCAATTATTAACCTAGCACGTTCGCGCTGTACTTCCTTTATAGCGTACGCTACCAGGCCTGCATAGCTGTATAGACCGTAAAGGACAAACATGAGCGTCAGCATTAGCGAGAACGTAAAAACTACTGATACTACAGCTACATCCGCAGCCCCTAATCTAGCCTGTGAACGTATCTTCATCTGAAACACCATTCGGAAGTACTACTTTAATATAGTATGGACCCTCCAGTGCAGTTGAGTTATAGATCCTCATCACAATAGTCTCACCGGGCTCCCATACACCATCATTGACTGTCTCTGTGTAGTTCCATATGTCGGTACCTGTCTTTCCATAGACGTATAGCTTCAGGGTAGTGTCATTACCTAAGTACACATCGGTCATGTTTAACTCACTTGCTGAGATACTTTTCTGGCCTACGTTCTTAACGTAAGCTACGAAGTACGAACTGTTTACAGTTAAGTATATTATATCGATAGAGGTCTTCATCTTATCAAGTGCGTTTTGTGAAGCTGACTTAAAAGCCGAGTCAATGGCTCCTGCCTGACTAATTAACGCCACCGCGAAAATAGATGCCATAACAACTCCAGCTATCACTAGTATGGCAGTACTTATTACAGCTGTCGGCAAAAGACTCACCTTTAAGGTTTAATGAACTTGTCGAGTAGGTCATCTCTATTCACGGCTAGCTTGACTATCTCGCTATCTGCCTCTTTATCCTCGACTCCAAATATCTTAGCTAACATGTACAGCGCTATTAACTGATCATCTATTCTAACACCAATCTGCCTAGACTTGATAACCAGGGCTATCGCCTTCAGTACTAGGTCCATGTCGTCCTTATTGAGGAGGCCGATGTTTGTGGCGAACTTAATTATCTCCTCGAAGCTGTCCTCAGGCATCCTCTCAAGCATCGCATCTATCCACTTAACCAACTTGATTAATCTACCTAAGCCTATCTTCTTAGCTGACTTACTCATGACTAGGCTTTGCAACGTAACTTCCTGAGGATACTCCTCCACTTCTTCCACCTCCTCAGGCTTTTCCTTCTTTTCTTCAGAAGGTGAAGAAACGCTGCTGAGGATATCCTCTATGCTTTCAGAACGCTCAGAGCTGCTTTTCTCTTCCTTCTTTTCCTCTCCCTTCTCACCACCTGCTTCACCTAAAGCGGATGACAGCACATCCTCAAGTGAGCCACCACTACCTTCTTCTTCACCTAGGACGTCACTCTTACTCAACTCCTTCTCTATCTTCTCTACTCCCTCAGACTCTTCTTTCTCGCTTGCGGGAGGCTGCGCTGCTACCAGCATCGTCCCTCCTGCTGAGGGTGCTGTTACCTGAGCTGGTATTTGAGGGGGCTGCTGCATCTGAGGCTGAGGGCCCTGGAACTGCTGGGCGCCGAAGCCAAGTAGCTCTGCATATTTCCTCATTATATTGAATGGATTGCTTACTTCGGCGACAGCTGCTCTCAGGTCTACTAGTGTTGCCTTAATCCCCTCTATCGTCTTAGCTACATTGTTCTTAAGGGACTGAACCTCTTCTTCAAGCGCTTCTACCCTCTCTAGGATGCTTGTTATCTGCGGTAACTTACTTATATCTACTGACGGAGTCTCGGGTGCCGCTGGCTTCTCCTCTCTGCCTCCACCTTCACTGACCTCCGGCTTCTCCTCAGCCTCCTCTCCTTCAGCCTTAACAGCCTTAACTTCAACACCAGCTTTCTTAGCTTGCTCCGCGAACTTTCTTATGGTATCGACTTTCTCCTCAACCTCCTCCATACCCTCAAGTCCTTCAACTTCCTCCTGAGCAGCAACCTCAATCTCCTCTATTCTCCTAGCCCCAGCTACTCTAGATAACACATTGAATACTGGCTTAATGAAGACCCTACAGAGCGGGCAGTCACACGGCCACGCAACCTCACTAACTCCACCTACACTAACACCTTGGGTCCCGCCCACGACCTCTTCCTCCAAATTAATTACCTCCTCAGCCAACTCACCTCCCCCTACTTCTCTTCCTTTTCAGGGA
>CAYQIX010000136.1:0-2278 GCA_964417765.1 uncultured Desulfurococcaceae archaeon
TAGTGCTTTGCCCATGCGTAGAATATTGCTCTGTTCAGGCCGAAGGACTTAGCCTTCTCTAGATCTCCAGTCAGTAGGTAGTACCTAGCAGCCTGAAGCAAAGCCATAACCTCGAACCTACCTACCAGCTTAGGTACTGCTGGCTTGCCGCTCTTCCTAGAGACCTTCAGCACCGTCAGCTTATCCTTACTTAAGGTACCTTCTCTAATTATCCTCAGTACCTTAGTGGCTAGCTCGCTAAGCTCATTAGGGCTGAAGTCGCTCCACTCTCTTCTGTGCTGTACAGGTATGTTATTTACTACTTTATCAGGTAGCTCATCGAGGTCTGAGGGCTTTAGGTACGCTACGACGTCCTTACCGCCTGCTGTGCGGCTTAGTGGCGCGATTAGGTACTGGTTGACTGCTAGTGTGTTGCCTACTACTAGCGAGCCTGAGGACATGCTGACGAGCTTGAAGAGCCTGTGCCTCAAGTCATTAATTACTGCCTCAGCAATCAGTAAGGCTGTGCCCTGCAGATCACCTACTTCACTCACGAAGGTTCTAGGGATTGCGCCCTCATGAATCCTAACCTCAATGTACTTCCTAGCCCAGACGACGTAGACTGACTTACTCACCCCATACTTCCCTAAGTAATTAATAATTAGCTTAGCGGCACCTACTGCGAGCCTCAGCACGTCATCATTAAATAGTATCGTTATTGACGGCGTCGCGCTGCCAACCTCAAAGACTTCCGCGCTACCATACACCTCAGCAGCGTCACTTAAGCTCTGCAGCTCACCAAAGCTAACCTCCCTTACCCCACCGCCCTCACGCACGA
Source organism: uncultured Desulfurococcaceae archaeon (assembly GCA_964417765.1). Lineage (GTDB taxonomy): Archaea > Thermoproteota > Thermoprotei_A > Sulfolobales > NBVN01 > B83-G16. The sequence goes on from CAYQIX010000136.1 coordinate 818, forward strand.
ATACCTTACGACCCTTAAGGAACTTAGTAAGCTCCTCAGTAACCTCAGGCCTGCTGTAATACAATGTAGTACCCCCTGAGTAGTAGTTTGCATAAGGTAGTATTAATAAGAGCGCACAGCCTTACTTAAGTCTACTCGATATGAATCGCTTAAAGAGCTCTCTGTCCTTAAGCACACTACTTACTTCCGGGATACTTGAGAGTATTCTCAACTCCCAGCTCCTTAGTGCTGGGCAGATGTAGCAGCCTATCCTGTAGAACCCGAGCAGGTAGAGTGGATTGGGCTTCAGGTTATTCCAGTAGATGTAGAGCTGCGTGAGTGCTGTACCCCAGAACTTGAGTGGCGCTACCTCAATTCTTGAGCTGCTGAGCTTGCATACTGGCGGCCTCCTAAACCTGCTCTCTGACTCCGCATCCCTATCACCTACGACAACTAATATGTTACCGCGCAGACCACTCACGCAGTTCTCGACAGCCGAGACCTTCCTCAGCGTACACCACCTATTATCGTGTGTTGGCAGTGGCAGGCCCTCCTCCAGAATCCCCCTGTCTACCCCAGCGTGCACCCTAACCACTTCAATGCTCAACTTCCTCGATACTTCCTCAATGTAGTCCTGAGTCTGAGGGAACTCAACGCCAGTATCTGAATATACTGCAATTACCTTTTCCCTTGGGAATACCTTGAGAGCCAGCACGAGCGCTGCTGTAGAGTCCTTGCCGCCGCTCCACGGCACTACTACGTAATCTGCCCACTCCCTGAAGCTCCTCAGTACCTCAGCACTAATTTCTTCATACAGCTTAAGCATACCCTCATTAGCCTTGAGGAGGTTCTCGAGGTGAATCAACCTATGTGCTGGCTCGGAGAGCTTCCTGCCCGTTACCTCTAGCCCCTCGTTAAGTACCTTGAACGTCCCGCACGGCTCGGTACCGCAGTACACTGTGTGCTCCCCGCCAGCACCCCTAACTATTAGGGGGTTCTCGAGCTCGCCTAGTCCAGTTACTTCACCGGCCAGCTTACCCCACAAGCCGAGACCTATGAACGCATCATTTACTGGATCGTACCTGAAGCCCCTCAGCTCCTCGCCACCACTTGAGAACACATATGCTTCATATTTCCTACACCACCTAGTCCTCAACCTTATGGCTGTTCTAGCGATATCGAACTCCCTGGCTAGCTCATCAATCCGGGCATTCCTAACCTTAGCTTTAGAGACTACGTGAACAACTACATTAGGAGGTAGAGACCCCTCAATAGCGCCCGCATCCCTGACCTCACTGCGGCCGAGGAGAACTACGTAGAAGGACCGCGGGGTCACGAGTGACGCGAGCTCAGTGAATATTGCTTCATCTCCTCTAACGCCCTGTAGGGTCAGCACCTCAATGTCCCAGTCAGGGTAGAAGTGTTCGATCATTGCCTTGACAGCGCCAGCGTCCTTCCTGCCCCTAACTACTACCTTAAGCA
>CAYQIX010000137.1:0-2256 GCA_964417765.1 uncultured Desulfurococcaceae archaeon
CTACCACCCAGAGAAGCAGCACGTCCTAGAATTCAAGACAACATCAAAAGTACCTCAGAGACCCTACGGCAGCCACGTTAAGCAGCTTCAGGCATACGTAACCTTAACTCACTCGAGAATCGGTTACCTAATATATATAACTAGGAATAATGGCGACATCAAGGTATTCGAGGTAAAGCCCAACAAGTTCGTTCTCAGGGAACTCATTGAGAGGGCTAGGTACCTATCAGCATGCCTGATTAACAGGGATCCCCCACCACCAGAGAAGTCACCGCTCTGCAACTACTGCGAATTTCGTTACTCATGCTTCAGAGGTGGTAACCAATGGAAGCAAAGATAGGTAATAATGTCAGGGACCTACTGGGTCTGGATAATGATGAGAGGTCCCTAGAGTCGTTAGTTAGTGTAGTAGGGTGTGAGGGGGCAATCAGTGAGTTAGGTCTCGAGTCAGCCGTAGTTAGTGATGACCCAAAGATACACTTCATACGCTGTGAGATTAATGAGTACCTCTGCTATGAGGACAAGCTCTACAGACTGAGCACTAAGGACCTAAAGGACGTTAAGCTAGGGCTGTACGAATTAGGTGTAGCTGACAAGATATCACGTAATAAGCTAGCTAAGATAATGCTGGCAATACTCTCAAGCACTCGAGGCAGCCCAGCAGTAACCGTAGCTATAAAGCACGTAAGTGAGCGAGAGGAACTAGCCTACCAGATATACAAGCTAGTAATGAGTAAGCACGCAATAAAAACATTCTACAGAGGCAACACAATCATAGACATTTTCTGCTACGATGGCGGCATCTACGTACCATGCGAACCACTGCTCAGAAAGGAAATAAGCGAACTCGCTAGAGAGTCAGGTGAGGATGTAGAGAAGAAGACCACCCGCTGGGTAGTCAGTGAGGTATTATCGAGGATCCGGGACTCTACATTAACTGAGTTAAGGTATGAACCGCTGAAGATAGCCTTCCTCAACAAGGGCTTCGACTGGGAAGTATTTCTTGAGTCAGGTGATATCGGGAAAGCAACATTTGACCTAAGTCCCGAAATAGTGATCTACCATAGAATACCCCATAAGTTAAACACGCTGCTTCTCAAGAAGTTGCCGGGACTGCTTAAGTACGATGCCAGCGGCCTAGCTGACTTAGAGACGCTAGCTAGCGAGCTATGCCCTAAGACCTTGAAGGCGTTTAATGCTTGGGTTAATGAGAAGTGGCCCCTGCTATTTGAAATAATTGGTTACACCCTGTATCCTAGGTATGACCTACATAAGGCAGTCATGCTGGTCGGTGAAGGGGCTAACGGGAAGTCTACCTACCTGGGATTAGATAAGAAGGTGTTAGGGAATGAGAACGTAGTTTCAATAAGTCTTCAGGAACTGTGTGAGAACGACTTCATGCCCGCACAGCTCTACAGGAAGCTAGCTAATATCTACCCGGACCTGCCCGAGAAGCCCCTGAGGGAAACAGGCAAGTTCAAGATCCTGACAGGTGAGGACGCAATATCAGCTAATAGGAAGCACAGGGATCCCATAACGTTCGTTAATTACGCTAAGCTACTGTTCAGCACTAATAAGCTGCCTAAGGTAACCGACATGACCCTAGCGTTCTGGCGTAGGTGGCTAGTCATTGAGTTCCCCAATAAGTTCCCGCTTGACCCAACATTCTTTGAGAGGACATTCACCGAGGAAGAGATCGAGGGCTTAATTATAGTCTCACTAATAGCCTTCAGGAACGTGTGGTTAAGGCGGAAGTTCAGCTTCGAAGAAACAGAAGCAGACTACAAGGAAGTGTGGCTGAGGAACAGCAACTCAGTATACGCATTCATCAAGGAAGGTATCGAGGAAGGAACGATAGAGCTAGATCCCGACAACACGAACATATACGTAGAAGCCAACGAACTCTACACAGAGTACACGAGATGGTGCAGCGAAAACGACGAAAACCCGGTATCCAAGAAGATGTTCACCATGGAACTTCAGAGACTGTTCAGCATAAAGAGAGGACAAAAAGGTAGCAGAAGAGACCGCATATACTTAGGCATTAAACTAATTAAGAGAGAAGAACAGGAAAATGACCTTTCTCTATGGAAAGCATAGAACAGATGAACAGATATTTTCAACTTATAACGCAACATTCGCTCTCTCAGAGTTACAGAAAAAGTCGGAAAAATCCTGTTCGTTATGTTCTATGCTTTCCATAGAGAAAGATCATTTTCCTGCTCTTCCTTCTTTATTAACTTTATACCTATATAT
>CAYQIX010000138.1:0-2138 GCA_964417765.1 uncultured Desulfurococcaceae archaeon
CACATCCTATCATGCCTACAGATTGTATGATAGAGAGGTTTTTAAGCATTAAATATGTACGGTAGTACTTGCAAGTAGTGAAGTTAGTCTACTGGAGCGAAACATCCAGGTCTTCTCTCGTAAATGTCTCCCATTCTCTTTAAGTTACGGATTATTCTCTCTAGAGTATGTTCATCTATGCCCAGTTTCTCAGCTTCACTTCTCAATTTACCTAACTTAATGCATGCCCTACTTGATTCATCTGAGGTGACAGCTTCCTTGATTATGTTTAGTATTGTGATTTCCTTCTCTCTCATGCTCTTGGGCTTTCCGGTCATTATAGTGTCAATATCTATATCGCCGGTCTCAATGTCCAGCCCCACCATCTCAAGCATGGAGTTCATCAACCTTATAGCTTCAGCAGCGTCTTCTGCCTCGACCCTATTTTTCAGTTTCATTCTTGCGTGAGCTTCAGCAAGCCTGATCAGGGCTTCTAGCTGCCTAGTCGTTATAGCTAGAGGTGCTTCAGGGTTTTCAGCACTCTTCTTTCTCAGCTCAATATAGTACTCTTCTATAAGGCGCTGTGCCTCCTTCGTAATTCTTGGCTTTACGTACTTGCGGGCGTATGCGATATACTTTCTTAGTAGGTCGGGCGGAATCTCAGGTTCTACATTTGCTAGTGTTTCATGTGTTTCGAGGACGTACCTGACGAGTGACCTATCTCTCTCTATTTGGGCTATATCCTTAAGTATGAATATTAGGTCAAATCTGGACAGTATCGTTACTGGTAGGTTTATGTTGCCTGTTAATCCTAGGTTAGGAATGTACCTGCCGTGCTTGGGATTGCCTGCAGCGAGGACCGAGGCTCTAGCATTTAGTCTAGCAACTATACCTGCCTTAGCTATGCTTACCGTCCCCTGCTCCATGGCCTCATGAATAGCTACCCTATCTTCATCCCTCATCTTATCTATCTCGTCTATACAGACGATACCTCCATCAGCGAGAACCATAGCTCCTGCTTCAAGGAAGTACTCACCCGTCTGCTTATCCTTAATTACAGTAGCAGTAAGTCCAGCGGCAGACGAACCTTTACCTGTAGTGTAGATTCCTCTAGGAGCTATTCTTGCAGTATACTGCAGTATCTGACTATTGTGAAGAAGCATTAAGCCTAGCCCGCCAGCGAAGTTTTCATTATCCTCTACTGAGATGTCATAAACGTACTCGTTATGTTCAGGCTCAACATCAGTTATCCTTACCTTTGATATCGATTTAATGACATCCCAGAACACATACTCATTATTTACTAAGTTACTGAAGCGACTAATTAACACTTGAGCATGATCAGCATTAAATTTATTTACTAAAGGCTTAAGTCTTTCTATAATGCGTTTACAGTACCTCCTGCCAGCATGGCCTCTGTAGACTTTACCCCTTATTTCAGCAGCGAGGCTACGAAGCGGATGATTACGACTGTTCATGCCCAGCATGCTCGTTAAGGAGGAAACATATGTAGGTACGGGAACTCTATCTACGATATCGATTGTGGCCTCGACGTACCTCTCTATAACAGATGCCTTGTGCCTGCTCTCCAGTTTAACCACATTCTTTATCCTGGCGTCCGAGATGAATATGGTATAGTATGTTAGTCTATACCCGTTATAGGCTGTCGTTTTATGTCTTATAGTATGTGTGATTCCTAGAAGCGATAATAAGAGGGATATGCCTTGAGCTAATCTGTTACTCGTAACTGTAATTGAGACCTCTCCACGCCACTTCTTTCCATTTTTAACCTTCGGCGGTATTAATGTTCCGTCGCTGTCTATCAGGCCGGATATCACTCCTGATATGAAGTCTGCGGGTGCACTATACGTAAACTCAGGTATTATCTTATACCTAGTGAGATACCCTTTCTTTCCTACATGCGTAATATCAGCGTATAGATTATTCTTGAACCACTCAACAGTTTCTATATCATCAACTACAACTCTCCATAATGGTCTCTTAGGCGATTTTTTGGCGTATACCTTAGCTCTTACACTAAACTTACTTTCTATGCATTTAGCGAGCTTTATAGCTATATTACGATCTGAAGTCACGATTTCCATTCTTTCCCCTGATGATGTTTTGGCTATTGTTCCGTCTCCTATGAAGTACCCTAT
>CAYQIX010000139.1:0-2126 GCA_964417765.1 uncultured Desulfurococcaceae archaeon
AAGGCACTCGAGTACATGAGGAACTACATCGGTATTGCTAAGAAAGTTAAGGATTTAGTGCGAACTTTCTGGCCTGAAGCGAAGGTGTATGTGTTTGGGTCAGTACTTACTGGGAGGTACACTGCTGCAAGCGATATAGACATTCTCGTAGTCCTTGATGAAAAGCCTGACCTTAGGGAGGAGGCAGAGGTGAAGGCAAGCATATATATGGAGCTTGACGCACCGATACAGCTTCACGTAATTAGCAGGAAAGAGCTAGAGTCCTGGTACAGGAGATTCATCGATGAAATGATTGAAATTACTTGAAGCCTACCTTATACATCTTCTCCGGGTTCGTCAGCCCTGCAATACTCATTGCTAGGTGGGGGTCTCCAAGCTTCTTTGCTAGCTCACTCTGGAGCTGCTGCTGTGTGAGGTGAAGGAGCTCCTTCCTTAACCTACACATAGCGTCAACAACATCTATTGGGTGAGGGACTCCGTTAACTCCTGTTATGCTCGCTAGGTAAGCTATGACCTCCTCAGCTGTGTAGTCATTGCTGGGCCAGACCTCAACCTTAGTAGCTGCCATGAAGTACGTTGGGAGCTTAGCTTTGTAAATAGCTACGCGGATAGTTGAAGTCAGGTAGTCGCTGGCCTTCATCACAGCCACTATCCACGCTAACCTGTTATTCAGAGCTGTAACCTGCTCAGCAGGCAGCTCATCCCCGTGCTTCTTGAGGAACTCACTCAAGTAGTGCGCTATGTCGGAGTACGTCTCTAAGTCAATCCACTCACCTGGCTCGAGGACGTAGGTTGCTAGCGCCTTATCATTAACGACGATCTCCGGAGAGTCAATAACTACAGGCACGTCCCTGCCGTAAGCCCTCTTAACCACCCCTGCAAGAGCTGTGTCAGTCTCATCAGCTAGCTCTAGGATCTCGTGAGTTAGCTCTAAGACCATGCCGTAGAGCTTAGCTACGGTGCTAGACCGCTTCTTCCTAGCTACGTAGCCTGGCGGCACTCTAGGAAATATCTCTCCATCAATGATGATTAGGTCTACATCAACCTTACCAGCCTTCTTGAGCTCTAGGACCTCCTTAACGAACCTCCTCTCAACTACCTTAGATAGGGGCTTACCTACTGCTTCATCTTGAACAAACTTGACAAACCCTACTGAGGAGGCTGGAGGTACAGCATCTGAAGATACTCCCTGAAGTACGTGGGACCTGATGATTATGAGTAGCTTCCCACCTATGAGCTCGAGGGGTGGTGAGGTGAAGCCCGTGTCTAGGGCTAGGTACGCTGGACTACGAGCTACTTCAGGTATGACCTTAAGCCTCTCTAACTCCCTCAGCTTACTCCTGATAATCTCCTTCTCCTTAAGTACAGACTGAACAGCAGCTGCTATCCTGTCAGCTTCCTCAGGAACGTCCCTGAGTATCACGAGTGTGAGAGGCTCTTCTTCAAAGCTCGCTAGGTACTCCTCCTCACTTCCGCTCCTGAAGTACGGGCTCTCCTCACCCGGCATCCTCAACCTCCCTGACCTTAAGTAGTACAGGTATCTTCAGGGGGTTCATCAATCCTGCTACATAGAACTCCCTGCTCCCTAAGATAGCTAGTGACTGCTCGCTAATCCCAGCCAAGTTCATGTACCCACTCAGCTCGCTGAAGTCTGAGGGTGTCTGCAGCTTACTGAAGAACCAGGTATTTATGTTGCCTCTGATGTCTGGGTCTAAGTCAATGATCCTCTGAGTCACTAGCACAGCACCTAGACCCCACTTCCTACCCTCCCTAGCCACCCTACTTATGGCTGACTTAGCTTCGCCACAGTACCTGCAGGCATAGTTGTGAGCCTCATCAATAACTACTACAGTGTTGACGGGCTCACGGGACAGCTCAATCCTCTTCCACAGCTCACTAATTACTGAAGCAACTACGTACCTACGCGTGATCAGCTCCTCAGTACTTAAGTCCACGACCACGAGCTTCTCCTCAAGTGCTTCATCAACTATAGCAGCTGGCAAGACGTCTCTCCCACTCAGTGACTTGAAGAACCCATCACCCAGCCTTACGTCTACAGAGACCCCGAGCCTGACTATCACGCTCTCCCTACCCCTAGCAAACCTCCTAGCTACCTCACCAAGCAC
>CAYQIX010000140.1:0-2060 GCA_964417765.1 uncultured Desulfurococcaceae archaeon
CAGCTTTTAAAGCCTCAGATATTCATAGGTGATAGGGAGGTTTAGCGATGAATAAAGGTAAGAAGAAGGGTCAGTCACACTCAACAAGGCCTCCAGTAACCGTAGCACCTAAGTGGGTACAGTATTCGCCTGAAGAGATAGAGATGATCATAGTTGAGCTAGCGAAGAAGGGATATACACCCTCAATGATAGGTATAATCCTGAGGGACCAGTACGGCATACCTCTAACTAAGCCGGTGCTAGGCGTTAAGCTCCAGAAGGTTCTCGAGAAGTACGGCATAACACTAACTATACCTGAGGATCTATACCACCTAATGAGGAGGGCAGTTAACTTAAGGAGGCACTTAGAGGAGCATCCGAAGGATACTCACAGTAAGAGAGGCCTAATAGAAATAGAGTCAAAGATACACAGGCTAGTGAAGTACTATAAGAGAGTAGGTAAGCTGCCACCTGACTGGAAGTATGATCCAGAAAGAGCTAGGATTCTCGTTTCACAACCACTTATTAACATACCTAAGGAGTTAAGGAGCTAAGGTTACCTTAAGACTTTAAAGTTAGATGAAGGAATGATTATAGGGTAATTACTTGCCTCTTGACTTTCGCGGCAGCAACGCATCAGATGTCTTTAGGGAATTTATTGAGGACGCCAAAGAGTCTGATAATTACGTGCGGGTAATTATTGACTATAGCGTTGAGTCAGCTGTCATTGGAGGACTCCTCTGTAAAGCACTGAGAGAATTTGAAATAGGTTTCGAATTAATTAATGACTTACTTGAGATTCCCCTAGACGCAACAAGGCAGTTCCTAATTAATACTAAGGCAGGCAAAGGAGGGAATGCGTTAGCCTTAATGTCTTCTAGCGTTAATACTGTCAGGAAGACTAGCTTAGGCTACGTAATAGAGTCACCTGTTCTTGAGGAGAAGATGCTCGATGTGATTAGTGAGTACATTATAGTTCCGAGGGAAATCAAGTACATGTTAGCATCATCCATCCTAGCAAGACATACCCCAAGAATTCTTAGGGGAGAGCTGAGTCAAAACGAAGAAGAGTTCATCAATAAGCTTGAAGACGAGAATCTAATAAAGAGAATTAAAGGTCCCATGATAATTGGGTGGGGGTATCTCCAGCCAGACGAAGCGGTTAAGTATAGTGTTGACCTCTTCATTCCAAGGTTCTTCATGAGAGATGCTAGCGGTGAGTTAAGCGACGACGTAATAGCCAGAGAGTTAGGAGTGAGTAAGGACAAGATAGTAGGTACTAACTACATGATCAAACAGGATTGGTGTATGAAGGATCTTTACTATTTAGCCTACACAATGATGTGTGTAGTTGATGAAGTAGGGATTGAGGGGATGGTTGCTGTAGTTCTAAATCCCAGTACTATAGTGTGGCATGCCCTAAAAATGTACGAGTACTTGAGGAAGTTGAAGGCTGCAATAGACGAATATCTCGCAGGTAATTGGGAGAGTAAAGGAAAATTCAAGGTGATGCACATTAAGAATCCACCACCACTGAGTATGTTAACTAGGGTTCTGCAGGGTATAGGCAAGATAAGGCAGGATGAGGTAGTAGTTAATGAAACTGGAGGCAAGGTGAGAGTTCCACTACAGGTACTCACCCGCAAGGGTAGGGAAGAGCTGCGCACCAGAGCAGTAATAGAGAAAGGCTATGCAGTTCTGTCGTCAGCTGATGCGTTAAGTAAGGTGAGTACGTAGTGATTAAAGCTACCTTAAGTCTGAGACTGTGTGATGAACAGCTAGCTGAGTCAATAGCTAGAGCCCTGCAGCCTGATAATGAGAGGCCGCCACCTAACTTCAAAATTATCCGTCTGCGTGGTGGGGAATGTGAATTAGCATATTTAATAGAAGGCGGCAGCGGAAATACCCCGAGAGACCTCCTAACCCTACTCTCTGTGATTGACGAAATCTCAAGGCTGAGTGAGTCCCTAAAGCTCCTTGTTGAGGAGATTAAGTAGTCTGAGCTAACCCGCACCAAAATTGACGTCTTTAATTCTTATAAACCCCATATACATCTACATTCTAGGTTGGCGGTAATGCCG
>CAYQIX010000141.1:0-2041 GCA_964417765.1 uncultured Desulfurococcaceae archaeon
CAGTAACTTAAGTGATGTGGAATTAAAGCACACGGTTTTGACCACGCTGCCTGCCTTCGCTAACTTAACCATTGAAGCAGTTTATGGAGATGAGAAAGTACCGTTAAGAGTGGGTGCGAGTCAAATAACGATAACATTTGTTGAAACAGGTGATGACACCGGAGAGTTCAAAGCAACAATAAGCTTAAGGAACTTCAACTGGACATGGGTTAGGGAACATCTAGATGGGCACACACCAGAAAAATTAGTTATAACGTACACGGACATATTTAACGCAGACTTGGATGAGAAAGGTGTAGATGTAACAGCTGAAGTAGCTGTAGCAAAAGCCAACTTAACTGTTGATAGAAATGTGATACCGCTGAATAAGGACGAGGATGTAGTACTGCATATAACAGTTAAAGATCCGGCATCAAAGGGTAGAGGATCAATTAACATAACTGTTACGGCATATAATTACGCAGGCGATGTATTGTCTTGGGCTAATGAAACAGTTGTTGAAGCAAAAGAAACAGGAATAGAAAGTGGTGAATTTGAGGCAACATACACCATAGATCACACTAATGTAAAGCCGGAGCTAATAGGTGGTAAACTAGTGATAGCCTACGGAGACTTAGAAAAAGAAATTCCATTTGAGATTTATGGAGTAGAGATGTATGTTAACGGTAGCAGCAGTATAACAGTTAAGTATGGTGACGTAATAAATGTGACCATTGTAGACCCAGACCGCAACCTAGACAACTCAGAAGTTGACAGGTTTTCACTAAACGTCAGTAGTACAACTCTAGACTTTGAGGAGACAGGGCCTGACACAGGTGTGTTCGTAGCAACTTACACGGTAGACTACAAATTCGGTGATGCTGGTACTTCAGTAGATATTGAGTATGAAGATGGTACACCAACCTATGCAACGCCAGGAATGTCAGAGTGGCCTGATGCAGATACTTATGCGGTAACAGTTAATATACAGTCATTTACAGGCACATTATTAGTTAATGGTGAGGAGGAGTACCTTGAGGTAGGCCCGATAGGTACACTAAACATTACTGTAGTTGATTGGGATATGAATAAGGATCCAGCCAGTACAGATACTGTACCTGTATACATAAAGCTATGGAACGGCACTTACATGAAAGGTGGTGAAGCATATAGTGCGGAGGAAACTGGTGATAGTACTGGAGTGTTTACGTATACTCTAGATATAAGTAGCATAGGGGCTCCAGGAGAGATTATAGGGAAGAACATACAAGTTATGTACAGAGATAGTGTTGATGCTGCAGGCGAAGTAACGACAAAGATAGTTACGGTGAAGTTCATTAGTTGGGATGCAGAGATCACAACCGATAAGACAGCATACAATATTGGTGACAAGATAAAGGTAACTGTTAAGGACTTAGATGCAAATACCGACCCCAACAGAATAGAGACAGTAACTATAAGAGTATATTCAACATCAGACCCAATAGGCACTTCAATAACGTTAAGAGAGACAGGCGAGGACACTGGTGAGTTCACGGGTGAGGTGCTAGTCAGTAGCGAGATGAGGGCAGGTGTAGTATACGCTAAGTTAGGCGATATAATAACGATTGAGTACACTGATGAGTTCCCAGCAGATTACGGTGTGACTGGCGAGTCTAAGACATTCACTTACACCGTAAGAGTTGGTGTGCCTGTTGAGAAGCCTATAGTGCCGAGCACGGCGAGATTTGTCGACCCAATGACTGGTGAGGAGATAACGCCGGAGGTCGGCAGGACCGTAGGTATCGGTATAACATTAAGCAACACAGGTATTGAGAAGACGACATTCACGGTGCTGCTGATAATTAGGGATGCGTCAGGCGCTGCAGTTGGTATACAGTGGCAGACAGTCACACTACCTGCTGGTGAGTCTGGTGAGGCTGGATTCACCTTTACGCCGACGGCAACAGGCGACTACACTGTTGAGGTCTACATCATCAAGAGCTTAGCTGACTGGACTCCATTAGGTGAGACGCTAACAACGACGATGAGTGTTACTGAGTAAAGAGGTGGTTAAGCAATG
>CAYQIX010000142.1:0-2024 GCA_964417765.1 uncultured Desulfurococcaceae archaeon
ATAGCTTGGTCTGGCTTCATGTACCTCTACCCTCTCTACGTCTTAAGTGTCGGGTACCACACTGCTGACTTAGGTCCGATAGCTACTTACGCGTCACTCGCTTCAGCCTTAGTGCTCCCCATAGCTGGTTACTTCATTGATGTCGGGTACGCGCCGCATGTGGCTGTTATCTCAGGCGCCTGTGTTGTTGGGTCTCTGGTTCTGCCAGTTATTTCACCGACCTACTTAGGTCTCGTTGCTGGGTACGCCTTAAGTAATATATCATTTATGCTGTGGTCGCCTTCAAGAGCCTCTATGGTAGCCCTACTAGCTAAGCCTGAGGTTCTAGGGAGAATCTTTGGCATCTACACGCTGCTATACAACATAGCTAGGGTTGCGACACCCTACGTTCTCGGGTACGCGCTGTCGTACTTCACGTATAGTCAGCTCATGGTGTATGTTGGTGTTATGATCCTTTTAGCGACAGCTGGATTCGCTGCTGTAGTTGCGCCGCTTGTAAAGGTGGCTAGGAGTGAAGTAGAGAGTGTTACTGATACTGCGTGGTCCTCATGCATTAGTCTACATGGTGTAAGTAAGGTTAAGTGTATGTACTTGCGTACGTTCGTGCTTGATAGGAGGTTAGTGCCTGTAGCTATCTTCGGGGTACTAGACAGGTTCGGGTGGGGTTTGTGGATGCCTCTACTCAACGCGTACTTAAAGGAGTTCGCTGGCTTTACAGATGAGGTTGTAGGGCTCTACAACACCTTAATGGGTGCTGGGATGCTTGCGTCCTCCCTGCCAGCAGGCTACCTGACTGACAGGGTAGGTGCGCTCGAGATGCTGGTAGCTAATGAGTTTCTAGGGGCAGTAGGTACTTTAATGCTCGCGCTAGGAACTGGCTCAGTAGTCCTAGCATCAGCCATACCCTTAGGTGTTAGCATATCACTCTGGATAACCAGCTACAACACCGTGACCTCCGTAATACTAGGTGCTGGTAACGTAGGTAGAGCGAGGGCAGGAGTTGACGCAACACGCACACTGATCGCTATTCCAGCACCACTAATAGGGTCAGCACTATTCAGTGGAGTAAGCACTCTAGCACCCTTCATTGGAGGTGCCGCACTCATGCTACTAGCTACAGCCCCACTCATAGCATCTAAGAAGAAGTGAAGACGTGACTTATCAGGCAGAGCGAGATTAAGTGTTTAAGCAAATAAAGTTTAATATGCTTCGTGGTTACTGATTTACTTGGTGTACCAGGTATATGTCAGTTACTGTGTCCATTAAAGTTCGTAGAGAATTAGTTGAGATTGCTGAGAAGATGGTTAGGTACGGTATTGCTAGGAGTAGGTCGCACGCATTTAATATAATGATTGAGAGAGGTCTTAAGGAGGTTCTTAAGGAGGTTGAGTACTGGGATCGAGTACATGAGGCAGTTAGAGAGCTTGAGGAGAGTGGCTTTAGGGTAAGGCATGGTGGGCTATCTAAATTGCTAGAGGAGGATAGAAATAGATGATATACCTTGACACTAATGTCATAATCTCTTATATTGATGAGCTCGATCCAAATCACGACAAAGCTGTAGAGCTGTTAAGTAGGATTAAGAACGATAGAATAGTTAGTAGGTTAACTCTCGTTGAGCTGACCTCAGTCTATTCAAGAGCTGGCCTACCTAATCCACTCGCTCTCTCCCTATACTCAGTAAGAAGAGTTAATGCAGAGATAGCTGAAGTTGATTTTAACAGTATATTGCAGACCTCTCTAAGACTAGCTGAACTTTTAAGGCTTAAAACCCTAGACTTACTCCACGTGGCAGCATGCAAGGTTATAGGAGCAAAAACCTTCATAACATTCGATAAAGAAATCATATCAAAATCTAACTTAATAGAAAAAATAGGCATCAAAGTGGTATCTAAATGAAGACTGCTGAACTGATTTTGTGACTCCATAAGATTAAGACTGCAGCAATAACAAATAAGTGGCAGACAATTTATATTATTACTGAATTACGTCATAAGAAAAATATAGAATGCTATGTCTATTAT
>CAYQIX010000143.1:0-1978 GCA_964417765.1 uncultured Desulfurococcaceae archaeon
TCGCTTATGCTGTTGAACTCCTTTATTAGTGTAGTCATTCGAACACCAAGTCTACCTGTCGTGAAAATATTTATAAGTTTTTAATTACTTAGTTCAAACCCACAATTATTAGGTGTACTGGCTTGCTGGGTATTCCAGTTAGTGATGGGCACTGTCACGCTAACCCTAAGGGGTTAGGTGCCTTAGAAGTTGCTACTAGATTTAGGAGAGCTGGCGGGTGGTTTATAGCGCTCGTCTCTCTGCCGCCGCGCTATTACGGTTTCGACCTGAGTACTGAAGGCATACTGAAAGCTATTAATGCGCACATTAAGGAGTGTGAGAGTGCCCGTAGGTCAGGTATTGAGGTTACGTGCATCGCAGGCCTGCACCCAGCAGTTGTTGACAGGCTCGTTAAGGCGGTCGGGCCAGCGAGAGCTGACGAAGTAGTTGCTAGGGTAGGTAGAGTGCTCAAGCACCTTAAGGAGCTGAGGCGTGAAGGTGTCATAGACGGGTTCGGCGAATTTGGCAGACCTCACTACAAGACATTACCTGAGTCTGTAGTTGTTAATGAGGTAATCCTCACTAAGTTATTTGAAATTACTGAGGAGGTAGGAGGAGTGATTCACCTCCACTTAGAGCAGGGAGGCGCGCTAACAGTCTACTCAGTACACTTAATGCTGCAGAACTACAGAATAGAGCCTAAGAAAGTGGTGTTTCATCACTCTACACTAAAAATGATTGCTGAAGCCAGCAAGTACGGCTATTCTGCAACTTTAACAGGCAGGAAGGAAGTTATTAAGGCAGCTAGCAGGGTATGCAGTAACGCACTGTGTATGGTTGAGAGTGACTACATAGATGATCCGTCACGTCCTGGAGTAGTGATGTATCCGTGGGAAATACAGCAGGAAGTACATAGTGTGCTCAGGGACGCAGCTGTCAGTGAAGACTTGATGAGCAGAATACTTGTTGACAACGTAGTTGAGGTATATGATGTAGAGCCACCCTAGCTAGTCTCTAATACCTAGCTGCTCTTTCCCGTATCTTGTTATGGAGACTACACGTACATTTTCTCTACTAGCTGAGACAGAGATAAAGCCCCTGATCTCTAGTATCATTAAGTACCTTATGAGATCTTGGAACGTTATGTTGTAGTCTCTCCTTAAAATCTCAAATAATTCTGCATCCTTGATTGTTCCTCCACTAGCTACCAATACTTCAAGGATTCGCGCCATCACACCTGCTGGCGAGTATACTGAAGTCAACTCTAATACCCTAGTCCATAGTTAAGGAGAGTTTAAAACTATGTAGCTGTCCCAGCACTCCATAGAGACGACACTTCACTATCTGACCGGATTATATGTTATATGGTCTACTATTTAGTTTACTTATATGTTATAGGGATGTGTTAGAACTCTTGGCAGCCTCTGCCTTGCCTTCCTACCCCACTCTTCGTAGAACTTAATCATGTCCTTAGTTATTGATGGACCAACAACACTCATTGCAGCCTTAAAGTGTCTCATACCTACTCTGCTAGCATTTAAGTTTTCCCTCAGCGCGTTCATTGCTGCTTCTCTTACTAGTGCAGCTAAGTCAGCTCCTGAGTAACCTTCTGTCTGCTCAGCAATTTCCTCAAGATTGACGTCGTCAGCTAACGGCATCTTTCTGGTATGTATTTTCAGGATCTCTAACCTGGCGTTTCTGTTAGGTGGCGCGACATATACTATCTTCTCTAACCTACCTGGCCTCAGGAGCGCTGGATCTACCAGGTCAGGTCTGTTGGTAGCTGCGATAACTACTACATTACTTAGCTTTTCTATGGAGTCCATCTCGGTAAGTAGCTGACTTACGACCCTCTCCGTAACCCTGCTGTCAGCATATAGGCCTCTCGTAGGTGCTATAGCATCAATTTCATCAAAGAATATTACAGCTGGCGCGTACGTTCGTGCCTTCTTAAATATTTCTCTTATTGCTTTTTCTGATTCTCCTACCCATTTGCTTA
>CAYQIX010000144.1:0-1965 GCA_964417765.1 uncultured Desulfurococcaceae archaeon
ACCTAGGAAATAAGGTTTGGGACAAAAATATGCATAACTCAGAAAGATTAAAATGACAAAAATCCGCCTTGGGGGGCTTAATAAAAGTTTGAGTCTAATTTATACTTATATTATTATATAATAGGTATATAGGGCTTGAGTGCTTAGTATCGTAGCCGTTTTCTTTTAAGAACTTCACGATGGTGTGCATTAGGGCTTCTACGATTTCTTTATCTTCTTCATCGTAGCTGATATGGATTCTAATCATGCTTACTACCTCATGAAGTGCTTTATCTCTGTTAATACTGCTTCTACCTGCTTTTCATTCAGTCCTAGACAATGAAGTAGCTCGTGGGCTAGATCCTCCATGAGCGATGGGGAGTTTACGTTTAGGCATACTATGCATAGATTCTTCTGCTTTACTGAGTGTGGTGGGGCTTCATCTGTCAGCACTACTATTAGCTTCTTGTAAGCTATGTAGTCTATTATCTTCTTAAGTATGTATTGGTTGTCAGTCTCCATCGTATGCACCCAGTCTTTCAGCTACATACTTCAATGCTTCTACATCGTACTTTAGCCTCATGTAGATGTAGTTTCTGTATTCGCTGTTTCCATTAAGTACGTAGTTTAACCACACTTGCGGAATCCTCATTGACTTTATCGGGTAGTCGAATTTAGAGTAGCCTAAGCTCCAAGCTACGTAATCTAGATTCCTCATCGGTAACTTAACTTTCTTAAACACGTAGTCTCTTAGAACGTCAATATGCTCTATCTTGTAGAGAATCGAGGCATCTAAATGATGACGTGTGCACATAGTAGCTATGTAAGGTAAGTCGAATTCAGCGCCGTTGTACGTGTAGACCTTCTTACATTTCCTTAACCTATTCAGTAAGTTACTCAGTAGCTCTTTCTCCTTACTCGGATCTTCTAGAATCTCTACGTGTAGTTCATTACCGCACAAGATAGCGTAAGCTATTATGATGTTGTTTCTGTTAGCGTAGCTAAGTCCCGTAGTCTCAATATCGAGGAAACAGCACTTCTTACCCATGTAATCACCTAGCGAATTTCTCGAATGTTTCTTCCGCTACCTTCTGCGGTTCTTTAATCAGTCTCTGAGCGTAGGGCTTAAGCTCCATAGCTATACGTTTAATCCTGCTAGACAGATCTACGTAGTAATCAAGCATGGTGTTTAGATCTTCCCAACCCACACCCATTGGGGACTCTATAGTATCTCCACCACGCATGCCTGCTATACACTCTAGTGGTACATTGAGGTAGCGCACACGCCAATATGCACCCGTGCGCCTAATATCATGAGGTTTTAGAGGCTTACCTATCAGTACACCCGCCCGCTTAATGAATCTGGTATAGATGTCAAAGTATTCTTTCCAAAGGTAGTCATCGGGCTTAAGCCCCTTCCGCTCTATGTAGCTCTTTAATCGGTCTGGTAGATCTGGAAATATGAAGTCAAGCATTATACCTTTCCACACCTTGTAGCCTTTCGTCTTCCCCGTCTTTGTCTCAATGATATCTATTGTCTTGTTCATGAAGTCTATCTGTTTTACTTTGATGTGCTTTAAGCTACCCTCAAACCTCTCGAATCCTCTTAGTGTCGGCTCCCTACCTTCCCTAGCCATCGTCGTTATGTGCGTATCAAGCATTAACTTAAGGACTTCCCTTCTTTCTTCATCATACCGCTTATCTAAGTATTCAACCAACTTAACGTATTCGTGAGGCTCAAGAACGAATTCCCTACCCTTCCTCTTTCCTTTCTCTTTTAATGACTTGTGCGCATACCTCATAATGTTCTTTAGCTCAGGTCTAAAGCACCACAGCGATGTTATGTAATGCCTACAAGTATCTTTTGATTTGCTTTGTAAGCACTCTATCAGAAAAGCATTGAAGTCTTCTACAGTCCATGTTTTAGGGTCGGGCTTCTTCAACTTGCTTGCAAAATAATCATAGAGTTCTTTAGCTCTGCGGAGC
>CAYQIX010000145.1:0-1948 GCA_964417765.1 uncultured Desulfurococcaceae archaeon
CTTAAGACTAATGTGCTAGCTCAATGACCAGTAAAGTTTATTCATTAACAACCAGAAGCTAGGCATCAGCAAGTAGAGGCTTCACCAATTAGAAGTTTAATGACCTTAGGCTTTACTTACACAAACTAAATCTAAGTTTTCTTCTTAATTATAGGTACATATACTAGTACGTGGTCACTATGCTTAACTACCTTTATATCGTTCTTGCTACTCAGTCTAGTGCTTATTACTATGAGCACTTTATCCTTTAAAATATGTGTTGATATTTCAGGGGCTAAACTCACAAACAACCCCATTTATTGCTAGTGCTTATAAAAAGTGTCTTAATGATTACTGCTAGGGTTTAATCACGTCGACTACCTTATTTAAATACCTGAATCTCTCGCAGGTGTAGGCGTCCTTGAACTCTATTCCATCCTTACCCTTAATTACTATTATCGGGTGGTAGAGAATCCTATGACTAATTACCTTATAATTTGTGAGGGACGCTACAAACTTTATGATAACATTTACAGGAACTCTAGCGCCAACCTCGGTCCCCTCAGCAGGCTTTTTATCGGTAAGCCTCAATATCTCCTCATACAGCTTCTTCACCTCCTTACCCTCCTCATATACCTCAAGGCCTAATGAGGTCGTTGTGTAGTATCTCCTCCTGTCCACCTTCACAGCCTTCAGCAGCTCCTTACCTACAAGGGACTCAAGAATTCTCTTGGCTTTCGTCGTGGACATGCCTAAACCGCTAGCTACCTGCTCTACATTAGCCATACTCACACCCGCAACATACCTATATACCTTTGCTTCATCATCTGTGACATCGAGCTGTAGCTTCCTACGGAACTTCAAGCCGTGCTTCTTATCAAAAGTTACGCAGCAACCATGGAGAGCGTCAACAAATAAAACATCCTTCTTGCTGGTTGCGTACTCTTTCCTACGAAAGATGCCTTTCTTTACGATCTCACTTCGCTCCAGAACAAATTCGTATATAGGGTAGTAAAACAATCTACACTCGCTACAACTACCGTACTTTTTAATGCATTCCTCGCTCGGAACCAAGTACTTTATGAATTCCTCCTCAACACCTTCAGTAATCTGAACATTAAGACGTGAGGAAAGCTCCTTAAGCTTAACACCGTCAATTATCTCAACCCCTACCGTAGCCGCATAAGTAGCTGCTTCAGGCGTCGCATACGACTGAGTAACTATTATCCCCTTATCAAGCCCTAAGTCCAGAACCTCATTATGCACCTTCATTACCACATCCTTATTTACAGGCTTAAACCAGTTCTTACACTCAACAAGGGCTCTAAAAGTAGTTATTGGTGTCCTATAGCTTACCAACACATCAACCTGATGCTTAACACCACTCCTGCCCGCAAGAACAACATTATGCTCAACAATAAAACCTGCCTTCCTAAACAGCTCAGCAACAAACTTCTCAAAATAAATACCCTTACTATGCGAATCACTCACATCAAATCCCATGAAAAATTAGGGACGCAAGATAAAATAAATATAAGACGATGCCTCAACACCAAAGAAAAACACAGCTAAAGCAAATCCGACCAGTACCTCTCTTTTATAAATATTTAAACACATGCTTAATCTAAGGACAAGGAACATGAAAAACATAAATAAAATAACAATGTCGCTTGTCTCGGCAGTTGCAGCAGCAATTGTTAAGTTAATCATAAACTTCACATTCCCAAGCCCAAAAGATATCACATTACGTACACTTCAGAACATCACTAACACATTAGCACGAGCAAACCTAATCAACCAACAAACAGCACAAACCATAACCCTAGCCGTAAGAATATTAATAGCAGTACTTATTATAGCAGGCATCGCAGAAGCCCTCACCCTCCTACTGAAGAAAACATAACAACCTCACAGCACCGAAGGGACAGAACCCAAGACC
The DNA here is from genome assembly GCA_964417765.1 of uncultured Desulfurococcaceae archaeon. Taxonomy (GTDB): domain Archaea; phylum Thermoproteota; class Thermoprotei_A; order Sulfolobales; family NBVN01; genus B83-G16. The sequence continues at coordinate 1,919 of CAYQIX010000145.1, forward strand.
CCACGCCTGTCACTTGACCTTAACCTAGTT
>CAYQIX010000146.1:0-1945 GCA_964417765.1 uncultured Desulfurococcaceae archaeon
ATGGTCCAGGATCTGCGCTCACCACCTAAGTGAACTAAGTTCATTAAGCGGTACTCTCCCTCGACGCCGCTGGCTGCATATACCACCCTAACGTTCTTAGCTACCTTCATTATCGCGCTGGCTACTTTACTACCGTAAGCAAGCAGCTCCTCGGGCAGGTGAATAACAGCTATGTCACCAATTATGGAGTAGGACCTAGGCAACTTACTGGTTACTTCCTCGGGTAGTACGTCCTTAAGTAAGTCCTTATAGGTTAAGCCCTTACTGATCACCTCAAATTCATCCTCACATAGCTCCCAGCTGACATCAGGCATTAGTTCGCAAAGCCTACTCACGTCAGTTACAGACACTGGAATTTCGACGAACTCATTATCTCTCTTTAATTTAAGATTGGCCCTAACAACGCCCGCGTTCTTTAGAATTTCAAGTACCTTAGAGCACTCCCTCCTATGTACTCTAACACACTTTGACTTCAAGTATAGCGCACCCTAAGCTAGGATAATACTTTAATTAGGAGAATAATTGTTTTATGTGATGAAGCTTGAAGATAGGTGTAGTCTGTAAGCCTGGTAGCCCTGAAGCACTAGATCTTGCTAGCCGCGTGCTTAAGTACATTGAGAGTAGAGGTGTTGACGCCTACCTAGACAGCAGGTTGAGTGAAAGCTTGCGTTGGGATAAATTGTTTAAGTTAGGGAGAGATCGAGTGGACTTCATAGTAGTAATCGGTGGCGACGGCACCGTCCTAAGGACGCTGCACCTCTTAGGTGACAACATTATCCCCATAATCACTATTAGATACGGTAAGAGAGGTTTCTTGTGTGATGTAGCACCTTTTGAATATAAGTCAGTAATTAATAGGTTACTCGAAGGAAGATACAAGCTCGTAGAGTACATGAGACTTTCAGGAGAAGTTAAGGGAAGGTATAAGCTAAATTACGTCCTAAACGATTACGTAATTACTACAGCTGGTGCCGCGAGAGCTAAAGTAGCTAGAGTACACGTAATGAAGAACGATGAACCGATATACTACCTCGTCGGTGATGGAGTGATTGTCTCGCCTCCGCTAGGTTCTACAGCATACAATTTAGCTGCTGGCGGTCCCGTCGTCGACCCAGAGATGCATGCCATTATAGTTACGCCATTAGCGCCTATAACCTTCTGTTCACGAGCCGTAGTCCTGCCGCCAACCACGTCTGTTAAAGTAATAGTCTCTAAGGACTCGCCCCAGCTGGTCCTCATAGGTGATGGTGCCTTTACTGTGGAGTTAGACAAAGGTGACGAAGTGATAATAAGGAAAGCGCCAACAAATGCAGTATTTGCTCGTTTCTTTGTGAGGGACTTTTATGTTAGACTCTTCGAGAGATGCATGTAGTGTAGCATACGTTCTCGATGCAGCAGGACTCTTTGCTTCGCTTCCTCTTTCACTCCCCGGGAACTCCTATACAACCCCATTAGTAGTTGCAGAGATCTTAGACCCCGAAAGTAGGAAATCCTTGGAGTACGCACTAGCGTCCAATAAGTTAATCGTTATGGATCCGCCGAAAAACAGCGTCAATAAAGTTAAAGAAGAGGCAAGACACCTTGGCGAACTAAGTAACCTATCAGAAGCAGATGTGTCCATACTGGCTCTAGCTCACGCTCTCCTCAGCAAATGCAGGAGGGTAGTCGTCGTGACCGATGACAAGTCAGTACAGAATGTTGCCCTCCACCTTGGTGCTGAAGTGTACGGTATTAAGAGGAGGACAATAAGAAAGCCTAAGCTATTCACCTACGTGTGCCCTGCATGCGGCTATAAAGGCATGGAAGCAGGTACGTGTCCTATATGTGGACACACGTTAAGAAAGGTATCCAGAGACTAGGTTAAGTCCATTCTATTAATGAGAAACTAAAGGTATGGTGCGGCGGCCGGGATTTGAACCCGGGATTTCCGGCGTGGCAGGCCGGC
>CAYQIX010000147.1:0-1908 GCA_964417765.1 uncultured Desulfurococcaceae archaeon
GGTCCCGGGTTCAAATCCCGGCCGGTCCACCACAACACCGGGGTCTGCTTCTCATTGCTTTCCATTAAGTTAACTACCTCCCTAGCGAGTTCTTGAGCAAGCATGCGTAATTTCTTTGGGGTTAAGCGGTAGTTAACTGACGCATCATCGTTAACTACCTTCTTAAGCTGGTAGTAGCGGACTAGGGTCTCTAGGGGTGCTATGTACTTAGTAATGACCTTATCTCCAACCTTATACTGCTCGTAGACGTAAAGCCTCCCTTTCACCTTCTTAACTACTAAGCCCAAGGAAACATCCCCATAGGTAGTTAACTCCGCCTTCACTATTAAGTCACCGGTCCGAGAGGTTGACTACTTTTAGAATAGACAACACTTAATACTCACTCCCCTCCTTTCAGTACGTCGGAAGTCTTTACTAGCCATCCCTGCTCGTGCAGGACCTCCATTATCGTCTCGAAAACCTCGGTAGCAGCTAAGTACCTAGCAGCATATATCTCCCTATTATCAGTTTCTTCCTCTGTAAACTCATCTATCCAGTAATCTGACTTCCTGCGCTTAGGGATCCCAGCCTTATTGATGTATTTTAGTGGGTGGCAGCCAATTCTCTTCTTAACCTCCTTCTTTGTATCGGTATGCAGTATGAGCCATAAGTTAATTACAGCGTTCTCAAAGAGTGTGAATTCCCCTCTCCTGATAGCTAGTAACCTTGCCTTTAACGCATAGTCTATGGTGTGATTTAGTATGTTCTGGTAGGTGAGTTCAATCTTCTGAGGGGTCCTCTCAACATGCTTACTCGTCCCCATGGCTGCCTCCCTCCATACTCTTCTTCACCTTAGATATGGTAGAGTACGAGACGTTCAGGGCCGCAGCTATTTCAGCGTACGTCCTACCCTGCTTCAGCATCTCAGCTATTTTCTCCTCTTTATCCAGCACATTGCCGGCCGCCTTCCTAATTTCATCAAGAACATAGTCTACGTACGCCTTCCTCTTCTCTAGGTAGTGCTCATAACCCTTAAACTCTCTAATGAACGTATCCATAAACAACTTCTTAATAACGATTCTACCGCTAGGCAGCAACTTAAGTCTGTACCCGTGAGCTACGGACCTCCTCCCATCAGCCTTAACCACAAGAACTATGATTGAGTCAATAACTCTGAAGTGCTTGAGGATGAAGGCCGGATTAGGTGAGTTCATGAGTAATGCGTTCAGTTTAGTCCTAGCTGTCTGGAAGAGAGCTGAAAGCAGCATAGTTCTCTTCCTGTCCAAGAACCACCAGTAGCTGCTGCCGTGGACCCCGGCATCATCCCATATTAGGACAGGTATTCTGGACCTGGCCTCCCTGACCCTACTAATTAAGTCATCGACATCGAAGACTACGTACTTATCGATTAACTCCCTCCAAGTCAGCTTCCTCTTCAAGTACCCGAACACCTCTGCAGCAACCTTCATGTTGTATATGGACTTCCCGACACCCTGCCTCCCGTAGGTAATTACCGACAGGAAGCCGTAGGTAAACCACTCCCTAAGTATTAGGTCGGTCAGAACGAACTTAGTATCCTTAATCCTCGGGATCCTCTCTTCGACAATGCCTGCGCTCTCCTCAAGGTCCGCCACATCGTCTTGACTCTCCGCCACGGAGCTCAGCTCAAAGAACTTGCTCAGATCCTTTAAGCTCAGTGCACTCACCTAGTAAAGCCTAAGCTACACCACTCAAAAACACTACAGAAAGCTACATTCCCAAGGCACAATATAGATGTACATGCAAATAAAAGTGTAGTAGTACAGTCAGTCTGAGGAGCCGGTACCTGCCTCTACCTCAGGAACTTCACTACCGGCCCAACCCCTAATATCATACCTGATCTCCTTGCGCTGAGATAGGAGCACATACTTAATTGATTTAGCAACACTA
>CAYQIX010000148.1:0-1805 GCA_964417765.1 uncultured Desulfurococcaceae archaeon
ATTACTGTAGGGGTGTCGGCAATATATTTAATTCTGAGGTACGCTCTATAGTACTTGGTAGGGTACTGAGTTGATATGTGTTAAGAACGTAGTTGTTTACGCTACCAGAAGTAGGAACGTAGTCAGTGCTGCGACCTTATCTGCTGCGATATACCCTAATGCAACATATCATATAGTTGCCGCTATCCCTAAGCTGAGAAGCAGGGTTACGTACACGAGGATGTTTCAAGAAGTTGTGGAAGGGCTCGCAGGTGATTCCGTACATGATGTTGAGATGGCTCTTCTGAGTAAGGGAGTTGAAGTCACTAGGAAGAGGATATTGAGGGGCGACCCTATTAGATCGCTCGTAGATTACGTTACTAGTACAAGAGCTGACTTACTTGTAGCTGGGTCATCCTCACCTAGCTTCATCCTCAATGTAGTGTTTAAGATACTTAGTGCGCTCAGATCAGTTAGGTCCTACATACCAGCACTAATACATACTCCTAGATCCAGGCACGTTACTGACGTGAAGGAGGTGCTTCTTGTACTGCACTCAGCGCAACCTGAGGATATTTCTGTCCTAGTCAGCACAGACATAGCTAAGAGATTGGGTGCCCACTTAAAGATACTTCCGATACTTAGGGTTCCTTGGCTTGAGAGGCACTCCCTAAAGACCTACTTAGGGTTGAAGGACGTTGATGTGTCAATAGAGACGTTTCCTACAACTGCTAGCGCTGTTGAGGAGGTCCTCGAGGCTTCTGAAGGTGCTGACGTAGTAGTTCTCGAAGGATCTAGGGGTGTGAGAGAGATAGAGCTGCTTGATAAGCGAGTTGCTGCTGAGTCCGCTGCGCCAGTTATACTTACTTAGTTTCCTCTTCCTCAGGTATCTTAGGTTTAGGTCTTAGGTAGCTGAGAGCCCCTAGTACTATCAGCACGATCACTAGTAGATAAATATCTGTCTGCGAGAGACCGCTCCTGCCCTCCGTAGTTGTTGTGCTGGTGTTGCTGAGTGCGGCAGCCGGGATTGAAAGCAGTACCACAGCTAATGTAGCTACTGCAGCTAGCACCTTAACTGATCTAGCGCTCGCCATCGCATAACCTAGTTACTACATTCATATAAAATCTAATATACTCTTATCCTTCGCTCTATAGACATAATTCAGTACCTTACTGGTTACTCTACCTGGAATATCGTGAACTCTGTTTATGAAATCAGCTAATTCAGCGGGGACCGGATTCTTAAGTACCACGCCTTTACTCAACGCATACTTAACTGTCAATCTGATTTGCCAGCTCCCGGCAGGATAGATGTAGTCTGGCTCAATCTCACGGAGTATTACGATGCGTGCCTGCCTCCTCCGCCTGGCTAGGTACTCAATTACGGGCTCCCTAGCCGCTATGAAGCCTCCGTCCATGTGTGTTAGATTTCCCTTAAAGTCGTCGCTCACCTCCCAGACAGCTACGTCAGTAGATGGGTTCCACAAGCTCCTAGGTCTCCAAACCTCGAGCCACCTAGAAGAATACCTGCCAGGTATGAGGATTACAGTGTACTTGTTGTGGAGGTATGAAGCGTGGTAAACCTCGATATTGTTTATAGTAGGGCTAGCCCTAACCACGCCCAGTAGCTTAGATGTTATTATTGAGTCTATAGCGGTTATCCCCCATCTCGTAGGTACTGCTCTTCTTGCTCTCCTCCTCCCCAGCAGCCCTAGCGTCAGAGCTCTCACTATTGTATAGAAGTTTAAGCCTGAAGAATAGAGGATCCAGGCAGCTTCGGATGCTTTAACATCGTCCCAGATGAGGGACTCGAGCTTGGGGTGAAG
>CAYQIX010000149.1:0-1791 GCA_964417765.1 uncultured Desulfurococcaceae archaeon
CTTAAGACCCAGATCAAAAGTTCTTCATTAACTTGACTGGGTACGTCTTCAATGGCCAAGATGTGGCTCTTGTTCAATTAGCAATTAGGGTCTACTTCCATGATAATTTGGGTGGTGATACTGATGAGGTTGATTACACGGACAGGAATATCTTCGGCATTTACTTAATAGATGCTAGCACTGGTAAGGTAGTTAATTCTCGTGAATGGATCTACCAGGAACTTGATGATTTGGAGGATACCTTTCCTCCAAATCATAATTTTATCATGCTTACTGCAACATTAGTTATGCCCCAAAACGGAAGCTGTTATCTAGCTATAGCATTTCAAGACCCATATTCAAATTCTGAAATTGATGATTCGACTCCATGGCCGTGTAGTGGTAGCGGTATGGATGATGGTGATTTTATTGTGGCTTTGGAGGTTGCTGGTATTACTGTGTATGCAAGGCCTTGAGGTGCTTGTTGGTGAGGAGGGGTCAGGCTTCTGTGTTGACTATGGTTATCATGACTGCTTTGGCGTTGGTGATTAGTTTAGCTATTTGGAATCTCTTTATGAGTTCTGCGGCTATTCAGCGTGAGGAGGCTTTGACTGCTGCTACGCTGGCTAGGGAGTCGGCTAGGATCTCGATTATTAATTTGGCTTCGGTTAATATTAGTGGTGCGTATAGGTTTGCATTTCAGTTCGTGACTATGGACTACCAGCCTGCGTCGCTTTACTTAATGGTTCTTGAGTCCGTGACTGAGTCGCCGAGGCCTGTGTCGTTCACCTTATATGAAGTACCTGGGCCTTCAGCGGACATATCTAATTCTTCGATGCTCGACCTCATATCTAATACAACAGCCCACACTGAAGCCGCTGACAGTGAGTACGTAATGATCAGGCCGCCTAACTCTAACGAGTATGCGCCGCTGTCGATATACTATGACTCAACAGTAAGGCCCTATAGGGTGTTCCTGCATGGAGAGCCGGAGTGCTATGTTATTGAGGTGCCGAGTAGTGCGGTGAGTAATCAGGCACAGCTTATCGTGCTTATTAAGGTAAGTAATAAGTACTACCAGATAGTTGCCTTACCACTATCATAGCGTGATTGCCAATTATTAGGCTTGGACGGATCAAAAGAAAGGTCGCTGTCTCAAGCAGATTAACCACTGATGCTCTACTGACTACTCAGCTGGGCTTCTTGACCTACCGCCCCCTCCTCCACCTCCTTGAGTACCTCGCTTAGAAGTGCTTCCCTGCATGCGTAGACGTTATATGGGTGTATGCTCTCGTAGCTTTCTGCCTCAACGTATATTTTCGTGTCGTCCGGGAAGCCCTCAGCACTCAGCTTGGTAGCTATATTGTGTAGTGCGTGCCTGACGAGGTCCTCGACGAGCCTAGGGTTCTCGAATGCGCTCTTAATGACGTGGTACTCGTCAACCCTCTTGAGGAGGCTGTAGTTAGGTGCTGAGAAGGCTCTTCTAGCAGCGTCGATCAGCCACTCGATCCTGGCTATCCTCCTGGACGTGGTGACCTTGATCAGGAGCTTAGCCCTCTGGCTGTGGCTCGGGCTCTTATGGAGTTCAGTACCCTCTAATGTTGAGTAAGCCGCCTGGGCTGAGGGGCAGACAGTCATTCCAGTAAGTACCGTGCCGACCGACCACTTAATACCGCCACTCCTCCAGATGCTCACGCTCAAGCACACGTCAGCTGCCTCAGGCACTTTCTTGCCGTTGATCTCCTCCTCGTAGTAGTAGGTAGTGTTAGCGACTATCTCGATACCCAGCTCATCGATCGTCAGAGTCGAGTT
>CAYQIX010000150.1:0-1790 GCA_964417765.1 uncultured Desulfurococcaceae archaeon
TCGCTCCCTACCTAGTACACAGCCCGCCTGAGGTAGCTAAAGTTATCGTAGTTGACTACAGGCTCCCGAGAATCCTAACAGCAGCTGTGGTAGGAGCAGCCCTCTCTGTCTCAGGAGCAAGCCTGCAGTCAATGTTCAGAAACCCTCTAGTCAGCCCCTACATTCTAGGGGTCTCAGCTGGTGCTGGCTTCGGGGCTGCTCTGTCCATCGCTTTCCTCCCACCAACGGTACCCACTGAGTTGACGGCATTTGTTTTTGCTGTACTAGCTTTCTCCCTAACAATACTAATAGCTAGGACTAGTAGCGGGGAGATACCTACTATATCGCTAGTGCTGTCAGGTATCATAGTGACAGCTCTCTTCTCAGCTGCTCTGTCACTAGTTAAGTTCGTCACTCCAGACCCCCACAAGTTAGCGTCAATAGTTTTCTGGCTCATGGGGAGCTTCGCAGCTAGTGACTGGGGGAAGCTTGCTAGGGTAACACCGCTGGTTCTAGCGTCAGCTGCTGTGCTAGTGGCTATGAGGTGGAGGTTCAACGTACTCTCACTTAGTGATGAAGAAGCTAGAGCCTTAGGCATTAACCCAGCTCGCGAGCGCTTGATAGCGCTCTGCGCGTGCGCGCTAGCTACCTCAGCTTCGGTTGCTGTAGCCGGAATAATAGGGTGGGTGGGGCTGATGATACCTCACATCGTGAGGCTAGCCCTAGGTCCAGACAATAGAGTCGTCGTACCGTACTCAGCCGTACTCGGCGCTACCTACATGGTGCTGGCAGATGACATAGCGAGGTGCCTCACAACTGAGGAGATACCTATCGGCATCCTCACGACGCTCCTAGGGATACCCCTCTTCATATACCTACTCAAGAGAGCAACAGCTGTCTGGAGGTGAGGCAGCATGGAGCGCGAAGACCGCATCGTAATTAAAGTCGCTGACCTCACGTACAGCTACAGAGGAGGAATCAAGGCGCTTAAGAATGTTTCATTCACGATTAAGCGCGGTGAGGTAGTAAGTGTGGTAGGCCCTAACGGGTCAGGTAAGACTACACTACTTAAGTGCCTGCTCAAGCTACTTAAGCCTCAAGGAGCAGTCTACATTGACAGCAGAGAAATCAAGGATATAAGCACACGTGAGATAGCTAAGATCGCTGGATACGTACCTCAGGAACACCACCCAGTATTTACTTACAGAGTGATAGATTTCGTAGCCCTAGGTAGAGCTCCCTACCACTCAATGTTCTCTGCACCCTCGAAGGAGGAGGTCAGCTACTGCTTGAAGGTACTTGAGGCACTAGGTATTAGAGAGCTTGCTGACAGAGCATACACAACACTTAGTGGAGGGCAAGCACAGCTAGTGCTAATAGCTAGGGCACTAGCTCAGGGAGCAAGAATCCTCCTACTCGATGAGCCGACAGCACACCTCGACTTCAGCAACCAAGTAAAAGTTCTCAAGACCATCCGGGACATAGTTAAGGAGGGCAGTGTCGATGCAGCAGTAATGACTCTCCACGACCCAAACCAAGCGCTTCTATTCAGTGACAAGGTAGCTCTACTTAAGGACGGCTACCTAGTAGATTACGGCAAGCCCGAAGAAGTCCTCACCCCTGATAAGCTATCAAAGATCTACGGCATTGAGCTAGCTGTGCTCTCAGACGGCATAACCTCAGCTATAGTTCCGAAGCTCCAGCACAAGAATTAATACTTACAATAATCAAACCATAGTCGGGGGCGCGTGCATCCTGCATATACTGCACTCATGATTTTAGCTCTAATATCTGCTGCTTCAGCAGCTGCA
>CAYQIX010000151.1:0-1780 GCA_964417765.1 uncultured Desulfurococcaceae archaeon
ACTTCGTTACCTCACCCTCATAGACCTCACGCATCTCATGTATCTCAACACCTATTGCCTTCCTCATATTCTCGAGGAGCACCTCAGTCTTCTTCACCTCACTGCTGTAAACCTCCGCAGCACTCATAGCGATGAACGGGACGTTCATACCTAACTCCCTAGCAATAGCTACAGCAATTGCTGTCTTACCCGTGCCAGGCGGCCCAGCCAGAACTATTATCTTGCCTGCCCACTTACCCTCCTTAATCATTCTGACAATGAGTCCCGCAGCTTCACGTGCTCTCTCCTGCCCGACCATGCCGTCCTTAATCTTTACTGCTTTACCGTTCTCGTCTAGACCTAAACCCTTGATGTGGGTGTGAGCACCTACGCGCCTAAACTTAGGTGCTTCAGCAAGCTCACGTATTGAAGCACCCATATTTCCCACCAATTTATGATGAAGTAATAGAAACTTAAGAAATTTTTAATGAAGTGTAGGAACAGATGCTCACGGACTCAGAGATCCACCTGCGGGATCTTCACTGCAGCTCTTTATTTAATTAAATTAATTCGTTCACGAAAGATTTATACTGCCTTCCTACACCATGTGGGCTTGAGTGCCTTAGTTGAAGCAGAGCAGCTTAACTAGGGAGGTGCTTAGGATTGCGTGGCCTATGGTGATTAGCGAACTTAGTGATAGTCTGTACTCCATAGCCGATACTTACTTTGTATCTAAGGTCGGTACAGTCGCGCTGGCTGCTGTTGGTGTGGGCTCGTACCTCGCGTGGCTCTTCTTCGTCATTGTAGCTCTCTTCAGCATTGGGGTACTGGTTTATGCTGCTCAAAGCTACGGTGCTGGGGAAATCAATGCTGCTAGGCGCGCGCTGGGTGAGTCACTGATTTTTGGTGCTGCAGCATCATTTGCTGCATCTGTAGCTGTATTTTACTTTACTCCATCACTAATAACAATAATTACTGGGCCTAACCCCGACCTCATTGAGGTGGCAGCAAGTTATTTTAGAGTAAGAATACTTGGTCTGCCCGCTCTAGCAGTAGCTCTAATGATGGACTCTGTGGTTAGAGCTGTAGGCGCTACCAGGTACTCTATGGTGGCTGTAGTCTCAAGCGCGTTCCTCAATGTAGTGCTAGATCCTATCCTGATATTTGGGCTTCTTGGAGCCCCTAAATTAGGTGTTGCTGGTGCAGCGCTAGCAACAGTAATCTCTATAGTCTACATGATACCTCTAGAGGCTTACTTTCTAAGGAGGCTGTCCCTCACTCCAGCACCGTCACTGCAGCCGACTCATGTGGTTAAGGTAGTTAAGGTAGGTGCTCCAGCAGCATTAGAGAGGCTTGTCTTCTCTGTAGGGAATAACGCGTACATAGCATTTATAGCTAGGTGCGGTAATATAGCGCTAGCAGCTCATCAGGTAGGACTGAGGATTGAGAGCTTCATATACATGCCTGGCTTTGCTTTCTCAGTAGCGGCGTCAGCACTCGTAGGTCAGAGGATAGGAGCTGGGGATGTCTTTGAAGGTAAGCACGTAGGCATGGAGGCAGCTAAGATCGCTACAGCATTAATGGCTGTACTAGGTGTAGCAGTAGCCTTACTTGCAAGCTATCTCGTAGCACCTTTCTCACCTAGTGCTGAAGTAGCTCAGCTAGCTGCGATATATCTAATTCTTGCAGGTCTCAGTGAGCCCGGGCTGGCTCTCGCTATGACGCTCAGCGGAGCCATTAGAGGTGGAGGAAATACTGTAGTTCCCCTCATAATCAATGCTGCAGGACTCTACGCCTTCAG
>CAYQIX010000152.1:0-1740 GCA_964417765.1 uncultured Desulfurococcaceae archaeon
CGTTTCATTGTTTCATCTCTAAGCTCTTGTATGGAGCTGATATTAATAAGTTTTAAGGTAGTTGGTAAATTTGAATTCGACAATTGACGATAAAGCACATTTCAATAACAGTGGCAATTTCTATTAAGGAAAATCGCTTTAGATACTTCATGGAGTAGTGTTATGTCGTTAATTAAAAATACTGGTGAGTTGTTGAGGAATGAATATTATGAAGTAATTATCGATCTTCTTGAGGTAGGGTTAAGGGCTGCTGACCCAAAGCTAGCTGTAGTGAGGAATGTCTCGCTAAGAGGTGACACGATAGTTGTACGTAATCAAGCTTTCGAGGTTAAGGGCAAGGTCTATGTTGTAGGCTTCGGTAAAGCGTCAATTAAGATGGGCGAAGGTATTGAGGAGGTACTTGGTGACTTAATAGATGACGGTGTCCTAATAGCTCCTGAAATACCCCACGACATTAAGCTCAGGAAACTCAAGGTACTTAAGGGAGATCACCCGATACCTGGCGAAAATACTCTGAGATCAACTGAAAAGATCCTTAACTTAGTTAAGAGTGTCAGCAGAGATGACTTAGTGTTTGTACTTATTTCTGGTGGTGGCTCTGCACTTTTCGAAAAGCCTATGCCACCTATTACATTGAGTGACCTAAAGGAGCTGAATAAGCTGCTACTCAGGTCAGGTGCCGATATAAAAGAGATAAATACCGTTAGAAAGCATGTAAGCATGGTTAAGGGAGGAAGATTAGCTGAGTTGATTTATCCCGCATATGCGATAGCGCTAATTGTTTCAGATGTTGCGGGAGACCCCATAGAGTTTATCGCCTCTGGCCCTACTGCTCCGGACACAACGACTTTCCTTGACGCTATGAGCGTACTTAAATATAGAGGGCTGTGGGATAAGGTACCTGAGAGCATTAGAGTAGTCATCAAGAAAGGTGTTAGAGGGGAAATACCTGAAACGCCGAAGCCTACACACAGGATCTTTGAGCGGGTAAGCAACAGCATTATCGCAAGCAATATCATTAGCTTAAAGGCTATGGAAGAGAGAGCGCGCCGGTTAGGCTATAATCCATTAGTACTAACTTCCATGATGGAGGGTGAGGCGAGAGAAATAGGTAAGTTCCTAGCGGGTCTAGCAAAGCACATCGCAGTATATGATGAGCCTGTTAAGAAGCCTGCTGTAATACTCCTTGGCGGAGAAACGACAGTTACGGTAAGAGGTGATGGTATAGGAGGTAGGAACCAGGAGTTAGCCCTCTCCTTCGCAATATATGCTAAGGGTTTAAGGAACGCAGTATTCGCATCAATAGGTACTGATGGTATTGACGGAGTTAGTGATGCGGCAGGTGCTATAGTTGATGGCGAGACGTACTCTGAAGCACTAAGTAAGGGTATTGACTTAGTAGACTATTTGCAGAGAAATGACTCACATACAGCTCTGAGGAAGCTGAGGAGAGCTATATTTACAGGATATACTGGAACTAATGTTAATGATATTGCGGTTCTCCTTGTAAGTAGATAAAGAACTTAAGGTCTCAGGCTGGTCTAGGGTCATCACAGCTCAGCGCCGGTAACTCACAGCATCCTAGCTGAGTTACAATTTAGGGATTATATTTTTGCTAGATATTCCGGACTTGCTGAAACATTAAGAAATAAATGCGGCATAGAGCTACTGTATCTTAGATGATGAGGAAGAGCCGAAATGAGCTTAATGATTAAATTATCCTCGGCTGACTAATTCTGC
>CAYQIX010000153.1:0-1725 GCA_964417765.1 uncultured Desulfurococcaceae archaeon
TACAAGAGGCTGAAGTCACTAGCTAAGAGAGCTGGTGTGGACCCAGCTAAAGTGAGGCCGCACATCCTCAGGCACACATTCGCTACTGAGGCACTGAGGAGAGGCATGAACCTGCCTGCACTTCAGATGATTCTCGGCCACAAGGACATAAAGACGACGCAAATATACCTACACTTACTGAAGGAGGACATAAGAAAGCAGTACATGAAGGCATTCGCAGCTACAGCAACTTAAAGGTTAGTGCTATCTAACAGCTATCTGTACACTAGAAGTTCCTTCCCAAACAGCCTCTTTATCCTCATCAACCCCTCAAGTTTCCTCTTCAATAATTTTCCTCTCACGAGCAACTTAATTTAGACACTAGATTAAATGTATTGCGACATACGTGCTAAACGGCTGTCTATAATTATGTTATAAAGTATTTTGCGTGCATAGTTACAGATATTACTTACTGCGGAGCTAACTACATGGGGCCGCTCACATGCCATGCGTTAAAGCTGAAGTGATTATCCTAGTAGATGATTATGCTGGATATAATGTCAGAGGGCTCCTTGGTCAGCACGGCCTGTCAGTGCTTGTTAGGGTGCTGGAGAAATCAGGCAGGTATTACACAATACTATTTGATGTTAGTCAAGACAGCTCTGCTCTACTCCACAACTCTAAGTTGCTAGGTATTGACTTACGCAGCGTAGACGTTATTGCGCTCTCGCACAGGCACTACGACCACACTGGAGGAATTGTAGGAGTACTAAAGAGCATAGGGAAAAGAGTCCCTCTAGTAGCTCACCCAGACGTACTCAAGCCTGCAGTAATTATCAGCGACTCGAGAGTAGACTTGAATGCTGGGCTTCCGTGCTCAGCAAGCGAGTTAAGTGAGTTGAGTAACTTAATACTCGTTAAGACACCTATGCAGCTAGCACCAAGCATCTGGTGGCTCGGTGAGATACCTAGGGCAACAAGCTATGAGAAGGAACCTGAGTGGTCATACACTATAGATCCTGAGGGAAGGCTAACTAAAGATCCCATGAAGGACGATACAGGCATAGCTGTAGTTGTTGAGGGTTACGGCACCGTAGTTGTAGCAGGGTGCTCGCACTCAGGCATAGTGAATATCGTGGACTTCGCCTCAAAGGTAACTGGCGAGGTACCCAAGGCCGTTATTGGAGGGCTTCATTTAGTTGACGCTAATGACGACAGAATTAAAAAGACCATCAGTGACTTGCAGAAGCTAGGTGTTGAGGAGGTTCATGTTGGTCACTGCACTGGGCTGAAAGCTGAAGCAGCACTAGCAAGCAAGTATGGTGACAGATTCAGGAAGATATTCTCAGGGTATAAGGTTGTTTTTGAACTCAAGTAATCTGTGATGTGAGTAGGTACTCAGCTTTATGTATCTGACGACCTATCCGCATACCAAACCTTATACTTCTTAGGTTTAAGAACACCGAGTATGTAGTCGAAAGCTTTCCACGGGTCTGACTGCTCCCCGCAGGTGTAGATATCTAGCGTTGCATACCTGTATTCTACCCATGTGTGGAGCGCTATGTGCGACTCAACAACAAGTATGATGACTGATACACCGCCTTTCTTACCTCCTACCTTCCACGACTTGACCTCAAGTATGTTCATGCTGGCTACTTCAGCTGCTTTAACGCATGTAGCCCTAAGTAACTCTTCATCATCTAGTATCTTAGGGTCTACGTCATATAGATTGGCAAACACGTGCCT
>CAYQIX010000154.1:0-1694 GCA_964417765.1 uncultured Desulfurococcaceae archaeon
CTATTTTCATAGTGCAGCACATGCCACCTTACTTCACTAAGAGACTAGCAGAGCACCTAGACAGCGTCTCTAACATTCATGTAAAGGAAGCAAGTGACGGCGAGCTTGTTAGGACAGGTGTAGCTTACGTAGCACCAGGCGACTACCATATGCTGGTAAAGAAAGATCTGTCAGGTAACATCAGAATACGTCTATGGAAAGGGCCAAAGATAAATAACGTCAGACCCTCAGCAGATCCTCTCTTTGAGTCTGTAGCGCAAGTATTTGGAAAGAATAGCATTGCAGTTGTACTGACAGGCTTAGGCAATGACGGTGCTGAAGGTGTCAAGGCAATCAAGGCGGCGGGCGGCTACGTGATAGCCCAAGATAGGGAGACCTCTGTTGTCTTTGGAATGCCTAAGGCAGCCATCGAGACAGGGTGCGTTGATGCTGTGTTACCGATTCATGAGATTGGTTTTGAAGTTGATAAGGTAGTCAGATTGAGATTCCTTTCTCTTAAGGCTAAGTTGAGAAAAGGTGAGCTCACATGAACCTGAACATCGATATGTCCGAGTATAAGGACCTCTTCGTGAGTGAAGTCAGGGAGTATCTGAGCAAACTAAATGATTTACTACTGACCCTCGAAAAACAAAAAAGCAACTTGGAGCTAGTTAACGAAATCTTCAGGCTAATCCACTCAATTAAGGGATCATCAGCTGCTATGGGATTATCAGACTTATCTAACCTGGCTCATGCCATGGAAGATCTACTATCAGCTATAAAGGACGGTAAACTAGAAGTAACTTCAGACATCATAGACATCTTACTCAAAGGAATAGACTTCATTGGAAGCATGATCGACGCCTACGATGAAGGTAAGCCGCTGCCCTCGCCAAGCAAACTCATTGAAGTAATACGGAGTATTCAAAGTGTTCAAGAGAAGACTTCGCAAGTTTCAAGCATTTCAGGTATTCAGGGACAAGATTCAGGTACTATATACAAGCTACGGATTAAGCTATCAGAGGAATGCCCGTCACCTAAGCTCAAAGTATTTGCAATAATGAAGGAAGTTGAGGAACGGGGTGTACTAGTAAACGTAGAACCAGACCCAACATCAATGAGTAAAGACACAAGAGAGGTAACTATATACTTCCTAGCGGACAAGGACAATTTGACAGAACTAGAAAATGTGCTGCGAAAGATCCCTGAAGTAGCTGAGTTCGCTATTAGTGAAGCAAAAGCTGATGAAGTAGGCTTGAGTATGGAGGAGCTTGGTGAACTCGCATCTGTTAAGCCATCTGACGAAGAAGTCTCGCACTTAGTTAAGAAGATTGAGGAGTTTATAGAGGGTGAGGAAAGCGCAACAGTTGAAGTTGAGAAGGATTACATGCACAAACGTATAGAAGAAATCAAGGTTAAGGTTAAGAGCTTAGATAAGCTCTTCGACCTAGTCGGAGAAATGATTTTAATAAAGTCTAGGTTAGCTCAAATAGCTAAAAAGCTGAATTCATCTGAATTATCAAATACTATCTCATCATTTGAATTAATAGCCAACATGCTTCAAGAGGAAGTAATGAACATGCGACTCGTGCCTATAGGGCAGGTCTTCAATTTACTGCCTAGACTAGTAAGAGACCTCTCCAGAGAGCTAGGAAAGGAGGTAGACCTAATAATTGAAGGCAAAGACATAGCCCTAGATAGGAAAATACTGGAGG
>CAYQIX010000155.1:0-1677 GCA_964417765.1 uncultured Desulfurococcaceae archaeon
GGGGTGTATGCCCGCCGCTCCCAATCGCCCGAGGCTGACGCAGCTCGTTGGGCGGGGCGATGCGGTGCTGATTGGGCCTGTGCACGGCGCGAGCTAGGCGCTTGTCCTTCTCGTCTTGCAGTCCTCTGGCCTACTTTACCTTATACTTCCTCTCCCTAGGTTCAGTACCTCCCCTGAGGTACCAGCCTATGTCAAATACATTCTTAGCTACTTCATCGAGGTCTCCGAGTTTGCTTAATTTGCTGCATGAGTCTACATTACTTAATCCCACACCATAGACGTAGCCATCGCTACCTAAGATGCCAATTACCTCACCCTTACTTACGGGCTCGTAGCACTTGGTGACTGACTTCCTGAGAATGTCATTGCCGTAGAGGAAAGGCTTCAGGCCCTCTTCGCTAACCCCTATTGCTCTCCTAGGGCCTACGGAGTCGTATATTACCTGGAGGAGGCTTACTGACGGTATGAACTTAGGCCTCAACCTCCTAAGTCTTCCTGCGTACAGTCCTGCTGAGTAGGGGACGTAACCGCGCTTAAACAGCGTAGCAATAGCGTCAGCCATCAAGTTACTGACTAAGTAGACCTCACTGAACTCGCCACTGCATACTAGCACCGTACCCAAGCTCTCAACAACACTTCTGGCGTCAGGGCCGAATAGGTACTCTACAAGCTTAAGCACCTCATCGCCAGCAAGGACGCACTTAATGCCTCCAGCAGCACCCCTCACTCTTTTCTCAGCAGGCATAGGAAGAAGCCCTCCATACAATGTATGTGTGGGTACAATCTACCGCAGAGCCTGAGCTCATCAGGAAGCTTGATACCGAAGTATTCGGTAAGGCCAGACCTGAAGTCAACTATGTCAGGCAAGGGCACGACACTTATGTCGTCCCTCAGCTTAAGTACCTCAGAAATAACTAGCTCGTCCTCCTCAGGGGCTATAGAGCATGTAGCGTAGAGTACGTAGCCTCCACTGACAACCGAATCTACAGCAGCAAGCAGCAGCCTAACTTGCCTCTCTCTAGCAGCGAACAAGTCATCAAGCGCCGTCCTAGTTTTCCTCGACTTATCCACCTGTACTAAGCCCTCAGCAGTGCATGGGGCGTCGAGCAGCACCTTACTGAAATACGGCCCAAAGAGCTCAGGTACGCGGGCACCATCTAATCTCAGTGCAAGAACATTCCTCACGCCCAACCTCTCGAGATTACTCCTTAGGGCTCTCATCCTCGCCTTACTGATATCAACAGCTACAATCAAGCCTTCATTACGCATTAGCTGAGCCATGTGAGTGGTCTTACCGCCAGGTGCAGCAGCCATATCAAGCACCACGTCAGACGGCTTAGGCAATAGAACTAGCGGAGGTATAAGTGATGCAGCACCTCTGTAGAGGTAGTACATACCCAGCAAGAACTCGTGGGTAGCGCCCGGTGGGGGCTTCCCTAAGACCTCAATAGTAAATGAGGTAGGCTCCCAGCTGATGCCCTTCAGAACGTACCCAAGCTCACCTAGCCTCTCAGCAAGTAAGCCGCAGCTACGCACCTTAAGCGTATTACACCTAATAGAGGGCTTTAGAGGCTCCTCGAAGGCTTTCAGCAAATTAAGAACTTCCTCCCTAGAACCGAGAGCCTCCAAGTACCTAGCAATCATGTAGTCCCTATACCCAAACCTCAGCGCAGTACT
>CAYQIX010000156.1:0-1621 GCA_964417765.1 uncultured Desulfurococcaceae archaeon
TATCCAGGTATAAAATAGGTATAAGTGAAGTTGCTGGCTCTCTACTTGCTATAGTATTTCTTTCATGTATGGCTAAGTTAGTGCACAGGACTGCGAGCGGTAAGCTATTACCTCAAAAGGTGCTGGCTGCGGTGTCTATAGCCACCTCACTGACCTTCTTCTTAGTGTTCTACGTCTGTTCCTACACGATAAAAATCCCAGTACTTACTGTAGCCCTCTTAACTGTTATCGCCTACGTCATGTACGTACTATCTAAGCAACTAGATATAACTCCTGTACCTTCTTTGAGTAAGGCCGCGATAGCTGTAGGACCTATAATAGTGCTTGCAGTACTTACAATGCTGCAGGCACTTTCAGGTATTAGCGAGCTCTTCATATCAAGTACTGCAGGTGTAGTGCTAGCAGCGCTGGTATTGTCTAAGGGGAGGTCACGGGCGAGGATCAAGTACCTCCCTAGCTAATGTCGTGCACCAGTAGTAAAGTTACTTACTCTTTTCCTCCTTGCTTTCCTTCTTAACCCAGTCAAGAAGTGTTTTGGTTTTTCTTACGTACTCTCCCTTACTCCTTAAGGCACTGCTCTTTACTTGCGGCTCAATTCTTCCCTGCTTAACCTCCTCCTTCAGCTCAATTAATTCCTCAATAACCTTCTCTGTGAATTCGTCCCTGACAGGCTTGTAGGCTTTCTCATAGAACTTCTGTGGGTCTAGCAGCACCTGCCTAGGGAATTTGCTCAAGTACTTGAGTGCTGCTTCCCAAGCAACCTCATAAGGTACTACTGACTCTATCTTACTAACTACATTCTTATCGTAGTCCTCAGGCAGCTGCTCCTGACCGCCCATCACGAACCACCCCCTAGGTGACACGAATGCTTCCTCACCCGCCGCGCTCACTAGCTTCCTCTCAGACTCAGGTACTTCCCGGCCGCTACCCACATACCTGTACGGTGCCCTCCTCCCCACGTAGAACCTGCCGTAGTGCTTTGCCCACGCATAGAATATCGCTCTATTCAGCCCGAATGACTTAGCTTTCTCTAAGTCACCAGTAAGAATATAGTACCTAGCAGCCTGAAGAAGAGCCATCACCTGAAACCTCCCTAACTTACCTACCCCAGCAGCTACCCTCTTAGGTGCTGTCCTCCTCTCTACCTTACCTACTCTGGTAGACTTAGTACCTACTGGCAGCGTCTTAACCTTACCTACTACCGCTAACGCCTTCCTAGCCAGCTCATCTGCCTCCCCTACCTCATATTCCTTCCAAACACTCCTGTGCTTGAACTCCTCCACCCTAGCCCATGAAATATCAAAGGACGAGAGGTCGTCGGGTCTCATGCAAACTGCAACTAAGTCATGTTTTCTGTGGAGTGAGAGCGGTACGGTGAAGACCCGCTTAATATCAACTAAGTTCTCGACTTTTAATACACCTCCGGACTCCTTGTGGAGAGCCTCGAGCTTGTCCTTGAGCTTCCTGAGTACGTACTCAGCAACAGCAAATGCCACGTCTAGCGGGTGGTGTCTACTCAGAAGCTCTTCTGAGAAGGCATGCTCAGAGATCCTAACGTGAGCCCCTTCACCACTCCAGAGTACGTAGACTGACTTACTGACACCCTCGGACTCAAGGAAAT
>CAYQIX010000157.1:0-1615 GCA_964417765.1 uncultured Desulfurococcaceae archaeon
ATGTCGGCTATTAATGAGTACATCGGGTCCAAGGACGAATAGCACGTAAACATTGGGACGGCGTAGCCGCCGTAGATGTTGGTTGCTACGTAGTCTCTGTCAATCAGGTAGTTTAACGCGAATCTGATCTCCCTGAAAGCGAGCGGGTTGATGCCCTTGCCTGGGTAGGCACCTAGTTCTACGTAGGTCTTCTTGGATGTCTCGTTGACTTCTATGTATGTTATGGCTGCGGCAGGAACACCTAGCTTCGCTGCAGCTTCTTCCTTAGTTAGTACACCGTCTAGGGTTGTAGTGTATACGGGGGCTGGGTTTACGTCATAGTCTGTTAAGCCTGCTGGAGCAGTATATATTGTGATGTCAGTCCTACCCTGCAGTAGCTTTGTCTGGGCAGGCGCCAGCCCGAATATGTAGACATCTATGGTCTTACCTATCGCCTCAGGAACCTGCTCTAATGGAACTGCCTGATATATCAGGTAATCAGAGGCGGGGCCTTTCTCTTGGGCTTGCGCTGGGTGCACTGCAGTTGCAAAGCCTATGAACATAGCCAGAACGATTAGTATTGATAGAGTTAGAGTAATTGGTTTTAAGTGCCTCAATATATGCACCTCTCAAGAAGATATACTTTCGGGTGCTTTTTAAAATTTTAGTTTGTTTTTGATCATTCCACCAGTAAATTTATTCAGGCTGACATTAAGCTACTTGTGAATTTTCAATGATTGTTCAGAAAATTACCTCCTACCCCCTCCTGTGTACAGCAGAGCTAAACCTACGGCTATAAATGTCACAGATAGGGCAGTAAAGAACTGAACATTGTCGATGGGGTATAAGGTTGCTGTACTGCCCTGAACCTCCAGAACAAGAGGGCCTACAGCCATAAAGGGAGTCACTTTAAGATACTCAAAAGAGCCTCCTATACGCAACTCTTTAGTACCTGTAATGGGGCCTACGACTTCACGCGTAACGTTATTCTCTGTGTAGTTAATCTTTATGTGCAGAATAATCGGCGATTTAGTACTTACTTTGATTAGTGCTTCATAGTTAACTATGTGAGCTTCAAGTAGAGCCACGTACAAGTACGTGCTTAGGGGGAAGTACGCCTTCTTAGGTGACGAAATTAGAGCGACAGGGTACTTGACTCCTGTGACATTGTCCCTAATGAATAATGTGGTAGGTAGTACCTGATCGGTAATGTTGTATGTGACGGTAGTACCTATCTTAAAGACTTCCCCGGGCTTTAGGGGAATTACTGCTAGTTCCTTAGTCTGATTAAGTACTATAGCTTCTATACTAACATGTGTGATGTTGGTTCTGAGAAGACTAGCTTCTGGGTTGAACTTCAGTTTAATCAAGGAGGCTGTGAGGTTCCTGTGGTAAGTTACATCAACACTCAATTCACTACAGCTAATGCTAACTAATGGCAGGTTCAGAAGCGTGATAACCGCTACTACTGCTCCAGCTGCAACTAATGCTGCAGCTACTGACTTGATGCGCTTTTTACGCTTGGCAGCGACCTTCTTGACTCTCTTACGCTTAGGCAAGCTCCTCCCCCGCAAGAGTATTCTAGTATGTTTAGATTCAGCTCAAGCTAAAATGTATATAATGTCTGAGGTAGAGA
>CAYQIX010000158.1:0-1611 GCA_964417765.1 uncultured Desulfurococcaceae archaeon
AGGTATGAAAGATGAACTATATAGAGACTTCATGAAGTACCTCGAGAGAAGGCACCTCACAGTAACGAGCAATCAGTAGTACTAAAGCACCTCAATACTAAGTAATCTAAGTATATCGCGATGTCCCGGCAAGGATGCGGATCCAATAAACTTAATCCCTTTGCGCATATCCTAGCTGGAAGAAGATAGTTTGCTGTGCCGAGATTAAGGCTTTCAGGCGGAAGAAGTTCGTGCGCTTCACTAGTCGATTACTCTTCTACGTCCATCTATCTAATAGAACATTAGGTCTTGTCAGAGAAGCTTACCTCTTTCTGGAAAGTGGGGCTATCAGCTACGTAGTGAATGAGTACATACTTAAGAAAACCCGAGCTCGTGAGGAAGGGAGAGAGGGTTAAGATATCTGCAAGGCCGCCTAATCCTCGCACAGATCCTCACTGTAGTTACTGCTGGTACAGAAGATATTGCTCGAGCCTTAGTTAGATATTCTCAGAACACCTTGATTTTCGGAAGTCAAAATATTTTTCGAAGGGTTATGTAGTGTCAGAAGTGATCTTGAAGGTGGGCAAGAGAGGTGAGATATACACGAGTAAGGAGATACGTGGGAGGGTTAGTATAAGAACTGTCGGCTACGTAAGAGCTATAATTAGAGACGGTTAGCTGATCATCGAGGGCTTATCTACGGTAGAGGACCTTCTTAATGACACCGTACTTGAGTTAAGTCCTAATGAGCTGAAAAGCTCAGTGAAGAGGTCCAAGAGGGGGCTCTGCCATACAGAATGGGATGTTCTAATAGCTGGGAACATTAGTCAGGTATAGATACGTGCGCTAATAGGGTAGCGAACACCTTTGGTATTTATCAAGCAGATCTTACCTAGTACTTTATCGCGCTTTAAATTACCGTACTCAACTTCATTTCTTTGAACTTCTCCAGAGTCAGCAGAATTACCTACTAGGTGCAACCTCAGCTCTAACTTCAACTGGATTAGTAGAGAACCTTGAGTCTTCTGGGAGTGGCTAGATTGACTTGCTAATTAGCTCAATATGCATGGTGATTAAGGCGTTTATAGCAACCTACAATTTGGACGCAATATTAAGCTAGTGCCTTCTAGACTAGTACTCATCATGCCTTAGGAGGTAATGTCCTTAATTGAGAGGAGCACGAGTCTTATGATTTACTTCATGCTATATTTAGTTTGAGAGGAGATATAGAAGCGTGTACTGCAGTTTAAGTTCTTTCTAAGGGCTTCAGTTAATGTTTTATACTACTTTCGGTACTTTCTGTATAGGAGGTGGTTAGGGTGGTTAAGGTGAAGACTAGTATCTACGTGGATAAGGAGGTATGGGAGAGGTTCAGGAAATATGCGATGAGTAAAGGTGTGGAGGTGAGTAAGCTTCTTGAGGATATAATAAGGGATGAGCTTCTGGAGAATGCTCTAACTGACGCGTTGATGGAGCTGGCTGGCTCTGAGGACTACGAAATAGATTTTGAGCCCATGGAGCCTAAGGAGGGCTTAGTAAGCGAGTTAGTTAGGGTTACGAGGTATGAGAGAGCAGATCGTATATCTAGACAGTAGCGCTATGGTGAAAAGGTACGTTAAGGAGCCAGGAAGT
>CAYQIX010000159.1:0-1601 GCA_964417765.1 uncultured Desulfurococcaceae archaeon
CCTATACCTGAGCTATTTAGCCTCCTACCTACAGCTATCAGCACCTTGTCTACCTTAACTTCCTTAGCCTCACCACCCTTCTTTTTAATGACTCTGGCCACTAGCTCTCCGCTTTTCACCTCAACAGACTTCAGTACTGACGAAAGCATGAGGTCAATACCGTACTTCCTCAAGTACTTAGCAATAATTTGAGATACATCTTCATCAAATGTAGGAAGAGGTCTGTCTAGAATCTCAACAATGTGCGTCTCAACGCCGAGCCTAGCCAGTGCCTGACCTAACTCAACACCTATCACGCCAGCACCAACAATTAGTATAGACGACGGTAGCTCGCCTAACTCAAAGAACTCCCTGTTACTCAAGATCTTTTCACCATCAATCTTGATCCCTGGAATTGAGACAGGATCTGAACCTGTAGCTACTATTACGTACTTTCCCTCAATAATCTTCTTTCCTTCTTTACCCTCTACAACTACCTCATTGCGCCCCTTCAGCTTGCCATATCCTTCAAATATGTCTGCCTCACTTAGTAGGTACTTAACACCCTCCCTACACCTAAATACAACTCTCCTTACCCATCCCATTAGCCTACGTGAGTCAACAGACTTCAGCTCCAAGTTAATGCCAGCTACCCTACTTACCTTAGGTAGGTACGATACGTGCGAGGCCTCAATCAATGCCTTAGAGGGTATACAACCCCAGTTGGTGCATTCTCCGCCCAGGTATTTCCTCTCAATGACAGCTACCTTGAGTCCCTCTCTAATTAGCCTTAGAGCTGCTACATATCCTGCAGGACCGCCACCTAACACTACTACGTCATACACTGCTACGCACCATAGTACTCTCAATAAAAGCCAAATATTTCTTCCTACCTCGACAGAATACTTACAAGCAGAAGATGTAAGGAGAGAAATCAGAAAAAATTACTTTCTTAAGTCTCTGGCTACTACTTCAGCTACTTTTCTTCCTGAAAGCAGCATGCCGCCAAATATAGGACCCATACGTGGTATTCCATAAAGCTTTGCTACTGCCATACCCGTAGCATAAAGCCCTGGCGCTACTCTGCCTGTTTTCTCAACAATTAGTTTCTCGCCTACTGATGCCTCAGCCGACTTCTCACCCTGCATCACTATTTTTAGCTCAGGAAGCTTTCTAGCTGCAACCGAGAGCACTTCCGCATCATGCCCGGTTGCGTCAACAACTGCTCTTGATCTAATAAAGACAGGATCCACATGAAGCCCGCTAAGTGGTATCGCAGTCCAGAGTAGTGCTACGCCACAAATTCTGAGCGGATCTTCAGCGAATATCACATCCTCAACTGTAGCACCTAGCAGGAACTTAGCTCCAGCATCTATGGCTCCAGCAGCTAGCTTAACCTCTAGCTCAGCGGTATCTACTACGTAGAGTCCTTCCTCTACCTCCTCATACCTTATGTTGAAGTCGTTGAGGACTTCATGGGCTGGAGCTTCAACTAGTACCTTGTGGAATAAGTTGCCGCCACCGCCAATGCCTCCGCCTACGCTCAGCCTGCGCTCTACTACCAGTACCTTAAAGCCTCTCTCAGCAAGGTACTTAGCTGCAGTCATGCCTGAGGGACCTGC
>CAYQIX010000160.1:0-1548 GCA_964417765.1 uncultured Desulfurococcaceae archaeon
CCAGCGCTTCGTCCTGAACCAGCTGTAGTTCATTAGCTCTTTAGCTCTCTTTATGTCCTTATCCTTCGCCTTAATTATGAAGTTCTTTCTCTCTGCTTCAGTTAGGTATGGCTTTTTACCCAACTTCTTGCTTCCGAAGATATCTACCATAGATACTCCTAGGAACTTGGATTTAGGTGTAGCTAACCTCTCACTCTCATATGAGAGTGTGATTGACCCGACCTTAAATACGCTATAGATATACCATCCATAGGGGTCAGCGTCAGTTAGCACATAGATAGGCAGCCCTAGCTCCTCATTTAATCTCCTAACAAATCTTCTAGTAGCTCTGTCAGGCTGTCCAGCGCTCGTTACGAGAATTACCTTGTACTTCTTCCAGAATCCAGCTCTATGGAGCTGCTGGAACACAGCGTCTTTCTCAATTACTAAGACATATTCAGCATCAACGTCAACAAACTCTATGAAGTCTGGTGTTGGCTCTATAGCGTATGCGCCATGGCCCATCTTGCTTAAGTCAATTACATCATCACCTGACTTGATTCTCATGTTGCCGACGACTTTGCCTTTCTCTTTGCTAAGTATTAGTAGCTCTTCTCTGAGCATGTCAATAAAGACTTCTATATCCCTAATTACGGAGTCCGATTCCTTTTGCTCATCCCAAGTATTTTCCTCAACCACCTTCTTTGATGGCAACTTCCTATATCTTATCGTGTGCTTGCCTCTATAATAGAGATCTCTTATCGTTGGGTACTCATTGTTTACTAAGGTGTCATATATTATGCTGGCCATCAGTACTGTCTGCATGAATTTCTTAGCTTCGCCAGCATTTAAGAAGGACCTCCTGAGAGATTCGTCACCTATTCTCAAAATTCCTTTCTCTCGGTCGAATATGGTGTTAGCCAGAGTTCTCTTCCTTATTACCATTACTGGAGTCTTACCTTCAAGTATCTGCTTAGCTATTTCACCAAACTTACTCCTAAGTATCTCGAGTGCTTTTTCCCTGGCTTTAAGGTCCTTAGACGAAATGTACGATAATGTCAAGGATTACCACCTCTAGCTACTCTATTCCAACAACTACCTCATCTACTGACCTTATCTTGAAGGCCTTTAACTTTTGATTAAGCAGTGACAGCAGCTTTGATTCTAAGTCCTCAGGTTTTATATTGTTAACTATCTTTGATAGTGCCTGAGCAACCTCAGGTATGTATTTCGCTATAGTTACTGCCTTCTCAGCTTCCTCCCTTTCCTTCCTCTTCTTAGATAAATACATCTTGAGCTTTCTAGCCACTTCACGTATAGCTGCTATTATCTCCCTTTCTATCTCAGGTACGTCAGCTATTGACTCCTTTCCTACACCCTTGTATGGTATCTTAGTGCTGCATATATGTACTAGCACAACAAGGGGAGCTGGAAATGACAAGCCATAATAATTCCAGTCAATTTCTTCGTTAACTATCTTAAATGATACATCTGATCCCTCATCATAAAGTAGTGGTATTTTATTAGCATACCTTAGTAATTGAGGTCTATCTGAAGCTTTAATTCCTC
>CAYQIX010000161.1:0-1544 GCA_964417765.1 uncultured Desulfurococcaceae archaeon
ACAGCGGCTATCTTACTGCTACTCATAGTCATTGGTTTAGCTGGTTATGCTGTCTGGAAGGGAGGCTTAAGTATTCCGGGTGCTGGTGTCGGTAAGACTGAGACGCCTGTTGCTGAGAGGGTACCGCTTCAGTTACCTATTAAGTTTATTATTAGGAATAAGTTGACTGGTACGCCTCTTAATGTTAGTACTGCTGAGCTCTATAATAGCAAGGGCTTCGTGGTCGAGACCTTAGCTGTGTCCTCTGGTACTGCTACGACTTCAGGTGCTTATGAGTCGGGTGAGACGTACTACTTGAAGATAAGTGACGGCAGTGTCTTCTACTTTAAGCAGGTGACTCTCCCGCTCTATGACGCTAAGTTAGCTGAGATTAAGCCGCCTGACTACCACATAATAACTGTTGATGCTGTTGATGTTCCTAGTTCGCTAGGGCTTAAGGTGATTAACAGTACTGGTGAGGCAGTTACCTCGGTTACTCTAGCTAATGCAGCTCCGTTCACTATACTAGTTACTAACAATGAAGCCGACACAGGCCTGCCCGACCCATTCGTTAACCCGCTGACTGGGACTCAGTACGGTAACTACTTAGTGATTGAAGTTACTGGTAGCGGTAGCACGCTACCTAGGGTCACGGGAGCTACATCAGCATTCCACACGCAGGGTAAGGACGTCTACGTAATAACTCTGACTGGGCTAGACTGCAAGACGGACCCGAGGACCGGGTCAGCTACACCGGTATCTAAGAGCTACGGAATCACCATTGACCCGACGGGCGCTCCGAGCGGTTCCTACACCGTAACGATTACAGCATATACAGATGTTGATTTGACGTACATTAAGGACTACGGTGTAGTCAATAACGACGCTGTAAGCCTAGGGTCCGTGACACTAACGGTTAACGTCTAATCCTGTTTTTAATTGAGAAACTAGCTTAATTTTCTTGGGCGCCCAGAGGCCGAGGCCTCGGGCCGATGAGGCCGCTCAACTTCTAGCTATTTCTCACGGGTAAGGTCCATGAGGACTTTATTCGCTATTATAGGTGTGTTGCTCATTATTATTTCTATACATGGTATCTGGAGGGTTTACAGTGAGCCTATAGCTACCTTAAGCATTAGCGGTGAGGTAGTTGATGTTCTCCCTGCCGGGACCCCATTATCTGTGATTGGCTTGGGCCCTAGTGAGGGTATTAAGCTGAGGTTCTCTAACGGGTCCGTGAAGGTCATTAGAGGTGTCGGTGAGGTACCCGTTAAAATCGATGGTGAGGAGATTAGGTTTCTGTTTGATTCTGAGGGTAGGTTCTTAGCTCTATCTACTGAGTCTGGTGTTGCTGTTAGTTCTGCTGAGGTTTCTGAGGAGTTCTCTAAGGCTGTGCTGACGTACACCGTAGCTCCGTTCGTGGCTGGCTTGATGTTCACTACGGCTAGCCTGCTTATCTCGAGGAGGGCTAGGAGGAGGTAGGCATGTCTCACGCTTTAATTCACGGTAAGGAGCTAGCTAGGAGTGCTAGAGAATACAGGATCTCCTTGCCTGGCTTAATCATCATT
>CAYQIX010000162.1:0-1539 GCA_964417765.1 uncultured Desulfurococcaceae archaeon
CTAGGCTTCATTCCAGCACAACCCACACTACTTCAGGAACTCAGAGAGTCTGCCCTCAACCAACCTGACCTTAGCCAGCTTCCTAGCCATAAACACCTCCTCAACATAGATGCTTAAAGCAGCGTATGAGAACACAGCAATACCTATGAACAGCCTGAATAAGAACTCACTAACTTCAGTAACTCCTGCGACGTTGTAGAAGACTGAGTAAGCTACCATCGAAGCCTCAACCACTAGTGCTATCACACCAATAGACACTATGAGCCAGCGGTAACCCCTATACAGTGAAATAGCGTCCTTCACGAAGTCAGCTACTGACTCAGCACTCAAGTCCCTTCTCCGAAACCTCACTGCTAAGAAGAATTCGTGTTTTCTTTTCACGCGCCATATTGTGCATTAAGGTCAGCGAGAGCAGGAACCACCCAGCACCGAATACTGTCAGTAAGGCACTAGCTAAGGCCTGCTGTAATGGAGGACGCATCATCACATCCTTAACGACATCACTAACAACGGAGGCAGATATTCCTAAAAGAAATAGACTACATTACGAACCAAAGCATTAATTCATTAGATACCCTCCTAGCAAGAGCAAGCAAGTTCCTTTCAGACATTACCCATACCAAGCACATCTAATTAAAGTCTATTAAAATCCACTATGCATAACTAATACATAAGACTCATAAATCACCCCCTAAGATAACTCGCTCTAATAAACTCTAGATTAGTTGCTGAGAGAGCCCGAGATCTATAAATCAGCATTTCAGTAGCTAATGAGAAGCTGAAAAACAGGAATTCACAATGTAATATACCTTACGACTATCAAACGTGTTAACTGAAACATTAGTGCCAACGCTCTTACGTTCTTACAAGAGGAACGTAACGCTAATTATTAGTATTCTAGCTTTAAATCACCTTGAGTGATGTTCATCACTTAGAACCTCCATTGAATACGCTCAAGTGTAAAGAGATTTTAGACAACTAATAGGTCGTGGCCTGGAACTTTGATTATCCCGTACTCATCTTTTTTGTAACCCTTACGAGTCATTATTTCGCGTAGCTCCTTTAGAGTTCTAGCCCAGGCGGCAACACGACCATCTACTATAGCAGCCCAATATCCTGGTGGAACCTTGTCAAGCTCACCTGGCTTAATTGGTTGCACGGCCTTCTTTAAGGTCGAGGTAGTCAAAACCCCCACACCTCCTGGCACAATATGACTTTAATGGCTAAATATTCTTACGTTCTTTCAAGACTAATTTAATTGGTTGGTATAAACATTGGTGAGTGTTATATAATTTAGAGCATCAAGACAAAAATACTAATTTTCATATTTGCAGTAACGAATACCTGATTCGGAATTAATTGAGTATGTAACACTTATTCCGAAGGGGCCTATACTCAATAATAGGTATTAGTAATGGAAGAAATAGCCTTCTTTCTTGCCTAAAAGGATTTTCAGATTCTAGGTGTAGACGTTTCTGAGGAAGCCTCAACGCCTGCCTCAACCAGTCTCGAGCACAGGAAACCATAACTACTTTCTTT
>CAYQIX010000163.1:0-1508 GCA_964417765.1 uncultured Desulfurococcaceae archaeon
TTCTTTAAAATATCTTTAGCTGACATTCAGGATTCCTCAAAATAGCCTTCCCTTCTTTAATCTCTTAAGTGCTTCCTCTAAACCTAGCTCATGTTTCTTGACAATTGCCTTCCACACATCGTAGTAGTTAAATATTTTCCTCTTAACCAGCTCCCGGAGGTACTCAGCCCTCATTTCAAGTTCTTCATAAATTTTCCTCATTTCTAATCTCGATATTCCTCTCCTAGTAGCGATCTTCTCCTCTAATAAATAGCTAGCTCCCCTTCCTCTAAATATGAAGGTATCTTTCACTGGATCCCAATTAAATACCGGGATGAATATTATGGAATCTGCTCCTGGATCGTAGCCGAGTATTTCGTTAATGCTGAGTACCCTTCTGACCATTACTCCTTCTCTCCAGACTGCGCTCTGTATTATGACGAAGTTTAGGTTGTCCATGAATGTCTTAGGTATGTTTATGGGGTCGCCTGTTAGCCTCTGAATCAGCCTCTCAACTGAACCTGCATGGAATGTGGACAGTACTGGGTGGCCTGTCTGCATCGCCTGAAATGCTATAGCTGCTTCAGGTCCTCTGATCTCTCCGACTATAATGTAGTTTGGTCGCTGCCTTAGCGCTGCTCTCAGCAGGTCGAACATGGTGACTGACGACTCCTTACTTCCTGTATCCCGAGTTAACTCTCTAACCCAGTTAGGGTGTGGGAGCTGTACTTCAGCTGTATCCTCTATTGACACGACCTTCGCTGTTGGAGGTATGAATGCTGATATTGCATTTAATGTCGTTGTCTTACCAGACGCGGTCTCACCACATATAAATCCACTCATGCTGTTTTCTAGTAGCATCCATATATACGCCGCCATGTACTCGTTCATGGTATTCCATGCTATTAGCTGCGTAATGCTTATTGGTGTCTTGCTGAACTTTCTGATTGTGAAGTTTGAGCCATTTAAGCTAACGTCTGTACCGTAGACTATATTGAGTCGCGACCCGTCGGGAAGAGTAGCATCTACTATGGGTCTTGCGTGGGAGACGGGCTTTCCGACACGCTCTGACAATCGTATTACGAACATGTCTAGTTCTTCAGGGGTCTTAAACTCTATGTTAGTTTCTAGAGGTCCGAATACCTTGTGTACTAGGTAGATATAGCCGACTCCCTTTGCGGTTATGTCCTCAATCCATGGATCCCTAATGAAGGGCTCTAGCACACCTAGACCTACTTTGTCCCTGATGAGGTAGTACCTAAGGTACTCGTACATCTTCCTCTCTATAGGTATCCTTTTTACTGAGGGCTTGACCTTGCTGTAGTCCACGGGAGAGTCAACTACTCTTACTATCTTCTCAAGCTTCGAGAGCAGTACCTTCTTCTTCTCCTCCATATCCTCGACGACATCACTCTCAGTTATTACATCAGCTAGCTTTAACTCGACTAATTCCTCGAGCTTGGGGTCAGGACGTGGTGGCTCTATGGCTATGTACTTCCTGTACCCGCTGACTGTGCCTTTAGGTGGTA
>CAYQIX010000164.1:0-1503 GCA_964417765.1 uncultured Desulfurococcaceae archaeon
GGTATGGTGCGGCGGCCGGGATTTGAACCCGGGATTTCCGGCGTGGCAGGCCGGCGTCCTAGACCAGGCTAGACGACCGCCGCCATAATCACGTTATATATTTGCGGTATTTAAGTATTGATGGCCTTAGAACACAATATCTACTCGTGTGTTAAACCTTATAAAGTACATCTCTTCAAGTCTATATGGGGCCCGTAGCTCAGCCTGGTCAGAGCGCCCGGCTGATAACCGGGAGGTCCGGGGTTCGAATCCCCGCGGGCCCACCATTATACAGGCCACTGCTCTTCTCTGTATGCCATATCCCAAAACATGTATTCGTATTTAGAGGACCTAGTAAAGAGTTTTAAGTATCTGTCGTAATTCATCCCATCCCATAAGGTATCTATAAGTTCCCTTAGGTCGCGCACTAAGTTCTTATACTCACTACTTAAGTACGTCATACACCACTCCCTATATATGCTGACTTCATTTGCTGCTAACTTATCCTTTAGCTTCTCAGCAATTTCAAGGTACGACCAGAAGCATGGTAGGACAGCCACAAGCCCCTCGAGCGGCGTACCCAAGGCACACGTAGCTAGCAGATAGTTCATGTATGCTAGATTTGTTGGGGCAGGCTCAGTATTTACTACATCGTTAAAGCTGAGGTCGAGCTTCCCTAGCAGCTTCTTATAGTTCTCTAACTCAGTAGTTGCGTCCGCAAGCGCTATCTCCAACGCCTTAGCACTCACCGATGGACCCGCTTTGGCAGCAATTAGAGAGAAACACCTCATCATTGATATTAAGTAGTTATAGTCTTGTATAATATAGTACTTAAACTTACTGATAGGCAGTGTGCCGTCATATAGCTGGATTACAAATGGATGATTAAATATCTTAGCCCAAATGTACTCTACATCCCTACGTAAACGGTCTGTAAGTCCCATCGTTACACCAAGAGTACGTTGTACTGAGACTTTTTTCCTTACATACTAGTAGTAGAGCGGGTAAGTACTATGAATGGGTTCAAAATACTTAATGAAATTCGTGAGAAGCTGAAGAAGCTTAATGAGGAAATACTTGAGCATCCGTATGTGAAGGATGCTGAAGCTGGAACTCTGAATAGAGATAAGATAGTTTCATTCATTACTAATCAGGCTTACATAGTCTATCATGACGCACGCAGCTTGGCTGTAATGCTGTCTAGGGTGAAGCACGATGACGAGATTAAGTTCTTTAGGACGATATTAGATGGTGACTTAAATGCCATTAAAGAGTTGGAGACGTTATGTAATGAACTAGATGTAGATTGCTGGAGCTTTAGGAATGTAACTCCTGGTGCTGCCAGCTATACCCACTACCTAGCGTGGCTAGCACTCTATGCTAATCCAGGCGAATCGGCACTAGCGCTCACCGTCAACCTCCCAGTTTGGGGTAGCAACGTTAAGAGGCTCCTCAACGCATTTAGAAGTAAGTACGGCTTAAGGAATCTAGGCTTTTTAGAGCTATTTGCCCGCGACTACAGCT